>JBQTJE010000045.1:0-10073 GCA_052387455.1 Pseudonocardia sp.
CCAGAGCTTCTCCCCGGTCTCGGCGTCCAGCGCGACGAACTGACCCGTCGGCGTCCCCTGGAACACCAGCCCGCCCGCCGTGGCGAGCGTCGAGGCGCACATCGGGTACTCGTTGCGCCAGCGCCACCTCTCCTCGCCGGAGATCGGGTCGATGGCGGCCACGTAGCCGTAGAAGTCCTCGAGGTCCACGGCGACGCCCGCGCCCCAGTACGGGATGCTCTCCTTGAACTCGCGACGCCGTCGGGTGGCCGTCGCCCCGACCTCCTGCACCGGCACGTAGATCAGCCCCGTCTGGCGGCTGTAGGACATGTGTGTCCATTCCTTGCCCCCGGCCGGCCCCGGCCAGAAGTGCACCGGGACGCCCTCCTCGTCCGGGTACACCTTGGCCGTGACCTTGCCCTCGGGGGTGATCTCGCCCCAGGTGATCCGGTCGACGAAGGGGAAGACCCGCACCAGCTCGCCGTTGGTCCGGTCCAGGACGAAGAAGTACCCGTTCTTGTCCGCGTGCGCGAGCAGCTTGCGCCCGTCGGGAGCGTCGAACAGGAGGTTCTCCATCGTGGAGTCGTAGTCCCACAGGTCGTGCGGGGTGCACTGGTAGTGCCACCGGATCTCGCCGGTGTTCACGTCCACCGCGACGATGCTGTCGGTGTAGAGGTTGTCGCCCGGGCGGACGCCCCCGTCGAAGTCGGGCGCCGGGTTGCCCGTTCCCTGGTAGAGCAGTTCCAGCTCCGGGTCGTACGTGGGGGTGACCCAGCAGTTCGCCCCGCCGCGCTGCCACGCCTCGCCGTCGTCCGGCCAGGTCTCGGACCCGGGCTCGCCCGGCTTCGGGATCATGTAGCTGCGCCAGCGGCGCTCCCCGGTGTGCGCGTCGAAGGCGTCGAGGCACCCGCGGGTCCCGAACTCTCCGCCCGAGCTCCCGACGACGACCATGTCCTTGACGAGCAGCGGCGCGACGGTGCGGCTCTCGCCCGCCCGCACGTCACCGGCGACCGTGTCCCAGACCTTCTCGCCGGTCGTCGCGTCGAGCGCGACGACGTGGGCGTTGAGGGTGGCCATGTAGACCTTCCCGTGCCCCACGGCCACGCCGCGGTTGACGTTCCCGCAGCACAGCGAGACGTCGTAGGGGGAGGCGTGCTTGTACCGCCAGAGCTCCTCGCCGGTCTTGGCGTCCAGGGCCCAGCACCTGCCGTCCGGGCCGGAGAGGTACATGACGCCCTCCACGACGAGCGGGGAGGCCTCGAACGAGTAGGTCGACGCGCCGGACTGCATGCCCACCGAGCCGGCCTGGAACACCCACGCGGGGGACAGGCGTCTGACGTTCTCCTTGGTGATCTGGTCGAGGTCGCTGTAGCGCTGACCGTCGTAGGTGCCGTAGTAGGTGAGCCAGTTCTGCGGCTCCGAGCGGGCATTGAGGATGCGCTCGTGGTCCACGTTGCCGGTGGCCGGCGCGATTCCCTTGACGGCGCTGAGCTGCGCGAAGGGAATGGCCTGTCCTGCGTCGACGTAGTCGGTCATCTCCTGCTCCTTCCTACGGGCGCGGCTGCGGGGGACGGTCGAGCTTGGCGTGGTCCGGGACGTCCCCGCCGATGACGATCGCCCCGGTCAGGCCACGGCCCTCGTCGTTACCGGTCTTGGAGCCGTAGTAATAGGTGCCCGGGCCGTCCAGGTTGATCGACGCCGTCCCCTTCGAGTGGTTCACCAACCAGATGAACTTGGGGTCCCCGTTGTTGGGCAGCACCGCACAGTGGGTGTTCTTGTCGTCGTTGATGAGCGTGAGCTCGAGGTCTCCGCCGTGGGGCAGGATGAGGGTCCCGGGCTCGAAGCACAGCTCGTCCTCCGGGATCCGGATCGTGGCGGTCATCGTGCCGTCGGGTCCCTCCTCGGCGTGCCCGACGCCCCCGGACCCGAGCAGCCGGCCCAGTCCGGTGCTGTTCTGCCGCTTCAGGCCGTCGGCCAGTTCGGCCGACGGCTCACCTGTCGTTGTCATCCGCTGCGCCTCCTCGCCATGTTCGTCCCTTCAGCCCACGGCAACATCGCTTCCACCCCAACCTCCACTTGGCTTCCGGCACCCACGGGTCGCCGGCTCTACGCGGCCGAAAGTCGCCGGCACATCGGGGAGGGACCGCGCGGGAAGGCACGCAACGCCGCCACGGGTCACTCAGCCCATCTGTCGATGGCGTCGACCACTGGCGGCAGGACACGCGGTTCGCGGCGCTGGTCGTTCGACCGTCGAGCCGTGTGTGCTGAGCCACATCCGACCGTACGGAGCGTGTCCGAGATCGGCAAGCGGGGCAGCGCGATCGGGTGCAGGTCGTCGTCCCGCCCCGGTCGGAGATTTGCTCAGGATCGGTGGCGACCCCTGCCAGGCCCTAACGTGGAGGGCGCCGCCGCCGACGTCGTCGCATCCCACCCGGGGGGTTCCTTGCCGAGGTTCGGATCGCCCGAAGCACTGGCTCAGCTCAGTACCCACGGTGCACACGCCGACAGCGTCGAGCTGAAGACGCTGCTGCTGTCCCCTGCCGGACGGGCCGCCGAAGCCCTGACCGGGCGTTGCGCTCCCACGTGGAGCGTCCGGCGGATGTACCTGCTGGACACCCCGACCCTGGACCTGGTCCGGGCCGGGGTGGAGATCCGCCTGCGACGTCGGGCCCGCGGTCGCTACGACCTCTCGGTGTGCGCGCGCCGTAGCGGCACCGCCCGCTCGCGGGTCACCGTTCCGGGGGTGCGGGTGGAGCTCGACGTCGTGCCGGGGGCGCTGTGGCAGGACATCGAGGTCCGACGCGAGGTCGACTCGGCGGCTGCTGCCGAGGTGATCGCCGGCGCGGCTGCGTCCCGGAGCCTGCTCACCGCGACACAGCATTCGTGGGCGCGTTGCGGCGGGAACTCGGTCGTCGGCGATCACCAGCTGCGGCAGCTGAGGGTGCACGGACCGTTGATGGTCAACCGGGTGAAGGTGGGGGCCGCGCGGTTGGGCCTGCGCCGTGCGGACCTCGAGCTTTTCCGCTATCCGAGCGGCCGCGAGCTGCTGGAGCTGTCCACCCGCTGCTGGCCGCGGGACGTGTGCACGACCGCGTCGGCCTTCGAGCAGCTGCTCGACGAGCGGGACGTCGCGATCGCCCGGGAGCACCGGACGAAGGCCTCGGTGTGGCAGGACGAGATCGGGCTCGGCCGAGCGCGCTGAGCGGCCTCCCGGTCACCAGAACTTGATGCCGGCGGCTCTGAGCCGGCGCTTGTGCTGCCGCACCGCAGACTCGATCGCGTCGGGTGTGATGAGGTCACCCCACGCCTTCGCGGCGACCTCCCCCTGCTCCAGCAGCGACTCCACGACCTCCTCGTCGATGTCGGCGCTCTGCACGATGCGCGATCCGAACCCGATGTGCCACCGCTCGTCCCGCAGTACCAGCCCCAGCCCCTTGCGCAGACCCGGCATCGCGACCGACAGACCTTCGAGCGTCTCGAGCATCGCGTGCTGCCCGGCCAGGAGGACCACGCCCTCGATCACCATGTGGTAGAGCCCCACCGCGGCGGTGAGGCCCGCGCGGTCCTCGGTGAGGCACCGCGCGGTGGCCGGCAGGCGCTCCTCGAACAGCTCGACGAGGTCCGGACCGACGCGGGCGCGCAGGACGTCCCGCCGCTGCGTCGGCGTGACCCCGGGTACGCCGACGACATCGCGCGCGACGAGGTCGAAGAAGCGGGCGTGGCGCGCCTCGTCGCGAGCCTGGGCGCGGAACGTCGCCCGCATCGAGTCGTCGGAGGCGGCCGCCCGGTAGGAGTGGAGGTTGCCGGCCACCGCCGTCTCGGCGACGACGAAGCCGGCGAGCAGGCCGAGAACCTTGGCGTTCTCCGCGTCCGTGAGCCTCGGCCAGGCCGCGCGGTCGGCCGAGAGGTCGATGGCTTTCTCGTTCCACTGCAGAGACTCGGCGAGCTGCACGAAGTGGCCGTATCCGGTGATCATTCCTCAGCGTCCTCAGTTCTCCGGGAACCGCCGCCGTCCCGGGCGGGCCGAAATCGTCTCGAGCCACGGGAGCGTCATGAGCAGGCCCTCCCGCGCGTTGTCGCAGGCCATGGCGTGGCCCGCGATGCCGCTTGCCGACTTCGCCCGACGCTACCGGCGTCACGTGCGAGACGAAACCGGGGACGACCGAGCACCGACGATCAATGCTCCGGCGCGGCCGGTCGTTCTCGGTGACGGGGCGGCGCTACCGTCGTTCCACCTCGACGAAGCAGGTGACGGGTGCTCGACAAGCAACAGCAGAAGGACGTGGTGCGTGCCGCCGAGGCGGTGTCGGGCGCGCTTCGCGACGCCGTCCAGGCCACCATCACCGACCGGAGCCCGGAGCCGGCGCGCGAGACCGTGGTGGAGATCGTCGAGGCCGGCAGCCGCTCGCCCACCGCGGACGGTGGCAACCCGGCCGCGATCATGACCACCTACGTGTTGCTGCACTGGGTCACCATGGTGCGTGAGGCGCTGGTCGACGAGCCCGACCGGGTCGCCGAGATCCTGGCGTGGGTGGAGGAGAACCTCGGCAGGCGCTACCGGCTGCGGGCCCGCTACACGTCGGTCGCGCTGGACGGCGCCGCGGGCGTGGAGGAGATCGCCGAGTACGCCCGCGCGCTGGGCGCCGACTTCATGCCGTCGATCGTCTGGCTGCTGGCCGGGGCGGTCGCCCGCTACGGCGACGGCGACGCCGACTGGCTTGCGATGCTGGGGGCCGCCGAGTTCTCCTGAGCCCGCCGCCGAGCCACCGTCCGAGGGTCACTGTTCACGGCACCAGCCCGCGTCCTGCGCCGCGGGCCACCGCCGGCGCGTCCGGCTATGGGGAACTGACGCCGGCGAGCGGGTCAGGATCACGGCGTGGTCCACACTGTGCGGGTGAGCACCCCCTCGCAACGGCTCTGGGCCCGGCGCGCCGAATGGGTCGACGGCGACCTGCCGCACCCGCGTGGGCCGAGCCGGACACCCGTGACGCTGGTCGGCGCCGCCCGCCGGGTGGCCGAGGGCGTCTCGCTGCGCGCGGCGGCGGCCGACTTCCTCGACGACCTCCGGTGGGCCGCGGACCAGGCGGACGTCTCGCGTCGGATCCAGGAGGAGCCGCCGCTGGTCGGCGCCCGAACGGACGCCTACGTGGCTGCCCTCGCTGAGCATGTCGCGGCCGCGCACCGGGTCGTCGTTCCGGCGTGGACGCGGGAGGACGTTCGGTTCCTCGACCACTTCTGGTGGCCGTCGCGAACGGTCGGGCTGCACGCCCGCGCGCTGGTCGAGTCGCCGGCCGCCTTCCGTCGGCGCGGCATCTTCATCGGACGCACGACGTTGCAGCGGGTCTAGTGCGCCGCGAGGAGATCGTCGCCGCGCTCACCGCGCTGGGTGCCGCGCTCGAGCAGGCCGGTGTCACCGCCGACCTCTACGTCGTGGGCGGCGCCGCCATCGCGCTCGCCTACGACGAGCGGCGTTCGACGCGCGACATCGACGCGGTGTTCGTGCCGAAGGCCGAGGTCTACCGCGCTGCCGACGGCGTCGCGGAGCAGCTCGGGCTGCCGGTCGGATGGCTGAACGACGCGGTCAAGGGCTTCCTGCTCGGACCCGACCCGTTCGGCACGCAGATCCTCGACCTGCCCGGACTGCGCTGCGAGATCGCAAGCCCCGAGGTGGTGCTGGTGATGAAGGCGCTCGCGCATCGCATCGGCGAGGACGACGACGATCTGAGACTGCTCGCGTCGAAGGCCGGAATGAGCAGGGCCTCGGAGGTTCTCGACCTGGTGGAACGCATGGCCGGCGCGCGGCTGTTGACCCCGCAGGTGCAGTTCTTCGTCGAGGCGGCGCTGGACGCGACGCCATGAGGCAGGGCCGATTGTTGTTGGCGCTCACCCTGCTCGTGTCGATCACCGTCGCCGTGCTGACGGGGGTGGTCCTGCTCCTCGTCGAGCCGACGCTGTCGAAGGCCGAGATCGTCAAGACCGGTGGTCTGGCCGGTGGTGCGGTCATCGCGCTGTACGCGCTGTGGCTCAACGACCGGCGGCGGCGCACCGAGGAGGCGCGGCACACGCTGGACACCGACAAGGTCGCCGACGAGCGCTTCGCACGGTCGGTCGAGCTCCTGGGACACGACGCCGCCCAGGTTCGCGTCGGTGCGCTGCACGCCCTCGCGGGCCTCGCGACGTCGACGGGTCGCTACCGCCAGACCGTGCTCGACATCCTCTGCGCCTACCTGCGCCAGCCCTTCACCCACCCGAGCCATCCGGGCGCCGACGGCATCGAGGACGACGGTCCGGCTGCCGACTGCGAGCGCCAGGTACGGCTCACCGCGCAAACCCTGATCGCGGACCTCCTGCCGACCCGCGAGGATCTCGACGCTCCGGGTTGTGATCTAGACCTCAGCCGGGCAAGTCTGGAACACCTGTTCCTCGGCGGCCGGCGGATCGGCCGATTCACCGCTCGCGGAGCGCGCTTCCACGGCATCACGCGGATGGCGGCCGTGTGCATGGCCAAGCCTGCGCTCCTCACCGGCGCCGCGTTCCTCGGCCGGTTGGACCTGCGGGATGCCACCTTCGACGGCGGCCTCTCCTTCCAGGACACGACCTTCGTCGGCGAGGTCGCCGTCGGGGGAGCCTCCGTCGCGACGTTCCTGACCGTGCACGGGCCCGCGCCCGAGCAGCTGGTCGGCGCCCTCGCCATCGCCGACACGGCCGTGATCCACGGTGACCCGGCCTCGTGGACGCGGCCGGGACACCGTTCCACGGATTCGGGGCAGGACGTGTCGCCGCGCGGGGCCGTGCCGCGGCCGCCGGCCTGACCTGGCTCAGGCTCAGGCCGGGTCGTCCGGGCGGGCCGGGGCGCACACCTCCAGCTCCATCCCGTCAGGGTCGCGGAAGAACAGCGACCACTCGCCCCCGAGGCGCTGGATCTCGCCGATCTCGGCGCCCGCGGCCACCATCCGGTCCCGCAGGCCGGCGAGGGTGGAATGGGAGTCGACGGAGATGCCGAAGTGGTCGATGGGGCCGCGGCCGCCCATCGTGGCGCGCGAGCCGACGATCGCGTCCGGCGCCACCTCGAACACGTTGAGGCCCCCGCCCCCGCCGAGGTCGATGATCGCCATCCGCGGGTGGTCGTCGGTGGCGGCCATCTCGAACGTCACCTTCGCCTCGAACGCCTCCACATAGAAGCGCATGATCCGGTCGAGGTCGGGCGTCATCGTGGCGATGTGGTTGATCCCGCTGGTCACTGGCATGCCCCGATCGTGGCACCGCGACCCGCTGGGAGAAAGCGGTTCAGCGGTCGACGACCAGCCAGCCGCCGTGGTGCTCGGTGACGGAGTAGGGGAGCCCGGTGGCGGCGCCGAGGGTGTCGAGCGCGGGCAGGTCGAACGTGCGGACGTGGCCCCAGGCCGGGTTCGGCTCGTCCTCGAACGGCACTGCGACGACGGCCCGGTGGCGCGCCACCCGCAGCATCTCCGCGAGCACCCGGGGGGCGTCCGCGGGCGGCAGGTGTTCGAGCAGATGCACGGCGTAGACGGTGTCGGCGGCCCGGTCGGCCAGCGGCACGGCGCCCGCATCCCCGACGAGCGCGGACACGCGCAGCCCGAGGCGGGGCGCG
Source organism: Pseudonocardia sp. (assembly GCA_052387455.1). Classification (GTDB taxonomy): domain Bacteria; phylum Actinomycetota; class Actinomycetes; order Mycobacteriales; family Pseudonocardiaceae; genus Pseudonocardia. The sequence continues at coordinate 7,592 of JBQTJE010000045.1, forward strand.
ACCGACGCGAGCAGGCGGGCGGTGCCCGGCTCCACGTCGACGGCCGTCACCCGGTGCCCGGCAGCCGCGAGCCGCAGCGTGAGGAAGCCGAAGCAGCAGCCCAGCTCGACGACGTCCGCGCCGGCCGCGAGCTCGACGGCGCGGGCGTGCACGGGGGCCATCCCGGCGTTCGTGCCGTCCGGGACGCCGCCGCGCAGCGCGGCGAGGGTGTTGCGGTAGAACGCCGTCCAGGCGACGTCCGGATCGGGGTCAACAGTGAGCACGGCGTCGACGAACGTGCGCTCGAACGCGTCCGGTGTGATCAGCCCGGGCGCCACCAGCTCGTCGGCGATCCAGCCGGCGAGGTCGTTGCTGATCTCGTCGGCGGCTATCCGGTGGCGCACCCGACCGGTCTCGTCGAGCCAGAGCCGGGACGTTGGCATCATCGACCTCTCGACGGGCACCGGACGGCGGTGTCTCCTGTTCATGATCGCCGTGTGCGGCCGCGATGCTGCGCGGGGAGGCTGTTGCCGAATCGCGCCGGCAGGGTGTGCGGCCGTCGACCCGTCGTGATCACCGTCTCGGGGCCGGTGGCCGCGCGTTCCGCGTCTTGATCGCTTGTTGGGGACTCTGAGCTGCGGATATCACGCCTCGTCGTACCCATCTGATGATCAAAGACGGGGTCGGTCCCGGGCCACTGATCATGAGGCCCCGCGCGCCGGACCGACCGGACGATCGATTGGGCAACAGCCTCCGGGTGCAGCGAATCAACCGCAGGCGCCGATCATGAGCGGGGCAGCGCTATCACGTCGGCTCAGCGGCTGGCCACCGGGGGCGTCCTGCTGAACTGCGCAACTCGGCCTGCTGAGATGCGGAACTCGCGGACGGGGCGGCGGCGGTCACCGGCCGACCAGCTCCGTCGCCATCTCGTGCGCGGCGGTCTCCAGGCCCGTCAGGTCCCGGACGACGCGGACGCGGGTGCAGTACTCGGCGTAGTCGGGCAGGTCGCAGCCGCCCAGGCCCCAGGAGTAGCGCGGCTCGGGGGTGAGCCAGATCGTCTCGCGGGCCCGGCGGCTGATCTCGTCGAAGGCTTCGAGGTTGGGGTCGTTGCCGTTGCCGCGCCCGTCGCCGAGCACGATCACGGTGGTGCGCCGGTTGACCGCGGAGCCGAACTCCTCGTGGAAGGTGCCGAACGCGGCGCCGTAGTCGGAGTTGGCGTCCACGTCGAGGACGTCGCCGCCGAACACCAGCCCGAGGGCCTGCTCGACGGGGTGGTCCTCGAACAGGTCGGTGATCTCGACGAGGTCGGCGACGAACGCGAACGTGCGCACCTGGCCGAACAGGTTCTGCAACCCGTGCACCAGGTGCAGCGTGAACCGGGCCGTCGCCCGCACCGACAGCGACACGTCGGTGAGCACGACCAGCCGCGGCTTGTCCTCGGCGCGCTGCACCGTGACCGGGGAGAACGGGATGCCGTCGAAGCGCATGTTGCGCCGCATCGTGCGCCCGGAGTCGATGCGCCCGCGCGAGGCCACGCGGCGCTTGTGGGTGAGCCCGCCGTGCAGCGAGCGCGCCAGCCGGCGCAGCGACTCCTCCAGCTCCATCCGCTCGTGCTCGCCCACCCGGTCGACCTCGGCGACCTTGCGCTGCTCCACGCCTTCGACGATGCGGTTCTCCAGCGCGAGCAGCGCCTCCAGGTGCTTCTTGATCGCCTCCGGCAGCCCGTTGAGCACGCCGGACAGTCGCCGGCGCAGGGCCGCCGCGTCGGACTCGTCGCCGTCCTGCGACACGTCCTCCTCGACGTCGTTCAGCCAGCCCAGCAGCGCCTCCTGCTCGGCGATCGACAGGTCGGCGTCGACCTTCGTGCCCTGCTGCTGGGAGATCTGGCCCGGTGCGCCGGCGTTGTGCAGGCGGTCGGTCTCGATCTGCACGCGGGTGCCCTCGGGACCCTGCTTACCCTGGTTGTCTTTCGACAGGATGATCTCGTCGGTCATCGCCGCCAGGTCGAGCTTGTTGGCCTCCTGGTGCAGGTTGTACTGCTGGGCGAGGTCGTCGGGGTCGAAGTAGTCCCGGATGTCGACGGGCTTGCCGTGGGTGTGGCCCTGCTGCGGGTTGTCGCCGGGCTCCTCGGACAGCGTGAAGTCCTCCAGGTCGCCGCCGTCGGACAGGTCGGCGTGGCCGTGCCCGTGGCCGTGGCCGGTGTCCGGCGCGCCGACCTTCACCAGCGCGAAGAACTTGTCGAAGATCTCGTCGAAGATCTCCTCGTCGCGCCGGTCCTTGATCAGCGCGACGCGCAGCGCCGCCTTGAGGTGCACCCGGTCGGCCAGCATCCCGGGCTGGCGCGCGCACGCCATCGCGTCCAGCGCCTCCGGGATCGAGATCCGCACCTGGCGCAGCCGCAGCAGCCGGACGAACCGGTGCAGCGCGTTCTCCATCGTCGCCTCCGCTATCCGGTTGCCGCGCCCGCACGTTCGCGCCGCGCGCGCGTCCGGACGCGCGCGCG
>JBQTJE010000046.1:0-5010 GCA_052387455.1 Pseudonocardia sp.
TTCCGCCGGGTCAACGGCCACATGCACCTGCGATCCCTGCGCGACACGCTGGACCGGGTCACTCAACCCGTCGGTGTCCCCGGGCATACTGACACCGTCGACGCCGCCTGATGATCACCGGGCCGCCACCGTAGTTCCACGGAACTCGGGACATCCTCCACGACCTGCGCTAACCACTGACCGTCGGATCGATCGGGCCGCCGCGCGGCGTGCGGCGAGTGCGTTTCTCCAGGTAGCTCGCAAACCACGAAAGCAACAGGCACATCGCGATGTAGATCGCCGCTACGACGATCGCGACCGGGATGATGGGGAAGTCGAACTGGCCCTGTGAGCCCAGGGTGCGGGTGACGAACAGCAGCTCCGGGTATCCGATCAGGAAGCCCAGCGCGGTGTCCTTGAGCACCACGACCAGTTGGCTGACGATCGTGGGCAGCATCGCACGCAGTGCCTGGGGGAGAAGTACGTTGGTCATCACCTGGGACTTGCGCATTCCGAGGGCGTAGGAAGCCTCGCTCTGTCCCCTGGGCAGGGCGAGCACCCCCGCACGGAAGATCTCGGCGAGCACCGATCCGTTGTACAGGGTCAGGCCGATCACGACGGCCCAGAACGTCGAGATGTTGATTCCGGCGGGCGGGAGGCCGAAGTAGATGAAGAAGATCATGATCAGGACCGGGATCGCGCGGAGGAACTCCACGATCAACGTCGCGGGTCCACGCAGCACCGCATGATCCGACAGCCGTGCTGCGGCGAGAAGCGCGCCGACCACGAGAGACAGCAGCGCCGCGAGGGCGAAGGCCGAGAGGGTTGCAAGGAGCGCGTCGAGCAAGAGGTACTGGATCGCCTCGAAGGTGATGAAGTTCCACTTCCGGCCGTCGAACTGACCGCTGACGGCCAGCCGGTAGATCACGTAAGCGATCGCCGCGATCACGGCCGCCACGCCGACGTAACCGAGTGTCCGATTACGTACCCGCGCCTTCGGCCCGGGGATGTCGTACAGGACGGCGGTCATCGGGCCACGCTCCAGCGGCGCTCGAGCCGACGTTGGAGCAGTGTCAACGGAACCACGAGGATGACGAACCCGAGGGCGACCCAGAGTCCGCCGATGAGGACGCTGTAACCGCGTTCGGACAGGGTCGGAAAGATCGATCCGGCCTCGACCACCGAGAATCCGGCTGCGATCGTGGTGTTCTTCAGCAACGCGATCTGGACGCTCACGAGCGGGGGTACGACGGCGCGCACCGCCTGCGGCATGACCACCGATCCCAGAGTCTGGCCGAAGGTGAAGCCCAGCGCCCGGGACGCCTCGGCCTGTCCGACCGGAACGGTGTTCACGCCGGAGCGTAGTACCTCACAGACGAACGCCGCCGTGTAGACGATCAGCCCGATGCAAGCCAGCGGGAAGAAGTCGAGCTGCACGATTCCTAGGCGGTTCCACGCGAAGGCGAAGAAGAACAGGACGAGGGTGAGAGGTGTGTTCCGGACGAGGTTCACGTAGGTGGTGCCCACCCCGCGTAGGAACGGGACGGGGCTGACCCGCATGCCGGCAAGGACGGCCCCGACGATCAGCGAGCCGATGCTGGCGATGACGAACAGGCCGATCGTTCCGAGGAAGCCGCGGTAGAAGACGTCGAGATTGTCCAGCAGGACGGACATGCCACCTCCCCTCGGCCGTGGCGCGGGGGTGGACCCGATCGTCCGGGCCACCCCCGCCGTGGACGGTCAGTAACGATCGATCGGTGGCGGCGAGCTCGCCGATCCCGACTTGCCCAGGGTGGCGTCGTAGATCTTCTGCCACGTGCCGTCGTCGTAGGACGCCTGGAGGATGTCGTTGATCTTGGTGCGAAGGGCGGTGTCGGCCAGTGGAACGCCGACTCCGTAGGGCTCGTTCGAGAAGTTCTCGCCGACCAGCTTCAGCTCGTCGGGTCGCTGGGCCGCGTAGCCCTTGAGGATCGCGTCGTCGGTGGTCACGGTGTCCACCTGACCCTGGACGAGCTGGTCGACGCACTGGGTGTAGGTCTGGAACTCGACGATGTTCGTGGGTTCGGTGAGTCCCTGGTCACGGATGCGGCCGATCGGCGTGGACCCCGTGACCGAGCAGACCTTCTTGCCCGTCAGCGTTTCCTTGCCGGTGATGGCCGACTCGTCCTCGCGCACGAGCAGGCTCTGCCCGGCCACGAAATACGGCCCGGCGAACCCGACGCGTTCCTTGCGCTTGTCGTTGATGGTGTAGGTCCCGACGTAGTAGTCGACGTCCCCGCGCGACAACGCGTCTTCCCGCGCCGCGGACTGCACCACCACGTAGTCGATCTGGTCAGGGCCGAACCCGAGGTTCGCTGCGACCATCCGGCCGATCTCGATGTCGAATCCGCTGTAGGTGTTGGTCGTCGGATCGACCTGCCCGAGGCCCGGCTGGTCGTTCTTCACCCCGAGGACCACCCGTCCCCGCTGGGTCATCGTCTGGAATGTCGGGGAGTCCGCGAGCTGCACGTTCTGGGCTACCTCGTAGGTCAGACCGGTGTCCTCGCCACCGGTCGGGCTGCCCTCACGCCCGCAGCCGGTCAGCGCCAGTGCGCCGACCATCAGGCCGATCGTCAGGGTGCGCAGTCTCATGGAGTGCCTTCCTTCTGTGGTTCTGTGTCAGTGGGTGAGGATCTTGCCGAGGAAGTCCTTGGCGCGGTCGGACTTCGGCTTGGTGAAGAACTCGTCCGGGGTGGAGTCCTCGACGATCTCGCCGTCGGACATGAACACCACCCGGTTCGCGGCCTTGCGCGCGAAGCCCATCTCGTGGGTGACCACCAGCATCGTCATGCCCTCGCGCGCCAGGGTGGTCATGACGTCGAGGACCTCCTGGACCATCTCCGGGTCCAACGCCGAGGTGGGCTCGTCGAACAGCATCACCTTGGGCTGCATCGCCAGCGCCCGCGCGATCGCGGCGCGCTGCTGCTGGCCGCCGGAGAGCTGCGCGGGGTACTTGTCGCGCTGGTTGGCGATCCCGACGCGCTCCAGCAACGACAGTCCGCGTTTCTCGGCGTCGGCCTTGGACATCTTGCGCACCTTCAGCGGCGCCAGCGTGACGTTCTCCAGGATCGTCTTGTGCGCGAAGAGGTTGAAGCTCTGGAACACCATGCCGACGTCTGCGCGCAGACCGGCGAGCGCCTTGCCCTCGGCGGGCAGCTCCTTGCCGTCGACCTCGATGGTGCCGCTGTCGATCGGCTCCAGCCGGTTGATGGTGCGGCAGAGCGTGGACTTGCCCGAGCCCGACGGGCCGAGCACCACCACGACCTGTCCGGCGTCGACCTCCAGGTCGATGTCGCGCAGCACGTGCAGCTCACCGAAGTGCTTGTCGACCGACGCCATCCGGATCATGGGGGTCATGCGCACGCCTTCCGGCCGGAACGAGAGGGTTCACTATGGGGTGACGGCGTCGGCGAGTACATCATCTTTACGAACCCATAGGGTTTCGCTCTCATAACGACGAGCGCCGACGGCGGCGAAGGTGAACGGCGTGCACATACTGCTGGTCGAGGACGACGACCGCATCGCGGCAGCACTGCGGCCCGCGCTGCACCGCCACGGCATGACCACGACCCGGCTGGCGGTGGGCCGCGGCGCGGTCGACCACCTGGCCGAGGTCGACGTGGTGCTGCTCGACCTCGGCCTGCCCGACGTGGACGGGGTGGACGTCTGCCGGGCGATCCGCGCGGTCAGCGACGTGCCGGTGATCGTCGTGTCGGCCCGCGGCGAGGTGGAGGACCGCATCCTCGGCCTCAACTGCGGTGCCGACGACTACCTGGTGAAGCCCTACGACATCGGCGAGCTCGGGGCGCGCGTGCACCCGGGGCTGCGCCCGCGCGGGCCCGGGCCGGCCACGGCCGCGGCGGGGGAGGTGGTCGAGCTCGACGACGTGGCGGTCGACCTCGGCCGGCACACCGTCGCCGTCGCCGGCCGGCCGGTGGTGCTCACCCGCAAGGAGTTCCAGGTGCTGGCGTTGCTGGCCGGGGCCCGGGGCGCGGTGTGCACGCGCAGCCGCATCGTCGCGGAGGTGTGGGGGCGCAGCTGGCCGGGCGCCAACCGCACCCTCGACGTGCATGTCGCCTCGCTGCGCACGAAGCTGGGCCGCGCCGAGCTGGTGCAGACCGTCCGCGGCGTCGGCTACCGTCTCGCCGCCTCCGAGTAGCCGTGCGCCGCCGGCTGCTCGTCGTCACCCTGGTCCTGGTGGGGCTGCTCACCGCCGGGCTCGGGGTGCCGCTGGCGGTCGCGTCGGCGCAGCGCACCCAGCTCGCGGTGTTCACCGACCGGCTCACCGACACCGTCTACTTCGCCTCGGTCGCGGAGCGGCCGATCACCGAGGGCGACGCCGGGACGCTGGGGCGCTACGCGGCCGAGCTGGCCCGCCACGACGACGTCTACGGCATCGCGGTCACCCTGCTCGGGCTCGACGGCACCGTGCTGGCGGCGTCGCGCGCCGACCCGCCGGTGCTCGACGGCGACGCCGCCGAGCGGGTGCGGCTGGCACAGGCCGAGCGCGGTTCGCAGCCCTACCCGCTGATCCTGCCGTGGGACGCCCGGCCGATGGTGCTGGCCGAGCCGGTGCTGGTGGACGGCGAGGCGCGCGGGGTGGTCGTCACCGTCTCGCCGACCGACGGGCTGCGGGCCGCCGAGCTGCGCGTGTGGTCGCTGGTCGCGGCGGCGGGGCTGGTCGCGCTGACGCTGGGCGTGCTGGCTGCGTTGCCGGTGGTGCGCTGGATCCTGCGGCCGGTGCGCCGGCTCGACGAGGGCACCGGGCGGGTGGCGGCGGCGGTGCTGGCCGGGGGCGGCGCCGAGCCGGTGTCGGACGGGTCCGGCCCGCCGGAGCTGCGGCGGCTCTCGGCGTCGTTCGACCGGATGGCCGAGACCGTGACGGCGGCGCCCGCGGCACAGCGGGCGTTCGTCGCCGACGCGAGCCACCAGCTGCGCACCCCGCTCACGGCGTTGCGGCTGCGGTTGTCGAACCTGGAGGGCCACGTCGAC
>JBQTJE010000047.1:0-24047 GCA_052387455.1 Pseudonocardia sp.
GCGGAGCTCCCCGGGAAGCCCGCGCCGGCCCCGCCCGCCGCCGGGGCCGCGCCCCCCCCGGCGGTCGCACGACGGGCACTGCACGAAGATCTGGCTGCCCTCGATGCCCAGCAGGTGGCGCCAGTGCCGGTCGCAGGTGCGCGCGGCCCGGCAGGCGGTGCAGCCCACGCCGTCGTCGCAGCGCGCACACGCGACCCAGGCGCGCCTGCCGAGGACGGCCTGCGGGTCGATCACCGCAGGACCCCGGCGGCGCGCAGTTCGGCGAGCACCGCCTCCTGCCCGGCGTCGAGACCGGCGTAGAGCATCTCGTGGGCACGGGTCTCGTCGGCGAGCACGGCGGTCGGGTCCCAGCCCGGCTCGGCCGCGCCGACGGCGGCGAGCACGGCGGCGAGGCGCTGCCCCTCGTGGGCCGTGAGGTCGACGTAGAACTCGGTGTCGGTCATGCGCTGCTCCCAGCGGTCGGCGTGAACGGAACGGCGACGCTGCCGGGAGTAGTACCCACGATAGATGGAGTCAGAACACACTTACCAGAGCCCGTGCCTTCCGATATGGGCGGTGAGCCGCAGGGCCGCCCCACGACCGCGGCGTAGGGTTGGGCGCATGTCCGGCGAGGACAGCTCGAGCTCGGACTTCCGGGCGGTGCTGGAGCAGGTCGAGGCGGCGCCGCCCACCGACGCGCTCGACGTCGCCGCACGGGAGCTCACGACGATCTGCCGGGCGACCGACGTCAGCTTCCTGATCGCGGACTACAGCGGGCGGGCGGTGGTCAGGCTCGATCGAGGAACGTCGGTGCCGAGCGGGGGACGGGCGCAGGCACCTGGGCACGTACCGCTGGCCGGCACGGTCTACCAGCACGTCCTGCGCACCCAGCGGGTGGACGTGCGGGTGCTCGCGGGCGGGGCTCGGGTGGTCGTGCCGGTCACCGTGCGCGGCGACGCGATCGGCGTGCTGGAGCTGGAGCTGCCGGTCCGCCCGGACGACGACCAGGTCGCGGCGATCGCCGGTGTCGGCCACGCGCTGGGCAACATCGTCGTGGTCAACCGGCGCTACACCGACCTGTTCGACTGGGGCCAGCGCACGACGCCGCTGTCGCTGTCCGCGGAGATCCAAAGACGGTTGCTACCCAGCGCGCTGACCTGCGAGGCGGGCCAGTTCACCGTCGCAGGCTGGTTGGAGCCGGCCGCGACGGTCGGCGGGGACACCTTCGACTACGCGTTCGACCGGCACGCCCTGCATCTGTCGATCACCGACGCCGTCGGGCACGACGTCGCCGCGGCGCTGCTGGCCACCGTGCTCGTCGGGGGCCTGCGCAACGCCCGCCGGCGGGGGCTGGATCTGGGCGACCAGGCCCGCATCGCCAACGACGAGCTGGCCGCACACTCCCCGGTCGGCCAGTTCGTGACCGGCCAGCTCGTCCGGATCGACCTGCGCGACGAGTCGGCCGGGATCGTCAACGCCGGGCACCCGTTCCCGTTGCGGCTGCGCGGGGGCCGGATCGAGGAGATCGAGCTCGGCATCGACATGCCGTTCGGTCTGGAGCCGGGGCGGCCCTTCCACGTGCAGCGACTGCCCCTGCAGCCGGGTGACCGGCTCGTCTTCGTCACCGACGGCATGCTCGAACGGCACGCCGCGAACCTCGACGTGCACGCCGCCCTGCGCGACACCGCCGACCTGCACCCCCGCGAGGTCGTGCACGCGATGGCCGACGCCGTGCTGCGGGTGACCGGCGGCAACCTCCGCGACGACGGAACCGTCCTGTGCCTGGACTGGCACGGCGGCACCGAGCGCCGCGAGGACACCGACCACGGCGCCAGCCGGGACCGGGCGTCGTCGTGAGCACGGCCCACCTCGACCCGGCCCGCCCGTCGACACGGCCCGCCCGTCGACACCGCCCGCCCGTCGACACGGCCCGCCCGTCGACACCAAGCCGCCGCGGGGAGTCAGTCGAGCAGGTTCTCCCGCAGCACGGCCCCCGCCGCCGCGGCCCGCCCGTCGGCGGCGAGCAGGCCGGCCGGTACGACGGTGAACGCGGTGTCGAGCACGAGCGCCGCCCCGGCCAGGACGGGGGCGAGCTCCGGATCGGTGCGCAGCGTGGCCCCGACGGCGCCGAGCCCACCCGCCGGGTCGTAGCGGCGGAACACCCCGCCGGTGAGCACGACCAGCCCGGGCGGGTCGCCGGGCCGGGCGCGCACGTGCCGGCGCGTGGCGACGACGGCTGCGACGGCCGCGAGCCTGCGGTCCTCGGCCGCCCCGCCCGGGCTGCGCGGGAGGTAGCCGACCTCGCCGGACATGCGGGTGACCATGGGGCGCAACAGGTCGGCCTCCACCGGATCCACGATGCCCTCGGCCTGCCCGCCCTCCAGCACCCCGTCGGCCGACGCCCGCACCCCGAGGTCACCCTCGACGGTGCGCGCCACCTCCCCGGTGCCGCACGACGAGTGCACCCCGGTCGTCGTGCAGCCCACGTCGACGACCAGCACGCGGCCGCCGTGCACCCGCGCCAGCTCCGCCGTCGCCCGCCCGACGACGTCGGGGGTCACCAGCCGCACCTGCCGGCGGAACCGCGGCCCCACCGCGGGGCCACGCCCGCCGAGGGCGTGGCGCAGGTAGAGCCGGGTGAGGGCCTCGCGGGCCGGCGCAGCCACCAGCTCGCCGCGCCGCGGGGCGACGTTGTCGCAGGCGGTGACGCTGCGCCCGGCCGCGCGCAGCAGCGCGAGCCCGTCGAGGCGGGCCGCCACGTTGCCGGCCAGCACGATCGGGTACCGCACCCGCGCCGCGGCGAGCCGGGCGACGTTGTGCAGCAGGAGCTCGGGGTCCTCGCCGTCCGCGCCGCCGACGACGAGCAGCGCGCCCGGGCGGACCGAGCGCAGCATCCGCACGCCCGCCGGTTCGAGCCGCCCACCGTGCACGTGCACCACCCGGCAGCCCGCCGAGACCGCGACGCCGTAGCCGGCCTCGGTGGCCGCGAGCCGCTCCGTGCCGACCACCGCCAGCCGCAGCCCGCCCCCGGCCGAGGAGCACGCGAGCAGCGCGGGCGCCTCCCCCGCGACGCCCGTGGCGGTGACCGCGCGCACGGCGGCGTCCATCCCGGTGAGCACGTCCGCGCTCGTCGTGGGGTGCTCGGCGAAGCCGGCGACGGTGCCGTCGTCGTTGACCAGCGCCGCCTTCGTCCAGGTGGAGCCCACGTCGACGCAGACCGCCCGGGTCGGTGCGTCGGCGGCGGTCACGGCTGACGACCCTATCCGCCGCCGGTACGGTCCCGGGTGTCTCGAAAAGGCACAGCCACCCGCCCCACCCGTCGCGACCAGGAGCACCCAGAACATGCTCGGACTCATGCAGGACCGCCCGCTGGCGCTCCCCCACGTCTTCCACCGGGCCGAGCAGTACTTCGGCCACAAGACGATCGTCACCGCGGAGGCCACCGGGGAGACGACCACGACCGTCGCCCAGTGGGCGCAGCGGGTGCGCCGCCTCGCCACCGTGCTCGACACCCTCGGGATCAGCGCCGACGGCCGCGTCGCCACGTTCAGCTGGAACTCCGGGCGGCACCTGGAGCTGTACCTGGCCGCGCCGTGCACCGGGCGCGTGCTGCACACCCTCAACATCCGGCTGTTCCCCGAGCAGCTCGTGTACATCGCCGACCATGCCCAGGACGAGGTCGTCTTCGTCGACCGCTCGCTGCTGCCGCTGCTCACCCCGCTGGTCGACAAGCTCACCACCGTCGCGCACTTCGTGGTGATCGACGACGGCGCCGAGCACCCGATCCCGGAGGGCTGGCACGACTACGAGGAACTGCTCGCCGCAGCCGAGCCGTTCACCGGCACGTTCGAGGTCTTCGACGAGAACACCGCCGCCGCGATGTGCTACACCTCGGGCACCACCGGGAACCCGAAGGGCGTCGTCTACAGCCACCGCTCGGCGGTGCTGCACTCGCTGATCTCGCTGGTCGCCGACGGCTCGGCGCTCTCCGAGCGCGACGTCGTCATGCCCGTCGTGCCGATGTTCCACGCCAACGCGTGGGGGCTGCCCTACGGCTGCCTGCTCGCCGGCTCCGACATCGTGTTCCCCGGGCCGAACATGACGCCGAAGGCCATCCTCGGGCTGCTGGAGCGGCACCGGGTCACCGTCACCGGCGGTGTGCCGACGATCTGGATGGGCGCGCTGCCGATGCTCGCCGACCACGACCTGTCCGCGCTGCGGGCGATCCTCTGCGGCGGGTCGGCCGTGCCGAGGTCCCTGTCGGAGGGCTTCCGCGAGGCGATCGGCGTCCCGATGCTGCATGCCTGGGGCATGACCGAGACCTCCCCGATCGCCACCATGTCCACCCCGCGGTCGCATCACGACGCGCTGACCGAGGACGAGCGGGCCGCCGTGCGCGCCCGCCAGGGCCAGCCCGTCCCGCTGGTCGACCTGCGCATCTCCGACCCGGAGACCGGCGAGGTGCAGCCCTGGGACGACGTCGCCACCGGCGAGGTGCAGGCCGCGGGTCCGTGGATCGCGGCCGAGTACTACCGCGGCGAGGGCGGCGGCGTGCAGTTCACCGCCGACGGCTGGCTGCGCACCGGCGACGTCGCCGCCGTGGACCGCTACGGGTTCTTCCGGCTCGTCGACCGCACCAAGGACCTCATCAAGTCCGGCGGGGAGTGGATCGGCTCGGTGGAGCTGGAGAACGAGATCATGGCGCACCCGAAGGTCGCCGAGGCGGCGGTGATCGCGATCCCGCACGAGAAGTGGGTGGAGCGACCGATGGCCTGCGTGGTCGTCAAGCCCGGGGAGACGCTGACCGCCGACGAGGTCATCGCCCACCTGGAGCCGCGGGTGGCGAAGTGGTGGCTGCCCGACGCCGTGGAGTTCATCGACGAGGTGCCGAAGACGAGCGTCGGCAAGTTCTCCAAGAAGACGCTCCGCGAGAAGTTCGCCGGCTACGAGCTCCCCGGGGCGAGCGGCTGACCTTCATGATCGCCGGGATCGGGACCTGAGCTGCGCCCGTGACGCTGATGTCCCGATCCCGGCGATCATGCCGCCCGCGCCAGCGAACCCGCGATCTCCGCGACGCACTGCGCGGGCCTGCCGTCCAGGTCGTGCCAGGTGTAGCGCAGCAGGTCCCACGACGCCGCCGCGAGCGCGTTGCCCTTGCGGCGGTCGTTGCGGAACCGGTCGACGTCCACGTGCCACGCCCACCCGTCGACCTCGACGGCCAGCCGCCGCGCAGGGAACGCGACGTCCAGGCGGAACGTCCCGAACGGGTGCCCGACGACCCAGCCGGTGAGGCCCGCACCGCGCAGCAGCGAGACGAGCAGCCGCTCGGCCGCGGAGTCGGCCCGGTCCGCGGCGGCGACCAACAACCGGCCGGCCCGGGCGGACCCGGCGCGGCCGAGATGGCGGCAGTGCGCGCGGTACAGCGCCGGGAACCGGACGTGCCGCTGGAGCGCCCGGTCGAGGAACGCCGACCCGTCCGGCAGCGCCGCCGCGGTCTCGAGCGCGGTCAGCGGCTTCCCGGTGACCCACACGTCGCGAACGGCGACCCGGTCACGGAAGTCCAGGTCACGGCGCTGCACGTGGATGCCCTGTTGCGGACGCGGCTTGCTCGCGCCGGGCACCGTGACGCCGAGAACCGCCGGCGCGGCCGGCAGCATGCCGTGCCAGAACGCCGCCGCCGCACCGGTGACCGTCGCCCCCTCGCCGGCCCACAACGCGACGGCGCGGACCCGCACCTCGTCGGTGTAGCGGTGCCCGCCGACCAGGTACACACCCGGATGCAGGCGCAGCCACGATCCGGCGCGGGCGCGCCGGTGCACCGTGGCCGCCGACAGCCCGCACTCGACGGCCTGCCGCAGGGAGATCACGCCGGCCTGCCGGGCGACGAGGGATTCCAGAAGCACGGCCGCAGTGTGGGGTCGCGCCACCGTCACGCGGTCGGAAACGAAAGAACAAGTCCTCATGATCGGCAGGATCGGGACATGAGCTGCGCCGGTGACGCTGATGTCCCGATCCCGCCGATCTTGCTAGGGTCCCGGCCCGTGGGCGGTCGAGAGCTGGTGGCTCCGGCAGTGCGGTACGGCGCGTCGCTGCGGGCGGCCCTCGACGAGTTCCGCGCCGAGGGCCGCTTCGGCCCACAGGACGACAGCGGTCTGGCCGCGGCCCTGCGGGCGGCCGGTGACGTCGCCGACGAGGGGTGGCTCGCCTGCTACCTGGAGCTGTTGCACCGCCAGGTCACCCACCCCGCCCCGGGCAGCGTCGCGCAGACGACGCTGTGGTGGGTGCGCGAGGACGAGTGGCTCGGCCGGGTCGCGATCCGCCACCGGCTCACGGCCGGGCTGCGCCGCCACGGCGGCCACATCGGCTACGAGGTGCGGCCGTCGGCCCGGCGGCAGGGACACGCGACCGCGATGCTGCGCGCCGCACTGCCGGCGGCCGCGGACCTGGGCATCGCCCGCGCGCTGCTCACCTGCGATCCCGCCAACGGGGCCTCGCGCAAGGTGATCGAGGCCAACGGTGGCGTGCTGGTCGACGAACCAGGCCCGGAGCTGCGGTTCTGGGTGCCGACCGGGCTCGTGACGGGCCTCGGCTCGTGATCGGACTCAGGTCGTGACGGGGCTCGGCTCGTGATCGGACTCAGGTCGTGACGGGCTCGGCTCGTGACGGTGCTCAGGTCGTGACGGTGCTGCGGTCGAGGTCCGGCTCCAGATAGATCAACCGCGCGTCGGGGACCGCGGCGCGTACCCGGGTCTCGGCCTCGTCGATCGCCCGCGCGACCTGCTCGACGGAGCTGCCCGGCACCAGCGCGATCTTGGCCGCGACGAGCAGCTCCTCCGGGCCCACGTACTGCGTCCTGATGTGGATCACCCGCTGGACGTCGCCCTGGGCCAGGTTGGCCGTGATCCGGCCGAGGACCGGGGGGGCGGCACCCTCGCCGATCAGCAGGCTCTTCATCTCGATGATCAGGATGATGGCGATGACGCCGAGCAGCACACCGATGCAGATGGTGCCGACGGCGTCCCACACGACGTCGCCGGTCAGCGCCGCGAGCCCCACGCCGAACAGCGCGAGGATCAGCCCGACCAGCGCGCCTAGGTCCTCCAGCAGGACCACCGGCAGCTCCGGCACCTTCGACTGGCGGATGAACTGCCACCACGTGGAGTCGCCCTTGAGCGGGCGCGACTCCTGGATCGCGACGCTGAACGAGTAGCACTCCAGGCCGATCGCGAGGACGAGGATGATGACCGCGACCAGCGGCGACACCAGCGGCTCGTCGGACTCGAGCTTGTGGATGCCCTCGTAGAGGGCGAACACCGAACCGAGGCTGAACAGCAGCAACGCCACGACGAACGACCAGAAGTACCGGTCGCGCCCGTAGCCGAACGGGTGCTCGGCGGTCGCGGCGCGCTTCGCGCTGCGCGAGCCGTAGAGCAGCAGGCCCTGGTTGGACGTGTCGGCCACCGAGTGCACCGACTCGGCGAGCATCGACGACGAGCCGGTGATCAGGAAGCCGACGAACTTCGCGATCGCGATGCCCGCGTTGGCGAACAGCGCCGCCAGGATCGCCCGGGTACCACCACTTGTCGCCACCGCAGAACCTCCGAGAGATCGACGCCCGACGCGACCCTAGCGAACGCCCGCTACAGCCCGTCGCCGGCGAGGAACAGCTGGGTGTGCCCGGCCCGGGGCAGCACCGTGACGCCGTGGTCACCCGCCGGCAGCCACAGCGCCGCCCCCCGGCGGACCTCGGACTCCGCGCCCTGCCCGCGCACGCACGCCGCGCCCGCGGTGCAGAGCAGGATGCGCGCCCCGCCGTCGGGCACCGGCAGCGCCCGCGCCGTCGCCGGCCCTTCCCAGCGCCGCAGCCGGAACTCCTGCGCGGGGGTGTCGTAGCAGGTCCAGGGGCCGTCCGGGCGCCCGGCGAGCACCGGCGGGGGTGGGGCGGCGAAGTCGAGCACCCGGGCCAGCTCCGGGACGTCGACGTGCTTGGGGGTGAGCCCGCCGCGCAGCACGTTGTCCGAGTTGGCCATGATCTCCACCCCGGCCCCGGCGAGGTAGGCGTGCAGCACCCCGGCGGGCAGGTGCAGCGCCTGCCCCGGCGCCAGGGTCACCCGGTTGAGCAGCAGCGCCGCGAGCACCCCCGCGTCGCCGGGGTAGCGCTCCGAGAGCTCCAGCACCGACCGTGCTTCGGTCTCGAACCCGCCGTCACCCGCGAGCCGGACGCAGCCCTCCTGGACCGCGGGCACCAGCTTGTCGAGCATCGACTGGGGCAGCGTGATCCACGTGGTGAACAGCGCTCGCAGGCCGTCCGCGTCGGGCTGGGCGGCCAGCAGCTCGACGTGCGCGGACAGCACGGGCACGTTCAGCGCCCGCAGCAGCTCGACGGTGGCCGCCGGGTCGCGGAAGCCCACGAGGGCGTGGAACGGGGTGAGCGCGCAGATCAGCTCGGGCTTGTGGCTGGCGTCGCGGTAGTTGCGCTCGGGCGCGTCGAGCGCGATGCCGGCGGCGTTCTCGCGGGCGAAGCCGTCGGCGGCCTGCCGGGCGCTGGGGTGGGCCTGCAGGCTCAGCGGCTCGTCGGCGGCGAGCACCTTGAGCAGGAACGGCAACCGCTCCCGCCAGCGCTGCGCGCGGTCGGCGCCGAGGGTGCCCGCCGGGTCGGCCGCCACCTCCTCCACCAGGGACCGGGGGCGGCCGTCGCGCACGATCCGCGACGGGTCCGCGGGGTGCGCCCCGAACCACAGTTCCGCCTGGGGGTGGGCCGACGGGCTCGGCCGGCCGAGCAGCTCGGCGATCACCGTCCGCGAGCCCCACGCGTAGGGCCGCACGGGGTTGTCCAGCAGGTCCACGGTCGTCCGCTTCTCCTCGCGCGTCAGGCGGGTTCGATGGTGCGGGTCGCCAGCCCCAGGTACGCCGCGGCGGCGTCGAACCGGGAGGCCAGCAGCGCCGCCCGCAGCAGTGTGGCGTGCGGGGTGCCGCGCGGCACCTCCTCCACCGGGTGGAGCACGTCGGCGTCGGGCCAGGTACGGCCGGTGCGCCGCACGGTGGCGTGGCCGGGGTCCTCGTCGCCGGTGGCGAGCAGCACCAGCCGCGGCGGTGGCCCGGTGGACTCCCCGTCCGGGTCGGCGAACGGGTCGTGGAAGACGTCGCGGGTCTCGGCAGTGCGGTGCAGCGCGCGGTGCAGTCCGGTGGCGAGCGCCGCCTGGCCGATCCCGGCGGCGTGCGCGACGACCCCCGCGTGGGCGGCGAGCGCGCCGGCCGCGTGCGCCCCGACCGCCGCGGCCGGGGCGTCGACGCCCCAGAGCAGGGGGGTGTGCCCGGCCAGGCGCAGCGCCAGCGACTTCGCCGGGTTCATGAACGGCTCGTGGCCGGGCTGGTTGCGCTCGGCCTCGGCGTCGAGGGTGTCGGCGAGATCGTCGAGGCCGGCCGCGGGCGCCCGGGCGACCAGACCCAGCGCCGCCGCCGTGACGAGCCCGACCGCCAGCGCCCGCGGCAGGTCCAGACCCTGCGGGACGGGGATGCGCGGCTCCAGCAGGCGCACCCGGCCCGCGCCCGCGGCCACGACCGGCCCGTCCGACGGCGCCGACAGCACCACCTCCGCGCCGCGGCCGACGGCCCGCGCCACACCGTCGGCCAGCTCGGTGTCCGCGGCGTCGTCGGTGTGCGCCACCACCACGTCCAGCGCCCCGACCCAGCTCGGCACGGTCTCGGCCAGGACCACCGGCACGGGGCAGGCGGCGCCGAGCAGCGCCGCGACGATCTCCGCCGCCGGCCCGGACGAGCCCGGCCGGCGCAGCAGCACCAGCGCCCGCGGGCGCGTGCCGGCCAGCGCGGCCAGGCCGGACTCCGCGGCACCCTCGGCCACCGAGCGCACCTGCGCGCCCGCCGTGGCCGCGGCGCGCAGCACACCCCCGGTGTCGAGCGCCGCCAGCGCCCGGGGATCGGCCAGCAGCGTGTCGTCGAGCATCGGGGCGGTCACGACCCGCCGGCGTTCGGTGGCGATGTCGGTGGCGGCAGTGCCTCGTCGAGCAGCAGCACGGGCACGCCGTCCACCACCGGGAAGCCGCGGCCGCAGGAGGTGCAGGTGAGCACGTCCGCGCCCGGGTCCGCCGCGGTCCCCGCGCGCAGCGGGGCGTGGTCGTCGGACGGGCAGGCGAGGATCTCCATCAGCACGGGGTGCAGCTCCACAGCCATGATCCTCCCTCTCCTGCCCGACGAACCGTGTCTACCGCAGCCCACGCGGAGAGCGCGCGGTGGGCCACCAGCCTATGCCCGCACCAGCGCGAGCACCTCGTCGCGCAGCGCGGTGACGGCGGCGGCGTCGGCGGCCTCGACGTTGAGCCGCAGCAGGGGCTCGGTGTTCGACGGCCGCAGGTTGAACCAGGCCCCGTCGGGCAGCGTGACGGTGAGCCCGTCGAGGTCGTCGAGCCGGGCGCCGGCGTAGCGCGCGCGGACCGCGGCGATCCGTCCGGCGGGGTCGGCGACCGTCGAGTTGACCTCACCGGAGGCGGCGTAGCGCTCGTAGGCGCCCATCAGGTCGGACAGCGGGCCGGACGTGGCGCCGAGCGCGGCCAGGACGTGCAGCGCGGCGAGCATCCCGGAGTCGGCCCGCCAGAACTCGCGGAAGTAGTAGTGCGCGGAGTGCTCCCCGCCGAACACCGCACCGGTCTGCGCCATCGTCTGCTTGATGAACGAGTGCCCCACCCGGGTACGCACCGGCCGCCCGCCGTGCTCGGCGACGATCTCCGGCACCGCCCGGGAGGTGATGAGGTTGTGGATCACGGCCGCGCCCGGGTCCTTCGCCAGCTCCCGGACGGCCACCAGCGCGGTGATCGCCGACGGGCTGACCGGCTCGCCACGCTCGTCGACGACGAAGCAGCGGTCCGCGTCGCCGTCGAAGGCCAGGCCGAGATCGGCCCGCTGCGCGACGACCGCGCGCCGGAGGTCGACGAGGTTGGCCGGGTCGAGCGGGTTGGCCTCGTGGTTCGGGAAGGTGCCGTCCAGCTCGAAGTACAGGGGCACGACGTGGCACGGCGGACCGAGCACCGCGGGAACGGTGTGCCCGGCCATCCCGTTGCCGGCGTCGACGACCACGCGCAGCGGCCGCACCCCCGACAGGTCCACCAGCGTGCGCAGGTAGGTGGCGTAATCGGCGAGGACGTCCTTGTCGCTGCTCGCACCCCCTCCCGGCCCGTCCGGGACCCCGTTCTCCACGGCCGCGCGGATCGCCGCGAGCCCGGTGTCCTGCCCGATCGGCGACGCGCCCGCGCGGCACAGCTTGATCCCGTTGTAGCGGGCGGGGTTGTGGCTCGCGGTGAACATCGCCCCTGGGGCATCGAGGGTGCCGGAGGCGAAGTAGAGCATGTCGGTGCTGGCCAGGCCGATGTGCACGACGTCGAGGCCCTGGCCGGTGACACCCGCCGCGAACGCCTGTGCCAGCGCCGGCGAGCTCTCCCGCATGTCGTGGCCGATCACCACGCGCTCGGCGCCCGCGTCCTCGGCCCGCAGCAGCCGGGCCAGGGCGGCGCCGATGGCGCGCACGACGCCCGCGTCGAGCTGCTCGCCCACGACGCCGCGGACGTCGTAGGCCTTGATGATCTGCGACAGGTCCACCACAGGGCTCGACCCTAGCGACCGGGGCTCACCCGGCCGTGCCCGCCCGGCGGCACCGGCCGGAAGGCTCAGCCCGACCCGTCGCGCCGCCGCCGCTCCATCCGGAAGCGCACGACCGCCAGCACGACGCCCACGACCAGGCCCGCGGCCGCGATGAGGGCGGTGGTCGCCATGTCGTCGACGACGAACGTGGCCACGCCGATCCCGACGACGAGGGCCAGGAACGCCAGGTCGATGTTCTTCACTCGGCGTACTTCATTCGGTGGATCCGGGCAGCACGCGCAGGTGCGGGCGGCCGCTGCGGGCGGCGGGCGCGGGCTCGACCTCCTCGGCGTGGCGGCCCTCGCGGACGGCCTCGGCGAGCGCGGTGAGATCGTCGTAGGCCGCGCGCGGGGACACCAGCTCGCCCTCGAAGCGCACCACCTCCCAGCCCCTGGGGGCGGTGAGGCGGTGGGCGTGGCGGGTGCAGAGGTCGTAGGAGTGCGGCTCGGCCTGCGTGGCGAGCGGGCCGACGACCGCGGTGGAGTCGGCGTAGACGTAGGTGAGCGTGGCCACCGCAAGCTCGGTGCACCCGGTTCGCGAACACCGCCGCACGCTCAGCACCGCGTGACTGTATCCCCTCGGCCGCACGGCCTCCGGACGCGACGCGCGGGCACCGGTCCGCGGGCGTCGTCGCGGCGACGCCGCCGACGTAGGATTCGCGTCGTGACCACCACGGAGCGCCGCGCGCGCCGGGCGCCGCGCCGCCGCGACCGCCGCGGCCGAGGCCTGCGCGGGTTGCTCTACCCGGCCTCCACGCCGGCGACGACCACCCGCGCGGAGAAGTTCGACCAGATGGTCCTCGAGGCGCTGGAGCCGATCGAGCAGCGGTGGGGGTCCGAGCTCGCCGAACTCGACCTTGCGGTGGACGAGGTGCCGGAGGTCAGCGAGACCTCCCCGGACCAGGTGGTGTGGGGCACCGGGGTGCTGGCCGACGTCGGGGTGCCGCTGGCGCAGCTCGTCCCGGCCGGGGTCGACCCGGAGGGGTTGCCGTCCCGCGCCCGGATCGTGATCTACCGGCGGCCGCTGGAGGCCCGCGCACGCGGCGGGGCAGACCTCGCCGACCTGCTGCGCGACGTGCTCGTCGAGCAGGTCGCGGAGTATCTCAACGTCGAGCCCGACGCGATCGACGGCGGCGACGGCGGCCCCCGCGGGCGCTGACGCTCGACGGCTCAGACGGCCTCGCGGCGCAGCCTGCGGCGTTCCCGCTCGGACAACCCGCCCCAGATGCCGAAGCGCTCGTCGTGCGCGAGTGCGTACTCCAGGCACTCGGCCCGGACGTCGCAGCCCGAGCAGATGCGCTTGGCCTCGCGCGTGGAGCCGCCCTTCTCCGGGAAGAACGCCTCGGGATCGGTCTGCGCGCAGAGCGCGCGCTCCTGCCACTCCTCCTCGGCGCCGTCGGCATCGTGCAGGCCCTCGGCCGGATAGGCCTGTGCCTCCAGTGCCGTCGACATCGGAACCAGCGTCAGCATCACTGTGCCCGCGTTCACCCGTCCACCTCCCCGAGTGGTGTGGTGCCCGCTGTGGCCTTCACGCAGCAACCCCTCACGCAAGCCCTGACGCAGCGAATGACACCGCTGTAAGTACAGCGTGGTGACTCACTGCGCGCAAGTCCGGGTTGCCGACCGGGTGACCGCGTGCACCCGGTCGTGCGCCCCGCCCGGGGCGGGCGGCGCGGGCGACGGGTGGGAGGCTGCCGCGCATGTCGACGCGCGTCAGCCCGTGGTTCGCAGCGCTGGTCGCGGTCGCGGTGCTGGGCGGGGTGCTGGCCGCGCTGGGCACCGACGCCGCGCTCGCCGGGTCCACCGTCCTACTGACCACCGGTGTCGTGCTGCTGGTGCTCGGCGGCTGGTCGGTGTCGCTGTGCCTGCACGAGTTCGGCCACGCCGCGGTCGCCTACCGCGGCGGCGACACCGCGGTGCGCGAGAAGGGCTACCTCACCCTCGACATCCGCCGCTACACCGACCTCGGGCTGTCGTTCGTGCTGCCGGTGTTCTTCCTGCTGCTCGGCGGCATCCCGCTGCCCGGCGGCGCGGTGTGGATCAACCACGGGGCGATCCGGTCGCGGGCCACGCTCAGCATGGTGTCGCTGGCGGGGCCGCTGGCGAACCTCGCGCTCGGCGTCGCGCTCACCGCCACCGTCGCGATCGTCGCGATGCCGCTGGGCCTGGCCGTCGGGCTGTCGTGCCTGGCGCTGATCCAGGTCCTGGCGTTCGTGCTCAACATCCTGCCGGTGCCCGGGCTCGACGGGTTCGGCGTGGTCGAGCCGTACCTGTCGCGCGAGGCGCAGGGGCTCGCGGCGAAGGTGCGGCCGTGGGCGCCGATCGTGCTGTTCCTGCTGATCGTCGGCCTGCCCGGGGTCGCGCAGATCTTCTTCGACCTCTCGACGTTCGTCTTCGGGCTCATCGGCGGTGACGTCAACGCCGCAGGGGACGGCTACGCGCTGCTCTTCTTCTGGCGCTGAACCCGCCGGCGCGCGGCGGTCACCATCTCCGGCACGGTGTCCGCGCCTGCGGGCAACGCGTCCAGCGGCCACCAGCGCAGGTCGGTGGACTCCGCGCTGATCCGCTCCCGGGCGCCCGCCGGGGCGTGCACGAGGAACCGCACGTCGAGGTGGCGGGTGGGCAGGCCCAGCGAGCAGGTGATCGGGTGCACGTCCACGTGCAGCGGGACGGGGTCGATCACGAGACCGTCGATGCCCGACTCCTCGGTCGCCTCGCGCAGCGCCGCGGCGCGCAGGGTCGCGTCGCCGGGCTCGCAGTGCCCGCCGAGCTGGATCCAGCGGCCCACCCGCGGGTGCAGCGTGAGCAGCGCCCGCTCGCCCGCGTGGTCGAGCACCAGCGCCGAGGCGGTGACGTGGCCGGGCTCGCACGAGCGCGCGCAGCCGTCGGGGCGGGCGGCGAGGAACGCGAGCAGCGCCTGGCGCAGGGCCTCCTGCCCGACCTCGGACGGCCGCCACCCCTCCAACTCCGCCGCCGCCACCCCCGCCGCTACCACCCCCGTACCCCCGCCCCCGTCACCACTCGACCAGGGCGTCGGTGGGTGGGTGCGGGGGGCGGGGGGTCAGGGGGGTCTGGGGGACGCCTACGGCTATGGCGCCCAGGGGGTGCCAGTCGGGGGGGAGGGTCAGCTCGGCGCGCACGACGTCGGGGGCGAAGATCGTCGACCCCACCCAGCACGACGCCAGGCCCTCGGCGGCGAGCGCGACCAGCAACGACTGCACCGCCGCCCCGCCCGCGACGGTGAACATGGTGTGCTCGGCGGCGTTGCGGACCCCGTCGGGGTAGGTGTGCATGCCGTCGCCGGTGCGGAAGGCGAGCACCAGCTCGGGGGCGCGGCGCAGCAGGTCGCCGCGGCGCATCCGCCGGGCCACCTCGTCGGCGGGGCGACCGTCGGCCTCCAGGTCGGCGCGCCAGCGGGCGGCCAGCGCGTCGAGCAGGGCCGTGCGCCGGGGCTCGTGCACCCAGCCGAACCGGAACGGGGCGCTGTGGTGCGGGGCGGGCGCGGTGAGCGCCACCCCGACGGCGCGGCGCAGCGCCGCCGGGTCCACCGGTTCGGCGGCGAAGTCGCGGGTGCTGCGACGCATCAGCACCGCCTCCCCCCTGCCCTGCGCGAGCGCCTCGTCGGTGCCCAGCCGGAATAGGTCGTCGGCCAGCGGACGGACGAGGTCGCGCGCCGTGGAGCCGTCGTCGACCGGGACCAGCCCGCGCACCACCGCCACCGGCATCCCGCTCAGCTTGCCCTTGACCAGGTCGCCCGCCCCGGCGATCTCGTCGATCACCGCCACATCGGTGACGAGCAGCTCGTTGCCCGCGGCGTCGGTCGCGCCGCCGTAGCGGTGCAGGGCGACGATGCCGGACGAGCCGATCGCGACGTCGGTCTGGCCGACCCGCCAGCTGCGCCCGAGGGTGTCGGTGACGACCACGGCCACGTCCACGCCGAGCCGGTCCTTCAGCTCGGCCCGCAGCCGGGCGGCGCTCGCGTCCGGGTCGGCGGGCAGCAGCGCCAGTTCGTCGCGGCGCACGTTGGAACCGTCGACGCCCGCGGCGGCCTGCACGATCCCCAGCGGGTTGGCGACGATCAGCGTACGCCCGCGGCGCGCGAGGACGCGCACGGTCTGGTCGTCGACCAGCGCGCGGCGGGCGGCGTCGCGCGCGTCCGGGTCGATCGGGGCGGGCACGAGGCGGCCCTCGACCTTGGAGAACACCTTGCTGGTGACGACGAGGACGTCGCCGTCGACCAGCCACGGCACGGCGGTGGCGAGCGCACCGGCGAGGTCGTCCCCCGGCCGGAACTCGGGCAACCCGCGGACGGGCCGGATCTCGACGGCCCCGGGCGCGGCGTGGTCGTCCGGAACGCCCGGGCACGCGGTGCCGTCGGGGTGCGACTGCGCGCTCACGAGCGCGCCAGGGCGCACAGGTCCAGCGCGGCGCGCGCCATCGCGGCCGTGGCGGCGGCGTCCGACATCAGCAGCGGTACCGCCCGCACCTTCACGCCTGGGACCTCGGCGACGTCACCGGTGTGCACCAGCCACCCGTCGAGCAGGCCCCCGTCGCGGCGCGCGCCGTAGTGCCAGGCCACCCCCTCCGCGGTCGTCTGCACCCCGATCGCGGCCAGGCAGGCGTCCGCCATCCCGCGCAGCGGCCGGCCCCCGACGATCGGCGAGAGCCCCACCACCCGCGCGTGCGTCGCGCCCAGCGCCTCGCGCAGGCCCGGGACGTCGAGCAGCGCACCGATGCTCACCACCGGGTTGGACGGCGCCAGCATGACGGCGTCGGCATCCAGCACCGCCTCGCGGACGGCCGGCAGCAGCGTGGCCTCCGCCGCCCCGATCGAGACGAACCGGTCGGCGGGCAGTTCCGCGCGGTGCCGCACCCACCACTCCTGGAAGTGGATCGCCCGGCGCGCGTCCGGGCCGGTGTCGGGATCGGGCACCACGACGTGGGTCTCCACCCGGTCGTCGGTGACGGGCAGCAGCCGCACACCGGGCTTCCAGCGGTCCGCCAGCGCCGCCGTGACGTCGGAGAGCGGGTAGCCGGCACGCAGCATCCGGGTGCGGACGAGGTGGGTGGCGATGTCGCGGTCGCCGAGGTGGAACCAGTCCGGCTCGGCACCGTAGGCCGCCAGCTCCGCCGACACCGTCCACGTCTCGTCGCGGCGGCCCCAGCCGCGTTCCGGGTCGATGCCGCCGCCGAGGGTGTAGAGGCACGTGTCGAGGTCGGGGCAGATGCGCAGGCCGTGCAGCCAGACGTCGTCGCCGACGTTCACCACCGCCGTGACGTCGACTCCCAGCTCGCGGAGCCCCAGCAGGAACCGGGCGCCCCCGACGCCGCCGACCAGCACCGTGACCTTCACGGTCGCCGAGCCTACGGCGCGAGCACGGCCCCGTCGGGCACGGGCACGGGTCACGTCAGGCCCGCTCGGGTACGGGTCGTCGCGGCCCAGCTCGGCCGGCGGCACGATGCCGCCTACCGTCCAGCGAGCGTCTCGGCGTCCGCGAGGTCCTGTGTCCGCCCGGACGCCCGCTTGTTCACCACGAGATGATCGACGTCGATGAACGGAACCGCGGCCCCATCGATGTCGATCTCCACGCGGACGGGCCAGCATTCCTCGAACGTCACGCCGTCGATCGTCGTCAGCAGGTCGATCCGTTTGGGGGCACGGCCGAGCTGGACGACGGTGCCCGGCTCGGCGAAGTCCGCAACCGTCAGGCCGAGCGAACCGAACCCGAAGTCCGCGAGAGCATCGATGAGGCGGCGTGCGTTGTCCGGGTCGAGCCGGAGCCAGATGTCGAGGTCCTTGGTGTACCGGGGATGCCCGTGCGCGGCCAAGGCGTAGCCGCCGACGACGAGGAACCGGACCTCACGGGCGGCGCAGCACGCGATGAACTCGCTGAAGTCGCGGTCCAGCTCCATCCGACCACCCGTGGTACTCGACCCGCAGCGTCTGCACGTGCGCGATCCGCTCGGCGAACGGGCGGGACCGCCAGTACACGAGGTCGTCCTCGCACTCGCCCAGCCGGCGTCGCGTCACGACCTTTGCCAGCACGGATCCATTCTAGTCCGTCGCCCGGACGGACCCGGGCGCGCCGTCAGATCGCCCGGTAGTCCCGCGGGGAGAACCGCGGCCCGAACCGGGGCCTGCGGAAGCCCGACAGCTCGACGTAACGCACCGCGCGGGCCCGCTGCGGAACGTAGGGGGCCAGGACCTCGAGCATCCCGGCGTCGTCGAGCGGGCGGCCGACGAGCGCCCAGCCCACGAGGGTGGGGATGTGGAAGTCGCCGAAGCTCACCGCGTCGGCGTCGGCCCAGGCGCGTTGGGCGACCTCGGCGGCGGTCCACACCCCGATGCCGGGGATGCGGCGCAGCAGGATCCGGCCGGCCTCGCCGCCGAGACCGACCGCGTCCTCCAGCCGCGGCGCGACGGCCGCGCAGGCGAGGATCGCGCGGCGGCGGGCGGAGTCGACACCCGCGCGGTGCCCCTCCCAGTCGGGCACCGCGCGGATCTGCTCGGGCGTTGGGGGGACGCGCATTGCGGTGGGAGCCGGGCCGGGGGCCGGGTCGCCGAAGCGGCGGCACAGCTCCCGCCACGACCGGCGCGCCTCGACGCCGGTGACCTTCTGCTCCAGCACCGCGGGCACGAGCACGTCCCAGACCCGACGGGTGGCGCCGAACCGCAGTCCGGGGCGGCGACGTGCGGCGTCGGCGACGAGCGGGTGGTGCGCGGTGAACGCACCCGGGTCGTCGTCGGCGCCGAGCAGGGACGGCAACCCGTCGAGCACGCGGTCCGCGCCCGCCCCCCAGGCGGTGGCGACGACCGTGCCGTTGGCCCGCCGGGCGAGCCGCAGCGTCGCCGGGCCGTCCGCCGTGGTCGACGCGCGCCAGATGGCGGCACCGTCGGCGGCGGCGTGCCAGGTGGGATCCCCACGCCCGCGCCGCAGCGGCGCCAGCAGCCCCGCGAGGTCGAGCGGAAACGCCGCCCGCCACTCCCGCACCGTCGCGCCCTCACCCACCGCGCGACCCCCACGGCCGCACTTCGTGACCTGGATGCTGTTTTCGGGGGCGTCCGGACAGCATCCAGGTCACTAAGTGCGGGAGGCGGGGGGCGTCAGGCATCCGACGAGAAGCGGAGCGAACCTTGGGGGAGGACGGTGTCGGGCCAGAGGCGCAGGCCGGCGCGCAGCTCGCAGCGGGCGCCGACCACGCAACGGTCGCCGAGCACGGCGTCGCGCACGTCCGCCTCCTCGCCCACCACCGCGCCCGCGCCCACGACCGAGTGCGCCACCCGGGCACCGGCGCGCACCACGGCGCCGTCGAACAGCAGCGCGCCCTCCACGACCGCCCCGGCGCCGACCCGCACCCCGCGCCCGACGGTGGTCCCGCCATCCACCCGCGCGTCCGCGGCCACCACTGCACCGGCCAGCACCAACGCCTCCCCCACCGGCCCGGGCAGGGCGGCGGACGGCGCGATGCCGCGCACGAGGTCGGCCGAACCGTGCACGAGATCGGCGGGCGTGCCCATGTCGCGCCAGTACGCGGCGTCGACGTGGGCCTGCACCCGGGCGCCGCCGGCCAGCAGCCCGGGGAACGTCTCGCGCTCCACCGACACCGGCCGGCCCCGCGGGATCGTGCCGATCACCGCACGGCGGAAGACGTAGCAGCCGGCGTTGATCTGGTCCGTCGGCGGGTCCTCGGTCTTCTCCAGGAAGGCGAGCACCCGCCCGTCGGGGTCGGTGGGCACGCAGCCGAACGCCCGCGGGTCGGGCACCCGGACCAGGTGCAGGGTGACGTCGGCCTCGGCCTTGCGGTGGGTGTCGACGACGGCGCGCAGGTCGGTGCCGGCGAGCACGTCGCCGTTGAAGACCAGGACGTGCTCAGCAGTGAGGTGCTCCGCGACGTTGCCGATGCCGCCACCGGTACCCAGCGGCTCGGTCTCGACGACGTAGCGCAGGTCCAGGCCGAGCTCGGCGCCGTCACCGAAGTGGTCGGCGAACGTCTCGGCCAGGTACGACGTGCCCAGCACCACCCGACGCACCCCGGCAGCCCGGATCCGGGACAGCAGGTGCGCGAGGAACGGCACGCCCGCGGTGGGCAGCATCGGCTTGGGCGTGGACAGGGTGAGCGGGCGCAACCGGGTGCCCTTGCCCCCGACCAGCACCACGGCCTCGACGTCGTCCATCAGGTTCCTTCCTCGTTGCGCAGGCGGCGGCGTGCGCGCAGGGCGAGCCCGGCGGCGGCGCGCCGCGGGCCGCGCAGCCGCGCGGCGAGGTAGCTGCCGCCGTCGCCGGTCACCGGCGCGGGCCCCGCGGGCACCGAGACGACCGCGGACGGCACCGCGATCCGCAGCCAGCCCGCCCGATCGAGCCGGTCGGCGTAGTCGATCGCGTCGAACGGGGCGGGGTGACGGGCGTCGAAGCCGTCGACGGACTCCCAGGCGGCCCGGCGCAGCAGCACGCACGACGCGGCGACCCACCCCACCGGGCCCTCCCGCCGCGCGGCCGCGACCGGCAACCGCCCCCGCAGCACGTCCGCGACCGCCGGGAGCTCCCCCACCGACGGGCGCACCGCGCCGTCGGGCAGCCGCAGCGCCGGACCCAGCAGCCCGGCGCGGGGGAACCGCTGCGCGGCGGCGAGCAGCGCGTCGAGCGCGCCCTCACCCCACTCGACCCCGGGCTCGGCGACAGCGATCCAGCCGACGTCAGCGCCCAGCTCGGCGACCGCCCGGTTGATCGCCGCGGCCTGCGCGAGCACCTCCCCGAGCCGCAGCAGGGCGACGCCGTCGCGCTGCGCCGCCCGCTCCGGGGCACCGTCGGTGGAACCGAGATCGGCCACCAGCACCCGCACCGGGCGCTGCGTCGCCGCCTTCACCGAGTCGAGCAATCGGTCGAGCGCCTCGCCCGGCGAGTGCGTGACGGCGACGACGGCCAGCGCGTCACTCTCCCGGGCTCCCACGGCCGTGACGATAACGGCCGCGCCGGCGGCGGGGACGGCAGCGGGCCCGAAGCGGTGCTCAGTCCTCGTACGGGTCCTCGCCGTCGACCTCGGCGAGCGCCGTCGCGACCGACCCGTCGCCGCGGTCCAGCGCCAGCTCGAGGTACTCGCGGGCCTCGTCGGGGCGGCCCTCGTCGGCCAGGAAGCGGCCCAGGTTCGCCGCCCAGCCCGGCTCCTCGCGCTCGCCCGCGGCCCGCAGCTCCCGCTCGGCGGCCTCGGCGTCGCCGCGCACGTCGAGCAGGAACGCGGCGTGCGCGGTGTGCGCCCGCACCGCGCCCAGCTCGACGGCGCGGCGGTAGAGGCGCTCGGCGTCGGCGTCGCGGCCCTGCACCAGCCGGACGTCGGCGAGCGCGACGAGCGTGTCCGGCCGGGCCTCGTCGGCGAAGCGCTCGGCGGCGCGGGCGGCGGCGTCGGGCTCACCGGCCTCCAGCAGGATCGACGACAGGTTCGCCCCGGCCTGGGGGTCGCCCGCCACGGCGGCGTCGGTGAGCAGCCCGACGGCCTCGGCGAGCCGGTCCTGGGCGCACAGCAGGATCGCGAGGTCGTTGGCGGCGGCGGCCTCCCCGGCGCCGATCGCGATCCGGAAGGCGTCCTCGGCCCGCTCGACCTCGCCGTTCTCGGCCAGCGCCACACCCAGCCGCGCGGCGTGGTGCGTCGCGCCCTGGTCCACGAGCGGGCCGAGCCAGTCGATCACGCAGTGCCAGTGGCCGGTGGCCAGGTAGGCCCGGATCAGCAGGTCCGGGGCGGCCGGCTCGCCCGCCGCCACCCCGCGGCGCAGCGCCTCGACCGCGGCGTGCGGGTCGCCCGCGGCGAGGAATGCGGTGCCTTGCGCGGACAGCGCACCGGGCGTGGCGGCCACTGGCGTCCCCCACTCGATCGGGTGAGCACAGGATGGCACCTGCGCGGGCGGCCCGCGACCGGCTTCAGGCCGGGTACTCGGCGATCACCCGGCGGTAGGCGCGGCGCCGGACGGGTTCCGGGACCAGCCGGTACCCGCCCCGCACGACCACGTTGCGGGCGCACTGCGCGCGCGAGGTGAAGCCCAGCTCCCGGAACCGCCGCTGCAGCGCCAGCTCCGCCCGCAACTGGCCCAGCCCGCCACGGCGCCGGTAGGCCCCCGCACCCACCCGGTAGCCGACGAGCGGCTCGGCCACGTTCGCGACCCGCGCGCCCGCGACGATCATGCGGGCCCAGAGCAGGTAGTCCTCCATGACCGCGAAGTCACCGTAGCCACCG
The DNA here is from genome assembly GCA_052387455.1 of Pseudonocardia sp. Taxonomy (GTDB): domain Bacteria; phylum Actinomycetota; class Actinomycetes; order Mycobacteriales; family Pseudonocardiaceae; genus Pseudonocardia. The sequence goes on from JBQTJE010000047.1 coordinate 21,855, forward strand.
ACCGCGCGCACCAGGTCGCGGCGGTAGACCACCGTCGGATGGTTGAACGGATCGGCGAACCGGGCCCGCGCGACGATGTCGGCCGGGTCGGTCGGCGGGGTGCGCCTGCCCACCACGTCGTCGAGGCCGGTACCGATCTCCAGCAGCCCGGAGCCCATGAGGTCCACCCCCGACTCCATGATCGGCAGCTGCACGGCGAACCGGTGCGGCAGGCTGACGTCGTCGGCGTCCATCCGGGCGACCAGGTCGTGGCGGCACACCTCCAGGCCGGCGTCCAGCGCGGGCCCAAGCCCGACGTTGCGCGCCAGCGCCACCACCTCCACCGGCACCGGGCTGCGCGCCACCAGCCCGTCGAGGCGGTCCTGCAACGCGGCCCCCACCGGGCCGTCCCGGACGATCACGACCTGGTCGGGACGACGGGTCTGCTCCTCGACCGTGGAGGCGAAGGCGTCCGCGAGGAACTCGGGGTGATCACCCGCCCAGACGGGCAGCAGCAGCGACAGCGGCGGCATGCACCCCCCCGTTCGTGGCGACTCGGGCCCGGACCGGCACCGTCCGGGCACACTCTGCGACACGCGTACGCCGATCCGACGCGCGCGGGGTCGCGGTGCGCCACCCTATGCGCCGGATGCCGCCGGATCGCCCGGCGGGGGAAGGGGGTGTCGCGATGAGCCCGGTCACGACCGCGACACCCGCGCGACGCCCGCGCGTCCGGAAGGTTCGGCACTGGCCGGTCGAGCAGGCGCGCCGCGTCCTGGTGGTGGCCTCGGTGCTCGTCCTCGCGGTGACGGGGACCGCCTACGGCCTCTACAGCGACGTGGTCGCGGGCATCACCACCACCGACGTGATCGCGGGGGGCAGCGGCGGTGAGCAGAACATCCTGCTCGTCGGCGTCGACAGCCGCACCGACGCCCAGGGCAACCCGCTGCCCGCGGAGATCCTGCGCGAGCTGCGCACGACCGCCGAGACGGGCGTGCTCAACACCGACGCGATCATGCTGCTGCACCTCCCCGAGGACGGCGGCGCCGGCATCGTCTTCTCCATCCCCCGCGACGCCTACGTGTCCATTCCCGGACACGGCCCCGACAAGATCAATTCAGCGTACCCGGCCGCCAAGACGAAGATCGCGCGGGACCTCGCGGAAACCGGCGATCTCGACCCGGCCGCGATCGACGCCGAGGCCGCCCGCCAGGGGCGCGGCGTCCTGATCCGCACCGTCGAGGACCTCACCGGGCTCACCGTCGACCACTACGCCGAGATCAACCTGCTCGGGTTCTACAACCTCACGACAGCGCTCGGCGGCGTCGAGGTGTGCCTCAACGCCGCGGTGGCGGAGCGATTGTCCGGCGCCCGGTTCCCCGCCGGGCGCCAGACGATCTCCGGGGGCGACGCGCTCGCGTTCGTCCGCCAGCGCCACGGCCTGCGCGAGGGCGACCTCTCGCGCATCCGTCGCCAGCAGGTGTTCCTCGCCGCGGTCGCCGACAAGGTGCTGTCGGCCGGCACCCTGCGCGACCCGCAGACACTCTCGCGCCTGGTGGAGGTCACGCAGGAGTCCCTCGTGATCGACGAGGGCTGGGACCTGCTGGCGTTCGCCCAGCAGGCCGCCGACATCGCCGACGGCGACCTCAGGTTCGTCACCGTCCCGACCAGGGGCGCGACGTCGAACGCGCGCGGGGACGTCGTCGTCGTCGACAGCTACGAGATCCGCCGCTTCGTCGCCGACCGCATCGAGGAACTGACCGCGCAGGCTCAGACGGCGGCCGCGGCCGGACCCACCCCCGTCCGCTACGTCGTCGACGTGCGAAACGCCTCGAACGTCTCGGGAATCGCCGGGCTGGTGGCGGCGCGGGTGGAGGCGCTCGGCTACGAGGGCGGCGACGTCGGCAACACCCGGCCCGCGATCCGTTCCGAGATCCGCTACGGCGGCTCCGACGACGCGGGCGCGCGCGCCGTGGCCGCCCAGCTCGGGGTCCGCGAGGTGACCGCGGACGGCGCGCTGCCCGACGACCGGGTCGAGGTGGTGCTGGGCAGCGATTTCGACCGCTCCGTCCTCGCCGCCGTCCTCCCGCCCCGCCGCCCCGCCGCAGCACCCCCACCGGACCCCGACGACGCCATCTCCCCCGCCGCCGTCCCCTGCATCGACTGACCCCCTCCCCCCCGCGAGTCCGCGTTTTCGACACGGCGAGTCCGCGT
>JBQTJE010000048.1:0-44549 GCA_052387455.1 Pseudonocardia sp.
GCAGCGCCGACCATGATCACCGTGCGGGGACCGGGAGCCGCGTGGGGTGCGGTCCGCCGTCCCGAAACGGTGATCATGGAGCGATCCACCCGGGCAGCGCCGACCATGATCACCGTGCGGGGACCGGGAGCCGCGTGGGGTGCGGTCCGCCGTCCCGAAACGGTGATCACGGTCCCCGGTGCGCCCCCGCCCCGGCCCCCCCGGCCGCGCCGGCCCCCCCGGCCGCGCCGCTCTCGCCATCCCGCTCGCCACCCGCGTTCTCGGGGAAGTGGCACGCCACGCGGTGCCCCGCGGCGGGCTCGGCCAGCGGTGGCTCGACGGTGCGGCAGACGTCCTGCGCCTTCCAGCACCGGGTGTGGAAGCGGCAGGCGGGTGGGGGGTTGAGCGGGCTCGGCACGTCCCCGGTGAGCAGCACGCGCCTGCGCTTGCCGCGCCGCGCCGGGTCGGGCACGGGCACCGCGGAGAGCAGCGCGACCGTGTACGGGTGCATCGGCCGCGCGTACACCGCGGCCGCGTCGCCCAGCTCGACGATCTTGCCCCGGTACATGACGGCCACCCGGTCGGACACGTGCCGCACCACCGACAGGTCGTGGGCGATGATCACGTAGGTGAGGTCGAGCTCGGCCTGGAGGTCTTCGAGCAGGTTCACGACCTGGGCCTGGATGGACACGTCCAGCGCGGAGACGGGCTCGTCGGCCACGATCAGCTTGGGGCGCAGCGCCAGCGTGCGGGCGATCCCGATCCGCTGGCGCTGGCCGCCGGAGAACTCGTGCGGGTAGCGGTTGTAGTGCTCGGGGGACAGGCCGACCAGCTCCAGCAGTTCCTGCACGGCCGCCTTCACCCCGCCCGGCGGCTCGACGCCCTGGATTCGCCACGGTGCGCCGACGATCGTGCCGACGGTGTGCCGCGGGTTCAGCGACGAGTAGGGATCCTGGAAGATCATCTGGATGTCGCGGCGCAGCGGTCGCAGGGCGCGCTGGGACAGGTGGCTGATGTCGCGGCCGTCGAACACCACCGAGCCCGCGGTCGGTTCCAGCAGCCGGGTGAGCAGGCGCCCGGTGGTGGTCTTGCCGCACCCCGACTCCCCGACCAGCGACAGCGTCTCCCCCCGGCGCACCTCGAAGTCGAGCCCGTCGACGGCCTGCACGGCGCCGACCTGGCGTTGCAGCAACCCGCGCCGCACCGGGAAGTGCTTCTGCAGCCCGGACGCGGCGAGCAGCGTCGGGGCCGGGTCCGGGCTCACAGCTTCGGCCCGATCTCGGTCGCGAAGATCTCCCGGCGCAGCCCGTCGGGCAGGTGGCAGGCCACGGTATGGGCCGGGTCGGCGGTGCCGGCGGCCCGCAGCTCGGGGCGCTCGGTGTAGGACAGCTCACCGTTGCGCCCGGCGTACACGCAGCGCGGGTGGAACGCGCACCCCGGCGGCACGTTGATCAGGCTCGGCGGGGTGCCGGGGATCGGCAGCAGGCGCTCGGTGCGGTCGCGGTCGAAGCGCGGCACCGAGCCGAGCAGCCCCCACGTGTACGGGTGCTGCGGGGCGGCGAAGACGTCGACCGCGGGTCCGGACTCGACGGCGCGCCCGGCGTACATCACCAGGACGTCGTCGGCCACCTCGGCCACCACCCCGAGGTCGTGGGTGATGATCACGACGGCGGAGTCGAACTCCTGCTGGAGATCCAGGATCAGGTCGAGGATCTGGGCCTGGACGGTGACGTCCAGTGCCGTGGTGGGCTCGTCGGCGATCAGCAGCGCCGGGTTGCAGGACAGCGCCATCGCGATCATTGCGCGCTGCCGCATCCCGCCGGAGAACGTGTGCGGGTAGTCGTCGACGCGCCGGGCCGCCTGCGGGATGCCCACCCGGTCGAGCAGGTCGACCGCGCGGCGGCGCGCGTCGGCCTTGGTGACGTCGTGGTGGATCCGGTACGCCTCGACGATCTGCGCGCCCACGGTGTAGTACGGGTGCATCGCCGACAGCGGGTCCTGGAAGATCATCGCCATCGCGCGGCCGCGGAGCTTGCGCACCTGCTCCGGGTCGGCGCCGACGAGCTGGTCGGGACCGAGCCAGATCTCCCCGGAGATCTCCGCGGAGCCCGCCCGGTGCAAACCCATGATCGACAGGCTGGTGACGCTCTTGCCCGAGCCCGACTCCCCGACGATCCCCAGCCGCCTGCCCCGCTCGCAGGACAGCGACAGCCCGTCCACCGCCTTGACCACGCCGTCGTCGGTGCGGAAGTGCACCCGCAGGTCGCGCACGTCGAGATAGGGCCGCGGCGTCACGAGTACCGCACCCGGGGATCGACGACGGCGTAGAGCAGGTCCACGACCAGGTTGGCGACGATGATGAAGATGCTCCCCACGAGCACCACGCCGAGCACCTTCGGCAGGTCGTTGTTGACCACGGCGTCCACCGAGTACTTGCCGATGCCCGGCAGCGAGTAGGTGCTCTCGGTGAGGATCGCCCCGCCGAGCAGCAGGCCCAGGTCGAGCCCGAAGATCGTCAGGATCGGGGTGAGCGCGGAGCGCAGGCCGTGCTTGACGACCACGGTGCGCTCGGGCAGGCCCTTCGCGCGGGCGGTGCGGATGAAGTCCTCGCCCATCGTGTCGAGCATGCCCGCGCGGGTGAGCCGGGCGTACCCGGCCGCGTAGAGGAAGGCGAGCGTGATCCACGGCAGCAGCAGGTCGTACGCCCAGAGCAGCGGGTTCTCCTCGATCGGCGTGTAGCTGCCGCCGGGGGCGGCGATGCCGAGCCCGTAGCTGAACACCGCCAGCGACAGCAGCCCGGTGAAGAAGATCGGCAGCGACACCCCGGCCAGCGCCACGCCCATCGCCGCCCGGTCGAACACGCTGCCTCGGCGCAGCGCCGAGAGCACCCCGGTGGACACGCCCGCGAGCACCCAGATCAGCGCCGCGCCCGCGGCCAGCGACATCGTCACGGGCAGCCGGTCGAGCAGGTCGGGCAGCACCGGGTTCTGGGTGATGAACGAGTAGCCGAAGCACGGCGCCGGGCACTGCTCGACGGTGGCGCCGGTGTCGTACTCCGCGCCCGCGACCAGGCCCTTGACGAACCGGCCGTACTGCACGTACAGCGGGTCGGCGAACCCGAGACGTTGCGCGGTCTCGGCGATCTGCTCCTGGCCCGCGGTCTTGCCGACGTAGCGCGACGCGAGGTCCTCGGCCGACGCCCCGGCGAGCCGGGGGACCAGGAAGAAGATGGCGAACGTCGCCGCGGTGACCACTGCGAGCAGCACCACCGCGGCGACGATCCGCCGCACGACGTAGACGGCCATCAGCGCCGCGTCGTGCCCAGGGACAGGTAGTCGTACATCGAGAAGCCGTCGCTGACGAACACGTTGGTGACGTTCGGCGGCCGGTACAGCAGGCCCTTCGCCCAGATGCCGGGCAGCACGAAGGCGTCGTCCATCACCAGCTTGTCGACGTCGGCCCAGAGCTTCTCCCGGGCCGCCGTGTCGGTGGTGGTGAGCGCCTGGTCGATCAGCGCGTCGATGCGCGGGTCGACGATGCCGAGGTTGGTGTTGCCCGCGTCGCGGATCACCCGGCTGTCGACGATCTGGGACAGGAAGCCGTAGCCGTCGGGCCAGTCCGCGGCCCAGCCGTAGACGAGGATGCCCAGGTTGTTGGCCTTGACCGCCTCCGGGTTGCCGGCGTAGAGGCGGAAGTAGTCCCCCGCCGGGAAGGGCTTGATCTCCAGGGTGATGCCGGCCCGGGCCAGCGACTGCTGCAGCGCCTCGGCGGTGGCCTTCTCCCGCGGTCGCTCGGCGCGGTAGGAGATGCCGGTGGTGAAGCCGTTGGGCTGGCCGCACGCGGCGAGCGACTGCCGGGCCTTGTCGAGGTCGCCGGTGTTGCCCGGGCTGCCGAACGGGTCGTAGGACACCGCGCCCGGGATGACCGGGGGCAGCAGGCTCGTGGCGATGTCGCCGCCGGTCGCGCCGCCGTAGGCGCGCTGGTAGCCCGACTTGTCCGCGGCGTACAGCACGGCCTTGCGGCACTCGATGTTGTCCAGCGGCGGGACGCTCGCGCTGAGCACGCTGAACCACGTGCGGCTGGTCAGCGCCGAGTCGGTGTTGGCCCGCAGCGCCTGGTCGGCGAGGATCTTGCCCTGCGCCGCGGCCTGCACGCCGCTGCCCTCGATGGCGATGTCGAGGTCGCCGGACTGGAGCCGGTTGTCGATGTCGTCGGCGTTGACGTTGAGCGCGACCTCGATGCGGTCGGGCAGCGCGGGGCGGTTCGGGTCGGTCGCGGCGTCCCAGTTCGGGTTGCGCACGAGCGCGAACTGCTTGCCCAGCTCGTTGGACTCGAACATGTACGGCCCCGAGGAGACGATCTTCTCCTTGTACCGGGTGCCGGTGTCCGCGGCCTGCGGCACCGGGACGGTGGCCGGGAGCTGGGCGAAGTAGTCGAACCCGGCGAACGGCTTCACGAGCTTGAACACGATCGTCCGGTCGTCCGGGGTCTCGATCGCGGTGAGCCCCAGCTTGTCCGGGCTCGGGTCGGCGTACGGGCTGGTGTAGCCCTGGAGGTCGAGGATGTCGTTGAAGTACGTGGGCCCGTTGGGGAAGGTCTCCTTGTCCAGCGACCGCTGCACGGCGTACTTGACGTCCTTGCTGGTGATCGGCGCGCCGTCCTCGAACTTCAGGCCCGGGCGCAGCGTGTAGGTCCAGGTCAACTGGTCGGCGCTGGGGGTGCCGAGCGACTCGGCGAGGTCGGGCACCAGCACGGCCCCGTCCTGCCCCGGCGCGGGCTTGAACATCACCAGCGACCGGCCGTAGAGGCGCAGGAAGTTCCACGAGTAGGCGTAGTAGGTGTCGGCCGGGTCGAGGGAGTCCCAGTCGCCTGAGTTGGCGTAGCGCAGCGTCCCGCCCTTGACGTCCGACGGGTTGGCGATCGCGCCCACGCCCGCGTTCTCCGCGACGTCGCCGCCACCACCTCCGCCGGAGACCGCCCCGCCGCCGCACGCCGCGAGCAGCGTGGCCGCGACCGCCCCGAGCGCGACGACCGTCACCGTGGGTCTGGTTCTCATGGTTCCTCTCCTCTGCATCGCCGAGACCGATTTATCGCCGAGACCGCTGTATCACCGTGACCGCGGGTCCAGCGCGTCCCGCAGGCCGTCACCGAACAGGTTGAACGCCAGCACCGTCACGAAGATCGCCAGGCCGGGGAAGAGCATGAAGTTCGGCGCGACCTGGTACCACTTCGTGGCCTCCGAGAGCATCCCGCCCCAGGTGGGGGTCGGCGGCCGGACGCCGACCGACAGGAACGACAGCGCCGCCTCGAACAGGATGTTGGTGGGGATCAGCAGCGTCGCGTAGACGAGGATCGGCGCCACCAGGTTGGGCAGCAGCTCTCGGAACAGGATCCGCGGGGTGCGCGCGCCGAGGCTGCGGGCGGCGTCGACGAACTCGCGCTCGCGCAGCGACAGCGTCTGCCCGCGGATGATCCGCCCGATGTAGGGCCAGCTGAAGAAGCCGATGATGAACACCAGCAGGGCGATCCGCAGCGTGTCGCCGGACAGCCCGAACGCCTCGTCGGGCACCACCCCGGCCAGCGCGATGGCGAACAGGATCAGCGGGAACGCGAGGAAGACGTCCATCGTGCGGCTGATCACCGTGTCGACCCAGCCGCCGAAGTAGCCCGCGACCACGCCGAGGACGGTGCCGATCAGCACCGAGAGCAGCGTGGCGAGGAACGCGATGAGCAACGAGATGCGGGCGCCGTAGACCACCCGGCTGAACACGTCGCGGCCGTTGATGGGCTCGACGCCGAACAGGAACTCGGCGCTGACGCCGCCGAAGGGCTTGGTGGAGACCTGGAGGTCCGGGTCGACCTGGTCGTAGTGGAACTCCAGCGGCGGGTGCCCGAGCACGGCCACCACGAGCGGGGCGAAGATCGCCATCAGCACCAGCGCGACGATCACGCCGGCGCCGGCGAGGGCGACCTTGTCGCGCCGCAGCCGCAGCCACGCGATCTGGCCCAGCGACCGGCCCTGGATCGCCGCACCCATCCCGGCGGTGGCCGCCTCGGGGGCGGCTGTGGTGTCGGTGCCGGTGACGTCGAGCGGGGCGGTCATGGCGCAGCAACGCCTGCGTCGTCCATCCGTGCCACCCCGACCGTCGCCCGCCCCGAACGCAGGGACACTAACCGGCGCGGCCGACCCCCGCTGACCTCGTGACGCGCCGCTTTGGTAACGATCCGTACACCGTCCTCAATCTTTCGGGAAGATCCGTCCGCAGCGCGTGATCCTCGATGAGGATGCCTTCATCTGCGGCTGCCCCGGAGACGTCCGCACGGCATCATGGACCGACCATGGTGGATCAGCGCGTCCAGCCGCGCAGCACCGCGCCGCGCGAGCCGTCCGGGGGACCGCTCGTGGAGACCCGCGTGTCCACCCGCCGCCCCCCGCCCGGCCGGGCCGACGTCGCGGCGCGGCGCCGGCTCGTCGTGCCTGCCCGGGTGCGGATCATGGGGTGGCTGATCCTGCTGCTCGCCGTCGTCCTGCTGACGGTGGTGGTCGTCACGCGCAACCTGCTGGTCGCCGACGCGGAGTCCGACGCGACGGCCGCGCTGCGCCAGGAGACCGAGGAGTTCCGCCAGGTCGCCGAGTTCGGCGTCGACCGGTTCACCCAGCTCCCCTTCGCCGACGGCCGCGACCTGCTCGCCAACCACGTGCAGCGCCAGTTCACCGACCCCGAGGAGATCGTGTTCGGCGTGACGCCCGCGGGCGTGGTCCTGTCCCAGGCGGGCGAGCGGCCGTTCACCCTCGCCCCGCCGGACGTCGCCGCGATCGTCGCCGACCCCGACGGCACCGGGGAGCTCGCCACCGACGTGGGCAGGCTGCGCTGGTCGAAGGTGCCGGTGTTCACCGGCGGGCGCCCGGACGGGACGTTCGTCGTTGCCTACGCCCTCGACCAGCGGATCCGCGACGTGGACGAGACGGTGCGGGTGCTCGGGCTGGTGAGCCTGCTGGGGCTGCTGCTGGCCGCGGGTGCGTCGTGGATCGTGTCCGGGCAGATCCTCGCGCCGGTCAACGTCGTCCGGCGGACCGCGGCCGCGATCACCCACGAGGACCTCACCCGGCGCATCCCCATCCGGAGCAACGACGACATCGCCGCGCTCTCCGACCAGTTCAACGCAATGCTCGACCGGTTGGAGCAGGCGTTCCTCACCCAGCGCCGCTTCCTCGACGACGCCAGCCACGAATTGCGCACCCCGATCACGATCATCCGCGGCAACCTGGAGTTCGTCGACGACGACGATCCCCGCGAGCGGGCCGAGGTGGTGCGCCTGTGCCTCGACGAGCTGGACCGGATGAGCCGGATCGTGGAGGACCTGCTGCTGCTGGCCAAGTCCGAGCACCCCGACTTCGTGGTTCCCGAGCCGGTGTCGCTGGTGGACCTGACCAGCGACATCGACGCGAAGCTGCGCGCGCTGGGCGACCGGCGTTGGCGGCTGGAGTCGATCGCCGAGGGCGAGGCCGCCGTCGACCCGCAGCGGGTCACCCAGGCCGTGGTGCAGCTCGCGCACAACGCCGTGCAGCACACCTCGCCCGGCGACGCCGTCGTCCTCGGCTCGTCGGCGACCCCGGCCGAGGTACGGTTCTGGATCACCGACAGCGGGCCCGGTGTGCGCCCCGAGGACGGGCAGGCGATCTTCCAGCGGTTCTCCCGCGGCGCGGCCGGGGTGCGGCTCCACGAGACGGGCGCAGGGCTCGGGCTGGCGATCGTCACGGCCATCGCGCAGGCGCACGGCGGGTCCGTCGAGCTGCGTTCGGTGCCCGGCCACGGCGCCACGTTCACGGTGCGGCTGCCCCGGCCGGGCGCCCCGGAGCGGGCGTGAACCGGATCCTCATCGCCGAGGACGAGCAGCGCATCGCGCGGTTCGTCGACAAGGGCCTGCGCGCCAACGGGTTCCGCACCACCGTCGTCGGCGACGGGGCGGCGGCGCTCGCGGAGGCGCTCTCGGGCAACCACGACCTGCTCGTGCTCGACCTCGGCCTGCCCTACAAGGACGGCTACGGGGTGCTGCGGGAGCTGCGGGAGGCGCGCAACCCGCTGCCGGTGGTGATCCTCACCGCGCGCGACTCGGTGCGCGACACCGTGGCCGGCCTGGAAGGCGGCGCCGACGACTACATGACCAAACCGTTCCGCTTCGAGGAGCTGCTCGCCCGGGTGCGGCTGCGGCTGCGCAGCGCCCCGGGCACCGTCGCCGAGGCGACGCTGCTGTCCATCGAGGGCCTGTCGCTGGACCTGCGGACGCGGCGCGCGCAGTCCGCCGAGCGCACGGTCGACCTCAGCGCCCGCGAGTTCGCCCTGCTGGAGCTGCTCATGCGACACCCGGGGCAGGTGCTGTCGCGCGAGCAGATGCTCGACCACGTGTGGGGGTTCGACTTCGACCCGGGCTCCAACGTCGTCGACGTCTACGTGCGGCAGCTGCGTCGCAAGATCGGTCCGGAGCGGATCACGACGGTGCGCGGGGTCGGCTACCGCTGCGGCTGACGTCTGCGGCTGATGTCCTGCCCGGCGCCGAACCGGGCAGATGAGAGCCGAGATGAGAAGGCGTTCATCCACCAGGCGATCATCGTCGCGGGGGCTTACGGTGCCGAGGTGGAGACCGACGGCTGGAGCCGGGGGCGCAGGCGCGGGGTGATGGTCACCGTGCTGGCGTTCCCGCTGCTCGCCGGTGCCGCCACCTGGGGTCTGGAGGACGGCTGGCTCCGCCCGGGCGGGGCCTTCGTCGAGGGCGCCGAGCTGCCGGGCGCCGGTTCGGGGGCCGCGGACGGTGCCGTCGGGGGCACGCTGCTCAGCGAGGTCGTCCCGGCCCCGGTCGCCCCGATCGCGACGCCCGGCGCATTGCCGACCGGGTTCGGTGCACCGGACGCGGCGCCCGCCGACCCGGCTGCGGGTTCCGGTGGGAGTGGCGATCCCGACGGCACGCCGGCCGGTGCCGCGCGGCCCGGTGGCGGGTCCGACGACGACAACGGCGCCGGCGGTGCCGACGACGACGGGCCGGGTGGCTCCGACGACGACGGGCCCGGCGGTACCGATGACGACGGGCCGGGTGGGCCCGACGACGACGACGCCGAAGCAGTCGACGGCCCCGACGACGACGGCCCCGACGACGACGGCCCCGACGACGGCCCCGACGACGACGACGACGACGACGACGACGGCGACGACGCCGCCGAGGACGACTGACCCGGGATCCCCTCGCCGGGTCGGTCCGCGGCCCCACTCCGATCCCCCCCGGAGTGGGGCCGCATCACGTCCGCCGTGTCCCTGACGGCCGCCCTGATGAGGCCGCCCCGATGAGACGCCCTGATGAGAACAGCTTCATCTGCGGCTCAGGGACCGTTCACGTCCGGTCCACATGCTCGTCACCGGACGTCGAGCGAAGGGTCACCGATGGGCGAGCGAGTGGTGCTGTACGGACACGACACGATGGGGCTGGGTCACGTGCGCCGCAACCTCGCCCTCGCGGCGGCGCTGCGCGCGGGCCCCGCGGCCCCGGACGTGCTCGTGGTCACCGGCGCCGCCGAGGCGGGCCGGTTCCCGCTGCCCGCGGGGGTGGACCTGCTCGTACTGCCCGGGGTGGCCAAGCACGCCGACGGCAGCTACTCGGGCAGGCGGCTGGGCGGCCCGCTGGCCGACGTCGTCGCGCTGCGCGCCGGCGTGCTCGCCGCGGCGATGGCCGGGTTCGCGCCGGACCTGCTCGTCGTCGACAAGGTCGCCCGCGGGTTCGGCGGCGAGCTGGAGACGGCGATCCCCGCCGCCCGCGCGGCCGGGACCCGGGTGGTGCTGGGCCTGCGCGACGTGCTCGACACGCCGGCCGCCGCGGCCGCCGAGTGGCGGCGACTGCGCACGACCGAGGCGCTGCGCCGCTGGTACGACGAGGTGTGGGTGTACGGCGACCGCCGCATCACCGACCTCGGCGCCGACTGCGCCGTCCCGCCGAGCGTGCGCCACCTCCTGCGGTACACCGGGTTCCTCGCCCTCGGGCGCGCAGGCGCCCCGGCGCCGCCCGCACCGGTCGCCGCGGGCGAGCCGTACGTGCTGTGCCTGCTCGGCGGCGGGCAGGACGGCGCCGAGCTGGCCGCGACCTTCGCCGCCGCGCCGCGCCCCGCCGGCACCGCGGGCGTCGTCGTCGGCGGGCCGTACCTGCCCGATGCCGACCGCGCCGCGCTGCGCACCGCCGCGACCGCCGACCCGGGCCTGCGGCTGGTCGACTTCTGCGTCGACCCGGTGGCCTGGGCGCGCGACGCCGCCGCGGTGGCGTGCATGGGCGGCTACAACACCGTCACGGAGGTGCTCACGACCGACACCCCGGCGCTGGTCGTGCCCAGGGTGGCGCCGCGCGGCGAGCAGCTCGTGCGGGCCAGGCGACTGTCCGAGCGCGGGCTGGTCGACGACGCCCATCCCGACGACCTGACCCCCGCCGTGCTCGGCGCGTGGCTGGCCGCCGCCGCCGCCCGCCCGCGCCGTCGCCGCACCGGGGTCGACCTCGACGGCCTCGCCGCCGTCGCGACGCTCGCGGCCGGGCACCTGAGGCAGGCCCGCCGTGTCGCCTGAGGCCCGCGTCGGGTACGTCCTCAAGCGCTACCCGCGACTGTCGGAGACGTTCGTCGTGCAGGAAGTCCTCGCCCGCGAGGCCGCGGGTGAGGACGTGGCGATCGCCGCCCTGCGGCCCGCGGGTGACCCGCGGTTCCACCCCGCGGTGGCCGCCGTGCGGGCGCCGGTCACGTGGGTGGCGCAGCCGCACTCGGCGTCCGGGCTGTGGGACACCCTCGGCGCCGCGCACCGCGACCTGCCCGGCGTGGCGCGCGTCCTGCCCGAGCTGCTGGCGCTGCCCGCGCCGGACGCCGCGCAGGTGCTGCACGTCGCCCGCTGGGTGCGCGAGACCGGCGTGACGCACCTGCACGCGCACTTCGCGACGCTCGCCACCACGGTCGCCCGGCTCGCCGCGCGCGCCACCGGGGTGCCGTACTCGTTCACCGCGCACGCCAAGGACATCTTCCACAGCTCGGTCGACCGGACGGCGCTGCGCGCGAAGCTCGCCGACGCCCAGCACGTCGTCACCGTCAGCGACTTCAACGCCGCGTGGCTGCGGGAACGCTTCGGCGCCGCCGCCGCCCGGGTGCACCGGGTCTACAACGGGCTCGACGTCGCGGCGCTGCCGTTCGCCCCGCCGGTGCGGCGATCCGGGCGGGTGGCGTTCGTCGGCAGGCTGGTGGAGAAGAAGGGCCTCGCCGACCTGGTCGACGCCGTCGCGCTGCTGCGCGAGCGGGGGCGACCGGTGCCGCTCGACGTCGTCGGCGCCGGGGTGCTGGGCGAGGCCGTGCGGAGGCAGGTCGGCCTGCTCGGGCTGGGCGACCTCGTCACGTTCCACGGACCGCTGCCCGCGCACCGCGTGCAGCAGGTCGTGGCGGCGGCGACCGTGCTCGCCGCGCCGTGCGTGCAGGCCGCCGACGGCGACCGCGACGGCCTGCCCACCGTGCTGCTGGAGGCGATGGCGCTGGGCACACCGTGCGTATCCACCCCGGTGACCGGGATCCCGGAGGCCGTGCGGCCGGGGGAGACCGGGCTGCTCGTGCCCGAGAGCGACCCGCACGCGCTCGCCGACGCCGTCGCGACCCTGCTCGACGACGCCGACCTGCGGGTGCGGCTGGCCACCGCGGCGCGTGCCCACGTCGCGCGGCGCTTCGACCGCGGCGACCAGGCCACCGCGCTGGCCGCCCTGTGCGCGCCGCCGAGCCGGGCCGGGTACACCGCGGTGCCCGCGTGAACCCGCGCACCGCGGTGTACGCCGTCACCGATCCCGGCGTGCCCGCGTTCGGGGCGAAGGGCTGCTCGGTGCACGTCCAGGAGGTGCTGCGCGAGCTGGTCGGTCGCTTCCGGCGGGTGCACCTGGTGACGACCCGCCCCGGCGGCGAACCGCCGCCGGACCTCGCCGGGGTGGTCGTGCACGCGCTGCCCCGTCCCGGCGGCGCCGACCTGCCGCAGCGCGAGGCCGCCCAGCGCGCCGCCGACCAGGCGGGCGCCGCCGTCGTGCAGCGGCTCTGCGCCGAGCACGACGTGGCGTTGCTCTACCAGCGGTTCGCGCTGTGGAGCGCCGCCACCCTGGAGGCCGCGAACGTAGCCGGCGTCGCGACGGTCCTGGAGATCAACGCCCCGCTGCTGGACGAGCAGGCCCGGCACCGCGGCCTGCACGACCTGGCCGGCGCCACCGACACGGTGCGCCGGGTGCTGGCCGCCGCCGACGCCCCCTTCGCGGTCAGCGGGCCGGTGGCGCGCTGGGCGGGCGGGCTCGACCCGGCCGGGCGGGCGATCGCGGTGATTCCCAACGGCGTCGACGTCACCCGGTTCACCGCGGCCCCGCACCGGGTGACCGCGGAACCGGTGGTCGCCTTCGCCGGCACGTTCAAGCCCTGGCACGGCCTGGACCTGCTCGTCGACGCCGTCGCCGCCGCCCGCGACGGCGGCCCGGCATTGCGCCTGCTGCTGATCGGCGACGGCCCGGAGCTCGCGGCGACCTGCGAGCGGGCCCGCCGCGCCGCCGTCCCGTTCACGGCCACCGGGCAGGTGCCGCCCGACGACGTGCCGCGATGGCTGCGCGGGGCCGATCTCGCGGCCGCGCCGTACCCCGCAGGGGAGCACTACTTCTCACCGCTGAAGGTCGCCGAGTACCTGGCCGCCGGGTTGGCGACCGTCGCCTCCGCGATCGCCGACGTCCCCGACCTGGTCACCGATGACGTCGAGGCGCTGCTCGTGCCGCCGGGCGACGTCGCGGCCACCGCCGCCGCGCTGGCCCGCCTCGGCGCCGACCCGGCGCTGCGGGCCAGGCTGGCCCGCGCCGGGAGCGCGGCCGCGGCGCGGCGGATGTCCTGGACGGCGGTGGTCGACGCGACGCTCGCCCTGGTCCGCGCGCCCGCCGCGGGGGTGGCCCGGTGACCCGCGGGGCCGAGCGCAGGGTCGAGCGCGGGGTCGAGCGCGGAGTCGAGCGCGAGGCGCTCACGGCGACGCTGCGCCACCTGATGCCGCTGGTGCGCCAGGAACGCAAGCTCGTGGCGCTGGGCCTGCTCGCCCTGTTCGTCGAGGTGCTCGCCACGCTCGCCGAGCCGTGGCCGTTGAAGATCGTGATCGACGAGGTGCTGCCGTCCGCCGCCGGGGCACCATCCGCGCCGGGCGGGGTCGCGGGCCTGCCGGCGCTGGCGCTCGTCGCAGGCGGGGCGCTGCTCGCGGCGGTCGCGCTGCGGGCGGGCGCGGCCTACGCGGCGACGGTGTGCTTCGCGCAGGTGGGCTCGCGGGTCACCATCCGGATGCGCGCCGCGGCCTACGAGCAGGTGCTCGCGCAGTCGGTGCGCTACCACCGGTCGCGGTCCTCGGGCGACCTGCTCGCCCGGCTCACCGGCGACGTCACCCGGTTGCAGGAGGTCGCGGTCACCGCCGGGCTGCCGCTGCTGGGCAGCGTCGTGACGTTCGTCGGCATGGCCGTGGTCATGCTGATCCTCGACCCGCTGCTGGCGCTCGTGGTGCTGGCCGTCGTCCCGCTGTTCGTGCTCGGCGCGGGCCGGGCCGGAACCAAGGTCACCGCCGCGGCCCGCGAGCAGCGCCACGCCGAGGGCACCGTCGCCGGGCTGGTCGGGGAGTCGCTCGGCTCGGTGCGCGTCGTGCAGGCCTACCGGCTGGAGGGGCCGCTGGCCGCCCGGTTCGGGGTCAGCAACAGCGCCAGCCTGCGCACCGGCGTGCGCACCCAGCGGCTCGCCGCCGGGCTGGAGCGGCGCACCGACCTGCTCATCGGCGCCGCCACCGCGGTCGTGCTGCTCGTCGGCACCACGCGGGTGCTCGACGGGGCGCTGAGCATCGGGGAGCTGGTCGTGTTCGTCAGCTACCTCAAGAGCGTCTTCAAGCCGATGCGCAACCTGGCCAAGTACACCGGGCGCATCGCCAAGGCCGCCGCGTCCGGCGAGCGGGTCGCGGAGCTGCTCGACGCCCGCCCCGAGCTGCGCGACGCGTCCTGGGCGCGGCCGCTGCACCGGGTCGTCGGCGACCTCCGCCTGGAGGGCGTGACGGTCGCCCACGAGCCCGGCCGGCCGGTGCTGCACGACGTCGACCTGCACGTGCGCCCGGGGGAGCGGGTCGGGATCGTCGGGCCGAGCGGGTCGGGCAAGTCGACGCTGGTCGCGCTGCTGCTGCGGTTGCTGGACCCGCAGGCCGGCCGGGTGCTGCTCGACGGGCACCCGCTGCCCGAGCTGCGCCTGGCCGCGGTGCGTGCCGCCACCGCCGTCGTGCTCCAGGAGTCGGTGCTGTTCGCCGACACGGTGCGGGAGAACATCCGCCTCGCCCGCCCCGGTGCCACCGACGCGCAGGTGCACGCCGCCGCCGTCGCCGCGGACGCCGACGGGTTCGTCCGCGAGCTCCCCGAGGGCTACGACACCGTGCTCGCCGAGCGCGGAGACTCGCTGTCCGGCGGGCAGCGCCAGCGCATCGCGATCGCCCGCGCGATCCTGCGCGACGCCCCGGTGGTGCTGCTCGACGAGCCCACCACCGGCCTCGACGCGGCCAGCACCCGCAGCGTGCTCGCGGCGCTGGAACGGCTCACCGCGGGCCGGACGGTGCTCGTCATCGCCCACCACGAGGAACTGCTCGCCTCCTGCGACCGGATCCTGCGGATCGCGGACGGGCGGATCGAGGAGGTCGAGCGGGCCGGGTGCCGGCCGCGTCGCACCGCCGCCCGTCCGGCACCCGGGGTGACGCGATGAACCACGCGTTGCCGGCCGCCGAGGACCCTCCCGGGCCGCTCCGGTTCGACCGGCTGACCTCCCGCGCCGCCGCCGTCGAGGTCCTGGCCGCGCTGCCGTGGCTCGACGCCCCCGACACCGCGCGCGCGGCGCTGCGGCTGCGCCACAAGCACGGCACCAACGCCCGCGTCGGCGCCGTGCTGCCGACCGCTGCCGGCCCCGCTGCCGTCCTGGTCGCGCAGTTCGCCACGCCCGACAAGGCCGTCCGGCTCGTCGCGGGTGCGGCGCGCCACGGCCTGGCGGTGTACCGCGACGGATCGCTGGTCGCCGTCCCGGCCGCGGCCGACCCGGCGTTGCGCCGGTTGCCGCCCGCCGGCACCGCGCTGGCCTACAACCCGGCGCGGCGCTGGGTCGGGCGGGTCGGCGACGAGGTCGTCAAGGTGCACGCCGTCGCGCCACCCGCCGCGATCACGGCACTGCTCACCGCGCCGCCGGCCGCGCTCGCCCGCCACCTCGCCCCCGTCCGGGCCGGCCGCGGCGGGCGGCTCGTGCACGCCGCGTGGACGGCCGGGCACCCGCCCACCGCGGGCGACCTGCCCGCCGTGCGTGCCGCGCTCGAGGTCCTGCACGCCACGATGCCGCCCGCCAACCTCCCCACGCTCGACGAGCCGGGGATCCTCGCCGCCGCCCGCCGGGCCGCCGCGTCGGTCGCCGACGCGCTGCCCGGCGAGTGGCCGCGTCTCGCCGCGCTCCTCGGGGCCCTGGACCGGGCGTGCGAGGCCGGGGCGTGGCCGCGGCACCGGGTGCTGGTCCACGGCGACCTCAGTCCCGACCAGGTCCTCGTCGACGGCGGGCACGCCGTGCTGCTCGACCTCGACCGGGCCGCGCTCGGCCCGCCCGGCTGGGACGCCGCGACGTGGGAGGTGGCGCAGCTCGCGGCGGGCGGCTCCGCAGGGCCGCAGCCGGCGGAGGGGGTCGAGCCGCCCGGGGTGAAGGGGGCGGCGGCGCCGTGGGTGGCGGCTGCGGCGACGGCGCCGGGGGTGGCACCGGCGGGGACGACACTGCCGGGCCCGGCCGTCGCGCCGGTGCTCGTGCTGGCGGCGGCGCTGCTGCGGGCCCCCGAGCCGTTCCGGCGGCTGCGCGCGGACTGGCCGGAGCGCACCCGCGCCGTCCTGGACCGGGCCGAGGACGCCGTGTGGGAGCTCGCCCCGGCCGCCCCGGCCGCCCCCGCGGTGCCCGCCGCGTCGACCCGCGCGGCACCCACCGAGCTGGACCGCCTGCTGGCAGGCGTCCCGGCCGGGTTGTCGGTCGGTCGGGCGTGGCCGCGCCCCGACGGGCTCGCCGTCGAGGCCCGCCGCCCCGACGGCCGCCTGGTCGCGCTCGTCGTCACCGCCGGCGGCGCGCGCCCGCTCGCCGGCGCCGACCCGGACCTGCCGGCCCTCGCCCCCGCGCTCGCGCGCCCCGCAGCGGTGCTGCTCGGACACCGCCCGGGACGTCGCGCGGTGCTGCGCGAGCCCGACGGCCACTACCTCAAGATCGTGCGTCCGGGACGGGCCGCGAAGGTCGTCGACGGGCTGCGTCGGGCCGCGGCGCTGCTCGGCGACGAAGCCACCGTCCCCGAGGTCTGCGCGGCCGACGTCGCCGCCGGCTGGGTACGGCTGGCGCCGCTGCCCGGGCCGAGCCTGCACGACCTGCTGCGCACCGACGCCGGCGCCGCGTTCGCGCTGTGCGCGCGGCTGTCCCCGGCGCTGGCGGCGCTGCGCGCCCGGCCCGCGGGGGATCTGCCCCGCCACGGCGCCGACGACGAGGTCGAGGTCGTGCGCGGCTGGCTGCGCGACGCCGACCGGTTCACCGGCGGCGGCCTCGCCGGCGCGCTCGCACCGGTGGCCGCGGCGCTGCGCGCCCTGCCCGCCACCGTCGCCGTGCCCTGCCACCGCGACCTGCACGACAAGCAGGTCCTCGCGCTGGGCCCGGCTCACCGCCGGGTCGCCCTCCTCGACCTGGACACCCTCTGCGCGGCCGATCCCGCGCTCGATCTCGGCAACCTGCTCGCGCACCTGCGGCTGTGCGCCCTGCAGGGCGTCGTCGACCCGGTGACCGCCCGGCGGTGCGCCCGCGCCCTGCACA
The DNA here is from genome assembly GCA_052387455.1 of Pseudonocardia sp. GTDB lineage: Bacteria > Actinomycetota > Actinomycetes > Mycobacteriales > Pseudonocardiaceae > Pseudonocardia. The sequence goes on from JBQTJE010000048.1 coordinate 16,874, forward strand.
CCCCCGGCCCCGACCCCGCCGGCCTCGACGTCGCCGGGCCCGACCCCGCCGCCGTCACCGCGTACACCGCGGCCGCGCTGCTGCGCCTCGCCGCCGTCCATTCGTTCCGCCCCGGCGCGCCCGGCCTGCCCGCGCGGCTCGCCGCCGACGCCGTCGACCACCTCCGGAGGACTTCCCGATGAGCAGCACCGTCAGCGTCATCGGCACCGGGTACCTCGGCGCCACCCATGCCGCCTGCATGGCCGACCTGGGCTACGACGTCGTCGGCATCGACACCGACCCGGCGCGCGTCGCGAGCCTGGCCGCGGGTGAGCTGCCGTTCTTCGAGCCCGACCTGCAACCGATGATCGCCAAGCACGTCGAGCACGGGCGGCTGCGGTTCACCACCGACGTCGCCGAGGCCGCGGACGCCGGCGTGCACTTCCTCTGCGTCGGCACCCCGCAGCGGCCCGACGGCCCGGGCGCCGACCTCACCGCGATCCGGGCCGCGACGGCCGCGCTCGCCCCGCACCTGCGCCGTGCCTGCCTGGTCGTGGGCAAGTCGACGGTGCCGGTCGGGACCGCGGCCGAGCTGGCCGCGACGCTGGCGGCGACCGCCCCGGCGGGCGCGGGCGCGCGGCTGGCGTGGAACCCCGAGTTCCTGCGCGAGGGGCACGCCGTCGCCGACACGCTGCACCCCGACCGGCTGGTGTTCGGGATCGCCTGCGGCACCGACGCCGCCGCGCTCGCGACGCTGCGCGCGGTCTACGCCCCGCTGCTCGCGGCGGGCGTCCCCGAGGTCGTCGCCGACCTCCCGACCGCGGAGCTGGTGAAGACCGCCGCCAACGGCTTCCTCGCCACCAAGATCTCCTACATCAACGCGATGGCCGAGCTGTGCGAGGTCGCGGGCGGCGACGTCACCGTCCTCGCGTCGGCGCTCGCGCTCGACACCCGCATCGGCGGGCGGTTCCTCCAACCCGGTCTCGGCTTCGGCGGCGGATGCCTGCCCAAGGACGTCCGCGCGTTCGCCGCGCGCGCCGACGAGCTCGGCGCCGGCGACGCCGTGGCGTTCCTCCACCAGGTCGACGCGATCAACCTGCGTCGCCGTGAGCGCGCCGTCGACCTGGTCCGCACGGAGCTGGGCGGGCTCGGGGGGCGCACCGTCGCCGTGCTGGGGGCGGCCTTCAAACCCGGGTCCGACGACGTCCGCGACTCGCCCGCGCTCGACGTCGCCGCGGCGCTGTGGTCCGGGGGCGCGCAGGTGCGGGTGCACGACCCGAAGGCGCTCGCGGCCGCGGCGCGGGTTCGGCCCGAGCTGACCTACGCGACGTCGGTGGCCGCGGCCTGCGTGGATGCCGACCTCGTGGTCCTGGCCACCGAGTGGGACCAGTACCGGGCGCTGGACCCGGCGGCACTGCGCCGGCACGTGCGCACCGCCCGGGTCCTCGACGCCCGCAACGCGCTCGACGGCGAGGACTGGCGGGCCGCGGGCTGGACCTACCTGGCCCTCGGCCGGGGCGGGCTCACCCGGTGAACGGGCTCGCCCGGTTCGGTGCCGGCATCGGCCCGGCGCAGCCGGTGCCTACAGCCGCTCGATGACCCCGGCCTCCTCCAGCGGATGCGGGCGGAACTTCCCGGGACGCTCGCCGCACAGCCGCGGTGTGGGCAGCATCTTGCCGGGGTTGCAGATCCCGGCCGGGTCGAACGCGTCACGCAGCCGCTGGAACGTCGCGAGGTCGTCCTCGCCGAACATCTTGTGCATCGAGCACGCCTTGTCCGTGCCGATCCCGTGCTCGCCCGACAGCGACCCGCCCAGCTCCACGCACAGCTCCGCGATCTCGCTGGTGAGCTTCTCGGCCGCGGCCTCCTCGCCGGCTGCGGCGCTGTAGAGCACCAGCGGGTGCAGGTTGCCGTCCCCGGCGTGGAAGACGTTGGCCACGCGGATACCGGCGTCGCGGCCCATCGCGGCGATCCGGTCGAGCACCTCGGCGAGCCGGGTGCGGGGGACGACGCCGTCCTGCACGAAGTAGTCCGGCGAGATCCGGCCGACCGCGGCGAACGCGGACTTGCGGCCGCGCCAGATCGCGGCGCGCTCGTCGGGGGAACCCGCGATGTGCAGCCGCGTGCAGCCGTGCCGGTCGCAGATGGTCTTGACCTGCTCGAACTGGACGTCGCACTCCTCGACCGGGCCGTCGAGCTCCACGACCAGCGCCGCAGGCGTGCCCAGCGTGTAGCCGGCGTGCACCGCCGCCTCGGCGGCCTCGATCGCCAGGGTGTCCATCATCTCGACGGCGGCGGGGACGATTCCCGCGGCAATGATGTCGCTGACGACGTCGCCGGCCGCGGCCACCGAGGGGAAGTCGGCGAGCAGCGTGCGCACCGTCTCCGGCGCGCGCAGCAGCCGCACCGTGATCGAGGTGGTGATGCCGAGCGTTCCCTCGGAGCCGAGGAAGACCCCCCGCAGGTCGGGCCCGGCCTGCTCGCCGGTGTCGGCGCCCAGCGTGACCGTCGACCCGTCGGGCAGCACGACCTCGCAGCTCAGCACGTGGTTGGTGGTGAAGCCGTACTTGAGGCAGTGCGCGCCGCCGGAGTTCTCTGCGACGTTGCCGCCGATGGTGCACACCTGCTGGCTCGACGGGTCCGGCGCGTAGTAGAGGCCGTGCGGCGCGGCGGCGGCGGTGATCTCCAGGTTCGTGACGCCCGGCTCGACGACCGCGCGCCGGTTCACCGGGTCGACCTCCAGCACCCGCTTGAGCCGGGCGAGGCTGATCACCACGCCGTCGGCCACCGGGACGGCGCCGCCGGAAAGCCCTGTCCCGGCCCCGCGGGCGACGAACGGCACCCCGTGGGCGTGGCACACCCGCACCGCCGCCGCGACCTGGGCGGCGTCGCGGGGCAGCAGCACCAGCTCGGGCCGCACCCGGTAGCCGGTGAGGCCGTCGCACTCGTAGGCCCGGCAGCGCGCCGGGTCGGAGATCACGTCGCCGGGGTCGAGCACGCGAGCGAACGCCCGGCCGACCGTGCTGGGAAGCGCCATGCGGTGAGGCTACGGCCAGCGCCCGGGGCCCGGCAGCCTCAGTCGTGCCGGATTGCGGTCGAGATCGACCTCACGCACGCCGGGCGCCGGCGTCCGGTACGTCAGGTCTACCTCGGCCGCTGCAGAGCCCGGGTGAGCTGCTCGACGATCCGGTCGGCGCCGTGCACGATGTCGTGCTTCGTGTAGCGGTAGATCCGCCAGCCCTTGTCGACCAGGCCGGTGTAGCGGCCGACGTCGCGGAGCACGGCGTCCGGGTCGGTGTGGCCGGCGCCCTCGTACTCGATGCCGATCATGTGGTCGGGGTAGGCGAGGTCGAGCCAGACGGCCGTTCGGGCGTGCTCGTCCTGGACCACCCACTGCACCTCGGGACGCGGCAGGCCCGCCGCCACGATCGCCATCCGCAGCCGGGACTCCATCGGGGAGCCGGCGCGCCGGTCGGCGTGCGCGAGGGTCTCGGCGATGCCGTCGTTGCCCCGCGCGCCGCGATGGCGGGCCGCGAGGTGCAGCAGCAGGTCCGGCGCGAACGCGCGCCTGCGGGCCAGGGCGTCGACGGCGACGACCCGTTCGGTCAGGTCGCCGCGGCGGGCGAGGTCGTACGCGGTGCGCGGCGGCGTGGTGACCCGCAGACCGCGGACGGTCGTGATCTCGTCGGCGCGCAGGCGCCCGCGGTGCACGAGCAGCCCGGGTGGCGGGCGGCATCCCGGCGGACCGATCACCTCGGCGGGGGCGTCGTGGGGGCCGCAGGACGCGTCGTGCAGCTCGGCCGCGGAGTAGCCGGCGAGCACCCCGCGCCCGTCGAGGTAGCGGTACGCGGCGTGCGAGCGCAGCGCGAGCGTGGGCGGGCGCCCGGGGGAGGCGGCGACGTAGGTGTCGGGGAACAGGCGCAGGAACCGCGGCCCGGCGAGCGCGCGCCGCGGGACCAGCCCGGCAGCGACGGCGGCGGACCCGCGGAAGGCGACCGGCCAGCCCGGTACGGCACGCATCCGGCGATCATGGCGGGCGCTGCCCGCCGCCCGGGGCGGAACGGCCGAGATCGACACGGCGCACGCCGGACCGCGACGATCCGTGCGCCACGTCTACCTCGACCGCGCCGATCTCGACCGCGCCGATCTCGACCGCGCCGATCTCGCTCGGGCCGATCTTCACGACCTGGCGCGAGCCGGCCGGGGCGTCGCGGGGTAGAAAGCTCGCATGAGTACCGAACTGCGGGTCGACCCCGCGCTGCGGGCGTTCGTCGCCGACGAACTGCTGCCCGGCCTGGACCTCGACCCCGACCGGTTCTGGACGGCGCTGGCGGTGCTGCACGACCGCTTCGCCGCCCGCACCGCAGCGCTGCTCAAGCGCCGCGACGAGCTTCAGGAGCTGATCGACGCCTGGCACCGCGAGCACGGCCCGGGCGACGTCGAGGCGTACGAGGCGTTCCTCACCGGGATCGGCTATCTCGCCCCGCCCGCGACGCCGACGCTGCGGGTCGGCCGGGTGGACCGCGAGATCGCGCAGGTCCCCGGCCCGCAGCTCGTGGTGCCCGCGACGGTGCCGCGCTACGCCCTCAACGCCGCCAACGCCCGGTGGGGGTCGCTGTTCGACGCGCTCTACGGCACCGACGTGCTGCCGCTGCACCACGACCTCGCGCGCGGTTACGACGAGCGGCGCGGCGGCCAGGTGATCGCCGAGGCCGACCGGCTGCTCGACGAGCTGTTCCCGCTCGCCGGTGACGGCTCGTCCACCCGCCCGAGCCACGCCGACGTCACCGCCTACCGGGTGGAGGACCCGGCGAAGCTGGTGGTCGAGACGGCAACGGGCGCGACGACGCTCGCCGACCCCGACCAGTTCGTGGGTTCCACCGGGGGCGCGGTGCTGCTGCGCCGCAACGGCCTGCACGTCGAGCTGACGATCGACCCGGCGCACCGGGTGGGGCGCGGGCACCATGCGGGCGTCGCGGACGTGGTGCTGGAGTCGGCGGTGACCACGATCGTCGACCTGGAGGACTCCGTCGCCACGGTGGACGGGCCGGACAAGGTGGGCGCGTACCGCACCTGGCTCGGCCTCATGCGCGGGACCCTGGAGGCGACGTTCAGCAAGGGCGGCGAGGACGTCGTGCGCCGCGCCCACGGCGACCGCTCCTACACCGGGACCGACGGTGCGGAGCTGACGCTGCCCGGCCGGTCGTTGCTGCTGGTCCGCAACTGCGGCCACCACATGCGCACCGACGCCGTGACCGTCGGGCGGGGGGAGGGAGCGGGCACCGCGGGCGAACCGGTCGGGGAGGGGCTGCTCGACGCGCTCGTCTCCGTCACCGCGGCCGTGCACGACCTGCGCGGCGGCGGACGGTTCACCAACTCCCGCGCGGGCAGCGTCTACGTGGTCAAGCCGAAGATGCACGGGCCCGACGAGGTGGCGCTGGCCGTCGAGATCTTCGCGGCCGTCGAGGAGATCCTCGGACTGGAGCCCACGACGGTCAAGGTCGGGATCATGGACGAGGAGCGCCGCACCTCGGTGAACCTGGAGGCGTGCATCGCGGCCGCCGCCGACCGCGTGATCTTCGTCAACACCGGGTTCCTGGACCGCACCGGTGACGAGATCCACACCGACTTCGAGGCCGGGCCCGTCGTGCGCAAGGGCGACATGCGCTCGGCCACGTGGCTTCAGGCCTACGAGGACCGCAACGTCGACGTTGCGCTGCGCGCCGGGTTCAGCGGGCAGGCGCAGGTCGGCAAGGGCATGTGGGCCAAGCCCGCGGCGATGCGCGAGATGCTCGACACGAAGGGCGCGCAGCCGCTGGCCGGGGCGAACTGCGCGTGGGTGCCGTCCCCGACCGCAGCGACCCTGCACGCCCTGCACTACCTGCGCACCGACGTGCTCGCCCGGCAGGGGGAGCTGGCCGGGCGCCCGCTCACCGACCGGCGCCGGCTGCTGGAGCTGCCCGTCCTGGGCGGGGACGTCCCCGCCGAGGAGCGTCGCCACGAGCTGGAGACCAACGCGCAGGCGATCCTCGGCTACGTGGTGCGCTGGGTGGGGCTGGGCATCGGCTGCTCCACGGTGCCCGACCTGGCCGGTGTCGGGCTGATGGAGGACCGCGCCACGCTGCGCATCTCCAGCCAGCACATCGCGAACTGGCTGCACCACGGCGTCGTCGGCGAGGGCGAGGTGCGCGAGACGTTCGCGCGGATGGCGGTGCTGGTGGACGAGCAGAACGCGGGCGAGCCCGGCTACCGGTCGATGGCCGCCGATCTCGACGGCAGCGAGTCGTACCAGGCCGCGCTGGAGCTGGTGCTGGCCGGGCGGGCCGAACCGGGCGGCTACACCGAGCGGGCGCTCACCACCTGGCGGCAGCGCGCGAAGGCCGCAGCCGATCCAGGCGCGGTCCAGGCTCAGCGGTCGTAGCCGCGCTCGTGATCGGGGTCCCGGCCGGGCAGCCGCGCCCCGAGGTACATCGCCAGCGCGGGCAGGCCGAACATCAGGCCGGTGACGAGGAGCGCGGTGCGCAGCCCCGCGGGCAGGAACGCGACGACGAGCAGGACGAGCAGCCCGGCCGCGACGATCCGCTCCTGGCGGCACCACGGTGCGCGGCGCCGGGCGGGGACGGCGGCCGCGGCGGGCGCGCCGGGCGGCGGCGGTGCGGCGGCATCGGCGTCGTGCCCGAGCGCGCGTTCCAGGTGCCGGAGCTGGGCCAGTTCGTGCCCGCTCAGCGGGCGGGCCAGGGGGCGGCCCCGGCGGCGGCCGGGTTCGAAGGGGCGCTCGAATGGGGCGGTCACACCAGGATGGTTCCCCGCCGGGCGCCCGCCGAACCGCCGTATCGGCAGCTCAGGGGACGTCGTCGTCGCGGGCTGGGTCGTTGGGGGCTGGGTCGTCGCGGGCGCCGTCGTCGCGGGCGCTGCTGCGGTACGCCGCCCGGGCGACCACCTGGCCGAGCACCGGGACCGTGACCACCAGCGCGAGGCCGACGAGCACCAGCGTGGTCACCTCGGCGGCGTCCCCGGCCACCAGCGCCGACCCGAGCAGTGCGATCCCCACACCCGCCGCCTGGAGCTTCGTGGCGGCCTGCAACCGGGAGAGCGTGTCCGGGAACCTCAGCACGCCCAGCCCGGCGAGCATGGCGAGCAGGGAGCCGAGGACGAGCAGCAGCCCCGCGACGACGCCGACGACCTCACCCGTCACGGAGCTCACCGCCGTCACCGGGCTCACCGCTGCCGCCGCTCCACCAGGCGGGCCACGCTCGCCGACCCCGCGAACGCGAGCAGCGCGATGACCAGCAGCACGACGACGGACAGCTCGGCCTGCGGGCCGGCGAAGCGCACCAGGATCCCGGCGGCGACGACGACGAGGAACACGTCGAGCGCGACGACGCGGTCGAGCGCGGTCGGCCCCAGGACGGCGCGGACGAGGCAGCACAGCGCACCGATGCCGAGCAGCACCAGCGAGACGGCGACCAGCACCGGCGGCGGGCTCATCGCGGTCCTCGCAGCGCGCGCACGAGCCGGTCGGCCGACCGCGCGACGTCTCGGCGGGACCGTTCCAGGTCGTGCACCGGCAGCACGTGCACCAGCAGCTCCATCCGCTCGGTGTCCATCTCCACGACCACCGAGCCGGGGCTGATGCTGATCAGGCAGGCCGTCAGCACGAGCACGTCGGAGTCACAGGCCGGGACCTCGACGAGGACCAGCTCGGCGCGGGTGGCGGGACCGGTGCGGATCGCGGCCCACGCCACCGCCACCGTCGAGGAGCAGATGTCCCACAGCACCCAACCCAGCGCGGCGAGCACCCGGCCGGGCCGCCTGCCCACCCCCAGCGGCATCGGCGGCTGCGGGAACGCCACGACCAGCGCGAGCGCGAGAACGGCGCCGCCGAGCACCACGACCCAGCTCGGCCCGCCCCAGAGCAGCACCCACACGACGAGCAGGAACGTCGCAGCACCCAGCCGGGCCGCCGCCGGCCGCTGCGCCGTCCCCCGTCGCTCAGCCACCCGACCCACCCAGCACCGCCTCGACGTAGACCGTGCGCTCGACGACGTCGGTGGCCGCGCGCTCGGTGAGGGCCTGCAGCGGCCCGGCGGCCACCGTGATCGCGAGCCCGGCGGCGATCAGCGCGGCGGTGGCGCCGACCATCGTCGCCGGTACCCGCAGCCGGGTGCCGACGAGCACGGCGTCGGACGGGTCGGTGTCGGGGCGCACCGGTGCGGGCTCGCCCCAGAACGCCCTGGTCCACACCAGCGCCATCGCGCGGACGGTGAGCAGGCTCGCCAGGATGACGACGGCCGCGCCCGCGACCGCGGCGACTCCCTGGCCGGGTGCGGCGACGAGCAGCGCGAGCTTGGCGAGGAAGCCGGAGAACGGCGGGATGCCGGCCAGGCTCATCGCCGGTACCGCGAACAGCACGGCCAGCACCGGGCTGAGCCGGGCCAGGCCGCCCAGCTCGGCCAGCACGACCGTGCCGGTCCGTCGCTCCATGATGCCGCTGACCAGGAACAGCGCCGCCTGGGCGACGATGTGGTGGACGGTGTAGAAGATCGCCCCGGCCACCCCGGCCACCGTGAACAGGCCCAGCCCGAACAGCATGAACCCGATGTGGCCGACCAGGGTGAACGACAGCATCCGGTTGAGGTCGGACTGCGCGAGCGCGCCGAGCATCCCGACCAGCATGGTGAGCACCGCGAGCACGAGCAGCGGGCCGGCTGCGGAGCCCTCGCCGAACAGCAACGTCTGGGTGCGGATCAGGGCGTAGACGCCGACCTTGGTGAGCAGCCCGGCGAACACCGCGGTGACCGGCGACGGGGCCGACGGGTAGCTGTCGGGCAGCCACGCGTGCAGCGGCACCGCCGCCGCCTTGATCGCGAACACCACGAGCAGCAGGAAACCGAGCACCCGGCGCAACCCGACGTCGAGCTCGGCCAGGCGCAGCGACAGGTCGGCGAGGTTGACGGTGCCGGTGGCGGCGTAGATCGCGGCGACCGTGAGCAGGAACAGGATCGAGCCGGTGAGGCTGACCAGGATGTAGGTGCTGCCCGCCCGCACGCGCTCGGCCGTGCCGCCGATCGTCACCAGCACGTAGCTGGCGGTGAGCAGCATCTCGAACCCGACGAACAGGGTGAACAGGTCACCGGACAGGAACGCCAGGCACACCCCGGCGGTGAGCACGAGGTAGGCGGGGTGGAACACGGTGACGGGGAACCCGCCGTCGGGGTCCGACGCGCTCTGCCCCACCGCGTACACCAGCACCGCGAGCAGCACCGCGAGCGCGACGACCAGTAGCAGCGCGGCGAGCCGGTCGGCCACGAGCGAGATGCCGAACGATGCGGGCCAGCCGCCGAGGGCGACGACCTGCGGGCCGGTCCGGTCGGCGAGGACGAGCAGCGCGACCGCGCAGCCGAGCACCCCGACCAGCACCAGCCCCGAGGTCGCGCGCAGCAGCGCGGTGTGCCGGCCGAGCAGCAGCGTGGCGGCCGCGCCGGCCAGGGGCGCCACCACCGGCAGTGTCACCAGCGCGTTCACAGGTCGACCTCCGCCTCGTCGCGGGTGGCGGCGAGTCGCCGGTCCTCGGGGTCGTCGGGCACCAGGTCGGTGCCGCGGGTGACCCACAACCGGTGCACGAGCGCCAGCAGCAGCACCGTGACCCCGAACGTGATCACGATGGCGGTGAGGGCGAAGGCCTGCACGAGCGGGTCGGCCAGCTCGGCCGCGTCGCCCTCGCCCACCACCGGCGGTGCCAGGGCGGGCCCGCCGGCCAGCAGCATGAGCAGGTTGGCCGCGTGCCCGAGCATCACGAAGCCGACGACGGCCCGGCCCAGCGCCCGGCTGGTGAGCAGCACGAACCCGGTCGCGACGAGCGCGGCGACGACGGCGGCCAGGGCGATGCTGGTGCCGGTCATCGCAGCTCCCGCCCCGCGGGCGGCTCGACCTCGGGCGCCCCGTACACGCCGAGCAACCGCAGCACGTCCACGGCGGCGCCGGTGACCAGCAGGTAGATCGCGACGTCGAGCAGCACCGAGCTGACCACCGCGAACTCGCCGACCACCGGCAGCGTCGTGCTGAGGTAGGCGCTGGTGAGCAAGGGCTGCCCGGCGAACCAGGCGGCGGTCCCGGTGCCCAGCGCGAGCAGCAGTCCCGCCCCCATCAGCAGGCCCGGGTCGAACGGCATGGCCGCGCGCAGCTCGCGCGGCCCGCCCGCGATGTAGCGGACGGTGAACGCGATGCCGGCGACGAGGCCCCCGGCAAACCCGCCGCCGCTGTCGTAGTGGCCGACGAACAGCAGGTAGAGCGAGAGCAGCAGGATGCTGCGGAACAGCAGCCTGGCCGCCAGTTCCAGCGGCAGCGACCGGTCGCCGGCGTCGGCGCGCCCGGCGAGCAGCCACCGGTCCTCGGCGGGCCCGGTCACCGGATCACCTCCTGCTCCAGCGGCGACATCGGCTCGTCCGGCGTGGCCGCGACGGTGCGGCGGCTGACCAGGATCAGGCTCGCGACGCCGACGATCGCGACCAGCAGCACGGACATCTCGCCGACGGTGTCCAGCGCCCGGATGTCGACGAGGATCGCGGCGACGACGTTGGGCGCGTGCGCCTGCGGCTGCGCGACCGCGACGATCGCGGGCACCACGCCGGGGGAGACGCGGGCGGTCGCGGCGACCAGCCCGATCCCGCCGACGACCGCGCCCAGCGCGCAGCCGACGAGCACCCGGGCCACCCGCCGGCGCGTGCTCGCCGCCGGGTCGGCGCTGTGCTCGGGCAGGCGGCGCAGCACGAGCACGAACGCCACCAGGGTGAGCGTCTCGACCAGCAGCTGGGTGAGCGCGAGGTCGGGGGCGTAGCGCAGCACGAACAGGCCCGCCACCCCGTAGCCGACCAACCCCAGCACGATCACCGTCGCCAACCTGCGCTTGATCAGCGTGGTGGCGACCGCGGCCGCGACCACCAGGGCGCCGAGCACCGCTTCCTCGACGCTCGTCCACGCCACCGGGGCCGCGACCTGCCCGGCGGTCCCGCCGAGCAGGGCCGCGACGAGTGCCGTGCCCGGCAGCGCCAGCACCGTGGCCCCGATGACGAGCAGGTACACCGACGGCGACCCGGCCTGGACGGCGACGGTGACGACGCGGGCCACCCGGCGCAGTCCCGCGAGCGCGGCGTCGTAACCGCGGTCGACGTCGAGCGCGTCCGGCAGCCCCGCCCCGATCCGGTCCTGCACGCGGGCCACCCGCCCGCCCGCGACGTAGAGCGCGACCCCGGCCGCGATCGTCAGCGCCGACCAGCCCAGCGCGGGGGTGAGCCCGTGCCACACCTCGACGTGGTGATCCGGGTCGGCGCCCGGCGCCACCGGGAACCGGTCGGCCCAGCCCGCGGCCAGGGCGTCGACGGGCGCGGCCCACGGCCCGAGGACGAGCCCGGCCGCGGCGAGCGGGACCGCCGGCCCGGCCAGGCCCCACGGCGTGGCAGGCAATGCGCCCGCCGGCCCCGGCGGGCCCGCGAACGGCGCGATCGCCAGGCGCAGCGCGTAGGCCACGGTGAACGCCGAGCCCACGACGAGCCCGGCGAGCACCACCGCCGAGCCGGGCCCGCCGTGCACGAACGCCTCGTACGCCGACTCCTTCGCCGCCCAGCCGAGCAGCACCGGGATCCCGGCGAGCGACGCCGCCGCGAGCGCGGTGATCACCGCGAGCGCCGGGGCGCGGCGCCCGAGCCCGCCGAGCTCGCGCAGGTCGCGCGTGCCCAGCTCGTGGTCGATCGCGCCGGCGACGAAGAACAGCGTCGCCTTCGCCAGCCCGTGCGCGAGCAGCATCGCCACCCCGGCCAGCGCCGCCGTGCGGCTGCCCTCGCCGAGCAGCACCATGAGCAGCCCGAGCTGCGCGACCGTGGAGAACGCGAGCAGGCGCTTCAGGTCGGTCTGGCGCAGCGCCCGCCAGCCGCCCACGAGCAGGGTGAGCACGCCCGCGACGAGCACGGCGGGGCGCCAGAGCGGGTTGTCGGCGAACCCGGGGGCGAGGCGGGCCACCAGGTAGATCCCGGCGTTGACCATCGCCGCGGCGTGCAGGTACGCGCTGACCGGGGTGGGTGCGACCATCGCCGCCGGCAGCCAGCCGTGCAAGGGCACCTGCGCGGACTTCGCGAACGCCCCCAGCAGCACGCACGCCAGCGCGAACGTGACGAGCGCGCCCTGCGGCGGCGCCGCGACCAGCGCGGAGATCGAGTAGGTGCCCGCGGTCTCGCCGAGGATCACGAACCCGAGCAGCATCGCCAACCCGCCGGCCGTCGTGGTCAGCAGCGCCTGGGTGGCCTTGCGGCGGTGCTCGGCCGGGGTGTCGTCGTGCGCGATGAGCACGAACGAGGTGACGGTCGTCAGCTCCCAGAACACGTAGAGCGCCAGCAGGTCGTCGGCCAGCACCAGGCCGAGCATCGCGCCGGTGAACGCGACGAGCGCGGACGCGGTGCGGGCCGGGCGGGTACCGGCGAAGTACGCCCGGGCGTACAGCGCGACCGCCACCCCGATCCCGGCGACCAGCACCGTCATCGCCGCGGACAGCGCGTCCAGCCGGAAGGCGAGCTCGAGGCCCCAGCCCGGCACCCACGACACGGTCTCGACGGCGTCGTCCCCGGCGAGCACCTCGGGCAGCGCTGCCATCAGGTAGACCGACGCGGCCAGCGGCGCCACGGCGGCGAGCAGGAACCCGCGGGAGCCGTACCGGGCGACGACGGGCACCACGAGCGCTGCGACCACGGCGTGCAGGACGACGAGGAGCAGCACCGGTCAGGTGCCCGCGAGGGTGGCATGGGGAAGCGGCACACCGGGCCGTACCCGCGGGATCGGCGGGGTAAACCCGTCCGGCGGGCCGTCTAGCCTGGACCCATGGGCACCATCGTCAGCTTCCAGGCACACCCCGACGACGAGTCGATCACCACCGCGGCGACCCTCGCCAGCGCCGCGGCCGCCGGGCACCGGGTGGTGCTGGTCTTCGCCACGCGCGGCGAGCTGGGCGTGCCGGTGCCCGGGGTGCTGGAGCCGGGGGAGCAGCTCGCGATGCGCCGGTCGGCGGAGTGCTTCGAGTCCGCGGCCGCGCTCGGCGCCAAGCGCGTGGAGTTCCTCGGCTACACCGACTCCGGGATGATGGGCGAGGCGTCCAACGCCGCGCCGTTCTGCTTCTGGCAGGCCGACGTCGAGCACGCCGCGCGGCGCCTGGCGCTGATCCTCGACGAGGAGCGTGCCGACGTCCTCACCACCTACGACGACGGCGGCGGCTACGGCCATCCCGACCACATCCAGGTGCACCGCGTCGGCCGCCGGGCCGCGGCGCTGGCCGGGGTGCCCGTGGTCGCGCAGTCCACGTTCCCGCGCGAGGCGGTGCTGCGCCGCTTCGCGCGGATGGCCGCCGAGGGCGGCGCACCGCCCCCCGCGATCGACGTCTCCACCTTCGGCAAGCCCGAGGCCGAGGTCACCCACCGTGTCGTCGCGGGCGAGCACGCCGCCGCCAAGCGCGCGTCGCTGCGGGCGCACCGCAGCCAGGTCGGCCCGGACCACTTCATGCTGGCGCTGTCCGACGACGACTTCGCGGCCACGATGGGCACCGAGCACTACATCGTGGACCCGCTGCCGGCGCAGGCCCCGGAGCTGTTCACGGAGCTGTTCGCGCCGTACCGCTGAGCCGGCCCGGCGCGGCTCACCGGGTCCGGCGGCGCTCGCGCGGCAGGCGCCCGTCCACCAGCGTCACGCCCTCGGCCCGCAGGCGCGCGGCCTGCTCGCGGGCGATGTGCGGCGCGCAGGTGCCGTCCGCGCGCAGGACCCGGTGCCACGGCAGGTCCTGGCCGTCCTCGGCGAGGATCCGCCCGACCAGCCGCGCCGACGCGAGCCCCGCCTCCGCGGCCACCTCGCCGTACGAGCGGGTCTCCCCCCGCGGGATGGCGCGCACCACCGCCCGCACCCGCTCGTGCGCATCGCTCACCGCAGGAACTCCGCCAGCAGCGCCGTCACCTCGCCGGTGCACTCCAGATAGACCATGTGCCCGGAGTCGACCTCGGCCACGGTGAGCGAGTCACCCAGGGCCGCCCGGCACGCCTTCACCCAGCGCGGCTTGACGAACTCCGACTGCAACGCCGGCACCAGCAGCGTCGGCATCCCCTCGGGCGGCAGCACCGCGGGCCGGGCCATCTCGCTCCACGCCGTCACGACCGCGCCCTGGCAGTAGCGGTACCGCAGCCGCGTGCCGTCCTGGACGAGGTGCTCGGCCAGCTCGGCCTCGACGAGCTCGTCGGCGATGCCGGCCCAGCGGATCGCGCGGTGCGCGCGGGCGGCGACGAGGTCGGGGAAGGTCTCGTCGGCGCGGCTGTCCTCGGCGGCGTGCAGCATGTCGCGCGGGTCCAGCCCCACGGCGGGGTCGAGCAGGGCCAACCGCTCGACGCGCCCGGGCTCGGTGCGGGCCAGGTGCAGGGCGATCGCGGCGCCGTAGGAGTGCCCGACGACGGCGACCCGCGCCAGCTCGGCCGCGTCCAGGACCGCGAGAGCGTCGGTGACGTGCTGCTCGATGCCCCACGGCGGGTTCCAGGTGGAGTGGCCGTGCCCGCGCAGGTCGACCGCGAGGATGCGCAGGTGCGGCAACGCGTCGGCGACCACCTTCCACCGCGCGGAGTGCCCCGTGACACCGTGCAGGGCGAGGACGGGACGGCCGTCGGCGGGGCCGTAGGCGCGGACGTGCAGCTCGTCGGACACCCGCCAGATGCTGCCACCCCGCAGGGCCCGGTGCGCGACACCGCACCCGACCGGCGGCGTGGCCCGGCGCGTCGGGTGCGGGGCCGTCGCGGGCGCGGGGTTGCCTCCCCGGGGGGCCGACCGCCGCGCGCGGGTCGCGCCCGGGCCCGAGCGTGCGGCGCCCGGGCTGGTCCGCCGACCGCGTCCGGCGGCCCCGGCCCCGAGCTGGGACGCCGCGGCCCGCCGGGTCCTGGCCCACGACGCGGGGCCGTTGCGGGTCGTGGGCGGGCCGGGATCGGGGAAGACGGCGCTGCTGCTGGCGGTGGCCGCGGCGCGGGTGCGGGCGGGCGGCGCGCCGGGCCACACGCTGCTGCTGGTCGGGAGCAGGCGCGCCGCCGTCGAGCTGCGGGTGCGGCTCACCGCCCTGCTGCACGACGAGCTGTTGGTCGACGAGCCGCTGGCCGACGAGCCGCCGCCTGGCGAGCCGCTGCCCGGCGAGCTGTGGTCCGGCGGCCTGCGGCCCGGCGAACTGCGGCCCGGCGAACCGCGGCCCGGCGAGCTGCGGCCCGGCGAGCCGAGCGCGTCCGCGAACGGCGCGACGCTGCGCGAGCCGCTGGTCCGCACGCTGCACTCCTACGCGTTCGGGGTGCTGCGGCTGCACGCGGCCCGCCACGGGGACCCGCCGCCGCGGCTGCTGGCCGGGGCCGAGCAGGACGCCGTCATCCGCGACCTGCTGGCCGGCGAGCTCGACGGCACCGCGCCCGACTCGGGCTGGCCGCAGCGCCTGCGTCCCGCGCTGCACCTGCCCGCGTTCGCCACGGAGCTGCGGGAGCTGCTGATGCGGGCCGCCGAGCGCAGCCTCGGCCCCGACGGGCTGGCGGAGCTGGGCGAGCGCCACCACCTGCCGGAGTGGGTCGCAGCGGGCACGTTCTACCGCTCCTACGAGCACGTCGTGCAGCTGCGCGGGGCGGCCGGGCGCGCGGCGGCGCAGGCCACCGCCCCCGCGCTCGACGCCGCCGAGCTGGTGACGGCCGCGCTCGACGCGCTGGCGTCGGACCCCGAGCTGCTGGCCGCCGAGCGCGACCGGGTGCGCCACCTGCTCGTCGACGACGCCCAGGACCTCGACCCGCAGCAGATGGAGCTGGTCCGCGCACTGGGCTCGACCGCACGCACCGTGCTGCTCGCGGGCGACCCCGACCAGGCCGTGCTCGCGTTCCGGGGCGCGGACCCGGGTGGGCTGCGGGCCGTCGAGGCCGACACGGTGGTGCTGGGCGGGGACCACCGCTGCGCGCCCGCGGTGCGCGAGGCCGGCGCGCGATTGCTGGCGCGGTTGCCCGGCGGTGGCCCGTGGCGGGCACGCCCGGGGCCGGTGGCGACCGCCGGGCGTGCCGGAACGGCGGACTCGCCGTGCCGAGAACGCGGACTCGCCGTGCCGGAAACGCGGACTCGCCGTGCCGAGGATGCGGACTCGCGGGGGGAGGGGGGTGGGACGGTGGCGGTTCGGGTGTTCGCGTCGGCGGCGCAGGAGGCGAACTGGGTGGCCGACCGGTTGCGGCGCGCGCACCTCGTCGACGGGGTGGCGTGGTCGGAGATGGCGGTGCTGTCGCGGTCGACGCGGCGCACGCTGCCGGCGCTGCGTCGCGCCCTGCTCGCCGCGGGCGTCCCGATCGCCGCGCCGCCCGACGAGCTGCCGCTGGCCCGCCAGTCCGCGGTGGTGCCGCTGCTGATGGTGCTGCGCTACGCGATCCGCCCCGGCGAGCTCGACGCCGACGCCGCGACGGCGCTGCTCACCTCGCCGCTGGGGTCGGCCGACCCGATGCGGATGCGCCGCCTGCGTCGGGGCCTGCTGCGGCTGCACGCCGCAGGCCGTCCAGCCGCGGGCGCGACGGGGGGCGAGACGGCTCAGGCGGGCCCGGCCGCAGCGGGCCCGGCGGGGGAGACGGCTCAGGCGGGCCCGGCCGCAGCGGGCCCGGCGGGGGAGGCGGGCCAGGCGGGGGCGGCCGACCGGGCGGAGGAGGTGGCGGGCGCGGCGACCGACGAGCGGGCCGGCAGCGACCCGCTGCTCGTCGGCGCGCTGCGCGACGCCGTCCGCGGCCGCCCCGACCCGCTCGTGTCGCTCCCGCCGCACGAGACGGCGCCGCTGCGCCGCGTCGGCGGGTTGCTCGCCCGCGCCGCCGACGCCGTGCGCGACGGGGAGAGCGCCGAGCAGGTGCTGTGGCAGGTGTGGGACGCGAGCGGATTGGCGGCGCGGTGGAGCGAGGCGAGCGCCCGCGGTGGCCCGGTGGGGGCCGCGGCCGACCGCGACCTCGACGCCGTCCTCGCCCTGTTCGACGCGGCCGCCCGCTACACCGACCGCCTGCCCGGTGCGGACGTCGACGGCTTCGTCTCCTACCTGGCCGAGCAGCAGCTCCCCGGCGGCGGCGCCACCACGCTCGCCCCCCGCGCCGCGCCCGCCGAGGCGGTCGCCCTGCTCACCGCGCACGCCGCGCGCGGGCGGGAATGGGAGGTCGTCGCGGTGCCGGGCGTGCAGGAGGGCAGCTGGCCGGACCTGCGGCTGCGCGGCAGCCTGCTCGGCTCGGAGCGGCTCGTCGACGCCGTCGCCGGGATCGCCGACCCGGACGACACGGTGTCCCGCGTCGCGCCGCTGCTGGCCGAGGAGCGCCGGTTGTTCTACGTGGCGTGCACCCGCGCGCGGTCGACGCTGCTGGTCAGCGCGGTGCAGGCGGAGGACGAGCAGCCCTCGCGGTTCCTCGACGAGCTCGACCCGATCCCCGCCGGCGAGGCCGACCGCCCCGTACGCCGCCCGTCACGGTCACTCGTGCTGGCCGAGCTGGTAGGCGAGCTCCGCCAAGCCGTCACCCCCCCCACCCCGCCCCCGCCCCCCACCCCGCCCCCGCCCCCGTCCCCGTCCTCGGGCCACTCGGGCGGCCCCGAGCCCGCCGCGTGCCACTCGGGCGGCGCAGGTGCCGGGTCGGCGGGGAAGGCCGGGCGGGCGGCCGCGCAGCTGGCCCGGCTCGCCGAGGCGGGGGTGCCCGGGGCGCATCCCGACGACTGGTACGGGCTCGGCCCGCTGTCCTCGGGTGCTCCGCTGCGCGCCCCGGGCGAGGTGGTGCCGGTGTCGCCGTCGGACGTCGAGAAGATCATGCGCTGCCCGTTGCGCTGGGTGCTGGAACGCCACGGTGGCGGCGAGGTGGGCGCGCTCGCGGCCGTCACCGGGTCGCTGGTGCACGCGCTGGTGCAGGCCCGGGCCGCGGGTGCGGACGGGGCCGAGCTGGAGGGCGCACTGCGCTCGGCGTGGTCGCGGCTCGACGCGGGCGCGCCGTGGTTCGGCCGCCGCGAGTTGGTGCGGGTGCGCGGCATGCTCTCCGCGTTCGACGAATGGGTGCGCGCGAGCCGGGCGGGCGGGCTGCGGCTGGTCGCCGTCGAGCACCCGGTGCAGCTCGACCTGCGCCCCGAACGGGCGGGCGGGCCCTGGCTGCGCCTGCGCGGCCGGGTCGACCGCCTCGAGGTCGACCGGGACGGGCGGCCGGTGGTGGTGGACGTCAAGACCGGGCGGACGGCGCTGTCCAAGCAGGCGACCGCCGAGCACGCCCAGCTCGCGGTGTACCAGCTCGCGGCCGCGCTGGGGGCCTTCGGCGACGTCGTCGACCGGGGGGCGGCGCCGGGCGGGGCGCGGCTGGTGTTCGTCGCGGACCGGCTCGCCACCGGCACGCCGAAGGAACCCGTGCAGGAGCCGCTCGACGACGACGGCGTCGCCCACTGGCGCACCGTCGTCACCGGGTGCGCGCAGGACACCGCAGGCGCCCGGTTCGTCGCCCGCACCGGCCCGGACTGCGACCGCTGCCCGGTGCGCACGAGCTGCCCGCTCGGCGACGCGGGCCGCCCGGTGCCGCAGGGATGACGGCAGCAGGGATGGCGGCCGCAGGAATAACTGCTGGCCCGGCCGCCGGGGCGGAGCAAGCTGGCCCGACGGCACGAGGGGGTCGGCATGACCGCTACCGGGGAGCGCGGGGGACCTACGCGCTCGACAACGCCGCCGCGCAGGCCGGGCAGCGGTTCGCGGCGCTGTCCGCCGTCTGCGACCCGGTGACGGTTCGCCACCTCGACGCGGTCGGGATCGCCCAGGGTTGGCACTGCCTGGAGGTCGGGGCGGGCGACGGGTCGGTGGCGCGGTGGATGGCGGAGCGGGTCGGGCCCGGCGGCCACGTCCTGGCCGTCGACCTCGACACCCGGTGGACGCGCGGGCCCTTCGAGATCCGCACGCGCGACGTGCGGACCGACGAGCTGCCCGAGGCGGCGTTCGACCTCGTGCACGCCCGGCTGGTGCTGCTGCACCTGCCCGAGCGCGCCGACGTCCTGGCCCGGCTCGTACGTGCCCTCAAGCCCGGCGGATGGCTGGTGACCAGCGACTTCACCACGATGGTCGTGGCAGGTCCGCCGGCCACCGACGAACGGTCGCGGGTGCTCGACACGGTCAACCGGGCGTTCGGCGCGCTGCTCACCAGCCGCGGGGCGGATCTGGCGTACGGCCGCCGCCTCGGGCCGGCGTACGTCGCGGCCGGGCTGACGGGCGTCTGCGTCGACGGCCATGTCACGGTCGGCTGGGGCGGCGGAGCGTACGCCCGGCTGCTGCGGGCCAACCTCGAGCAGGTGCGCGACGAGCTGGTCGGCGTCACCGACGACGACGTCGAGCGCTACCTGGTCGAGATCGACGACCCGGCGCAGGACATGCTCGGCCCGGCGCTCTTCACCGCGCGCGGCCGCCGCCCGGCTTGACGACCGCGCCCATCGGTTGGCGCCGCGCCACCGTCCGGACGGGGGCGCGGCGCTGGGAAGTTGGCGCGGTGCGAGGTCGCGCGGGGCGGTGGCGGCGCGGGGCGCGGTTCTGTCGGGGCGGTCGGGTAGACATCGCGGCGTGACCCTCACACCCCGGGCGCTGGCCACCGCGCTCGGCCTGCCCCCGCCCACCGACGAGCAGGCCGCCGTCATCGCCGCGCCGCCGTCCCCGGCGCTGGTCGTGGCGGGTGCGGGCGCGGGCAAGACCGAGACGATGGCCGCGCGCGTGGTGTGGCTGGTCGCCACCGGGGCGGTGCTCCCCGAGCAGGTGCTGGGCCTGACGTTCACCCGCAAGGCGGCCCAGCAGCTCGGCACCCGGATCCGCGCGCGGTTGCGGCGCCTGTCCGGGTCGCGCCTGCTCGACGACCTCGATCCGAGCGGGCGCCGTCGCGCCGACGTGCTGGCCGGCGAGCCCACGGTCTCCACCTACCACGCCTACGCGGGGCGGCTGGTCGGCGAGCACGCGCTGCGGTTGCCCGCCGAGCCCGCCGCCCGGCTGCTGGGGGAGACGGCGTCGTGGCAGCTCGCGCACCGCGTCGTGGCCGGCTGGGCGCAGGATCTGGAGGTCGACAACGTCCCGGCCACCGTCACCGGCTGGGTGCTCGCGCTCGCCGGCGACATGGGCGAGCACCTCGTCGACGCCGGGGCGCTGCGCCGCCACGCCGAGGCGCTCGCCGCGCTGCTGGAGATCGCCCCGCGCGGGAAGGGCCAGCGCGCCGAGCCGACGCAGGCCTACCGCGGCTGGGTCGAGGCGCAGCGCCGCCGGGTGGCGCTGCTGCCGCTGGTCGAGGCGTTCGCGGCGCGCAAGCGGGCCGAGCGGGCGCTGGACTTCGCCGACCAGCTCGCGATCGCCGCCCGGGTCGCCGACGAGCACCCCGAGGTCGGGGCGCAGGAGCGCGCGGCGTACCGGGCGGTGCTGCTCGACGAGTACCAGGACACCGGCCACGCCCAGCGGGTGCTGCTGCGGGCGCTGTTCGGCACCCGGCCCGGGGAACCGGTGCGGCCGGACGGTCCGGCCGTCACCGCGGTGGGCGACCCCTGCCAGTCGATCTACGGGTGGCGCGGGGCGAGCGCGGGCAACCTCGCCCGCTTCCGCACCGACTTCCCGATGCTCGACGGACCCGCCGCCGAGCACGGGCTGCTCACGAGCTTCCGTAACCCGCCGGAGGTGCTGGCGCTGGCCAACGCGGTGTCGGGCCCGCTCCGGGACGGAGCGGTGCGGGTGGGGGAGCTGCGGGCCCGCGAAGGGGCCGAGCCCGGCGACGTGCAGGTGGCGCTGCTGGCCGACGTCGCCGCGGAGGTCGAGTGGGTCGCCGAGTCCGTCGCCGCGCACTGGCGCCGCGCCGACACGGCCGGGGCGCCGCCGCCCACGTCGGCGGTGCTGGTGCGCCGGCGCGCCGACATGGACGCCCTGGCCGCGGCGCTGCGGGCGCGCGGGTTGCCGGTGGAGGTCGTGGGCCTGGGCGGGCTGCTCGACACGCCCGAGGTCCGCGACCTCACGAGCGCCCTGCGCCTGGTGGTCGACCCGCTGGCCGGGCCCGCCGCCGTCCGGTTGCTCACCGGCGCGCGCTGGCGCCTGGGCGTCGCCGATCTCGCGGCGCTGTGGGCGCGGGCCCGCGAGCTGGTGCCGGCGCTGCCGGCGCGGCGGGGCCCGCTCACGGCGGCCGAGCTGGCGCTGGGCGCGCTGCCCGGCGACCAGGTGGAGCAGGCCGGGCTGGTCGACGCGCTCGACGACCCCGGCCCCGCGTCGGCGTACTCCCCGGCCGGGGTCGCCCGGATCCGGCGCCGGGCCAGGGAGCTGGGCTGGCTGCGGGCGCGGGCGTCGGCGCCGCTCACCGACCTCGTGGCCGACGCCGAGCGGCTCCTGCTGCTCGATGCCGAGACCGCCGCCCGGCCCGGCCCGGTGGGTCGCGCGCACCTGGACGCGTTCGCCGACGTCGTCGCGGAGTTCGCCGCCGGGGCGGAGGTGCCGAGCCTGCCGGCGCTGCTGGACTACCTCGCCACCGCCGAGAAGGCCGAGGACGGCCTGTCCCCCGGCGAGGTCGAGGTCGCCCCCGACCGGGTGCAGGTCCTCACCGTGCACGCCGCCAAGGGCCTGGAGTGGCAGGTCGTGGCGGTGCCGCACGTGGTGGACAAGGTCTTCCCGGGCCGCCGCCTCGGCGGCAGCTGGCTCACCAGCCCGGCCGAGCTGCCGGTCCCGCTGCGCGGCGACGCCGCCGACCTGCCCGGCCTGCACCTGCCGGCGGCCGGGTGCGACGCCGACGGCCGCCCGGTGCCCGCCACCCGCCGTGAGCTGGAGGACGCGGTGAAGGCGCACCTGGCGGCGCTGGAGGAGCGCCGGCTCGCCGAGGAGCGGCGGTTGGCCTACGTAGCGCTCACCCGCGCCGAGCGGGTGCTGCTGGTGTCGGGACACTGGTGGGGGGCGTCGGGCGCGTCGCCGAAGGGGCCCTCGGAGTTCCTCACCGAGATCCGCGGGGTGGTCGACGCCGGCGCCGGAGTGGTGGAGCACTGGGCCGAGCAGCCCGGGCCCGAGGACGTCAACCCGGTCACGGCCGCGCCGCCGAGCGCGATCTGGCCGGTCGACCCGCTGGGGGAGCGGGCGCCCGCGGTACGCCGGGGCGCCGAGCTGGTGGCGGCCGAGCTGGCCGCGCGGGCGGCGCGGCGGCGCGCCTGGGCCGAGACGGCCGCCGGCCCGGGCGCGCAGCTGGCGTTACTGGACGTGCCGGGCCCGGCCGACCCCGCCGACCCGGCCGGCCCCGCCGCCGCTGCCACCCTCGCCGATCCCGCCGCCGATCCCGAGGGCTGGGCCGCCGACGTCGAGGTCCTGCTCGCCGAGCGCGCCACCGCGGCCGCGCGGCCCACGGTCGCGCTGCCGCCGCAGCTCACCGTGAGCCAGCTCGTCGAGCTCGCCGCCGATCCCGCGGCGCTCGCCGCCCGGTTGCGCCGCCCGCTGCCGTTGCCGCCCAACCCGCACGCGCGGCGCGGCACCGCGTTCCACGCCTGGCTGGAGCAGCGCTTCGGGGCCGCCCAGCTGCTCGACCTCGACGAACTGCCCGGCGCCGCCGACGACGGCGCCGCCGACGACGACACGCTCGCCGAGCTCCAGGAGGCGTTCCTGGCCTCGCCGTGGGCGGCGCGGCGGCCGGTGGAGGTCGAGGTGCCGTTCGAGACCGTGGTCGGGGGGGTGAGCGTGCGCGGCCGGATGGACGCGGTGTTCCTCGACGACGACGACGGCTACACCGTGGTCGACTGGAAGACCGGGCCGTTGCCCGACGCCGCCCGGCTGCCGGCGCTGTCGGTGCAGCTCGCGGCGTACCGGCTGGCGTGGGCGGCGCTCGCCGGCTGCCCGCCGCAGCGCGTGCGCGCGGCGTTCCACCACGTGCGGCACAACCACACGCTGCGCCCGGCCGACCTGCTCGACGCGGACGGCCTGCGGGCCCTGGTCGCGGCGGTGCCCGTGCGGGTGTGACCTCCCGCCACGGCCTGCTCGCCCGGATCAGCCCGCCGGCGGACGGGCCGTCGCGTCGCGGCGCACCTTCAGCGCCCACAGCACCAGCGGCACCTGCAGCGGCAACCGGCCGTACGCCAGGACCTGGTAGAGCGCGGCGCGGTCCGACCAGTCCAGCGCCATCTTCACGTTGCCGGGGAACACCGCGACGAACAGCGCCGCGGCCGCCACCCCGCCGAGCCGGCGGGTGCGCGGCACCGCGACCAGGCCCGCGACCACCAGCTCGGCCGCTCCCGAGGCGAGTGTCCAGAACCGCGGGGTGCCGGGCAGCTGCTCGGGGATCAATTCGTCGAACGGCTGCGGGACGACGAAGTGCAGCACGCCCGTGGTCGCGAGGAGCGCGGCGAGCAGTCCCGCGGCCCGCTGACGTCGCCCCTGCACGGCGCGGATCATGCCACGGCGCCCCTGGTGGGCGGACCGCACGGTGCCGCGTCCGGCCACGCCGTCTAACCTCCGCTCCCATGAGGAGAGATCGGCGGCGGCCCTTCGCCGACCCGTCGCTGGTCGGGCCGATCCGGATGCCGGACGTGTCGGCCACGCCGATCGTGGCGCTGCTGAAGAGGTTGGCGATCGCGTTCGGGGCGCTCGCCGCGTCCGCGCTGATCGTCTACTTCGGGCGTGACGGGTACATCGACAACAACTCCGACACCCCGATCTCGCTCGCCGACGCCTTCTACTACTCGACGGTGTCGCTCTCCACCACCGGCTACGGCGACATCGTCCCGGTCAGCGACACGGCGCGGCTGCTGACGACAGTGGTGATCACGCCGTTGCGGCTGCTGTTCCTGATCGTCTTCGTCGGCACCACCGTCGAGCTGCTCACCGAGCGGTCCCGGCAGTCCTTCCGGATCCAGCGCTGGAGGTCCCGCGTGCGCGACCACACCGTCATCGTCGGCTACGGCACCAAGGGCCGGGCCGCGGTGGACACCCTGCTCGGCGACGGCGTCGATCCGGAGTCGGTCGTCGTGGTCGACACCGACCGCGGCCAGCTCGACGCCGCGTCCGCCCTGGGCCTGGTGACGGTGAACGGCAATGCCACCCGGTCGAGCGTGCTGCGCATCGCCGGGGTGGCGCACGCGAAGGCCATCGTCGTGGCCACCAACCGCGACGACACCGCGGTGCTCGTCACGCTCACCGCCCGCGAGCTCGCCCCGAAGATCACCATCGTGGCGTCGGTGCGGGAGTCGGAGAACGTGCACCTGCTGCGCCAGTCCGGCGCCAACTCGGTGATCGTCTCGGCGGAGACGGCGGGGCGGCTGCTGGGCATGGCGACGACGACGCCCAAGATCGTCGAGGTGGTCGAGGACCTCATCACCCCCGACGCCGGGTTCGCCATCAGCGAGCGGGCGGTCGAGGAGGAGGAGCTCGGCGGCTCGCCGCGGCACCTGCCCGAGATCGTGCTCGGCGTCGTGCGCGACGGGGAGCTGCACCGGGTGGACGCCGCCGTCGTCGACGCCCTGGAGCGCGGCGACCGATTGCTCTACGTGCGCAAGGCCAGCCCGGCCGACGAGAGCTGACGGGGCAGCGTCAGGACGAACGCCGCGCCCGTGCCGTCGGGCGGGTCCACGCAGGTCAGGTCGCCGCCGTGGGCGCGGGCGATGCCGCGGGCGATGGCGAGCCCCAGCCCGGCCCCGCCCGCGTCCGCGCTGCGGGCGTCGTCGAGCCGGACGAGCCGGTCGAAGATCCGCTCGCGCTGCTCGGGCGGCACTCCCGGTCCGGTGTCGGTGACGGTGACGCTCGCCCCGGCACCGGAGTCACCGACCAGCACCCGCACGGTGCCGCCGGGCCCGGCGTGGCGCCGCGCGTTGTCCAGCAGGTTGGCGAGCGCCCGGCCCAGCCGCTCGGCGTCGCCGGGCACGGTGACGGCGGTGCCGGACACCTCGATGGTGCGGTCGGCGGCCCGCACCCGTACCCGCTCCACCTCGGCGCGCGCCAGCTCCAGCAGCTCGACGGGCTCGCGGCGCAGCTCCAGCCCGGCGTCGATGCGGGCCATCGCGAGCAGGTCGTCGACGAGCCGCCCGGCGCGGTGGGTCTCGCGCGCCAGCAGCTGGTGCTGGCGGTCGCGCTCCTCCGGGTCGAGCTGGGGAGACGCGGCCGCCTCGGCCACCGCCTGCACCCCGGCGAGCGGGGTGCGCAACTCGTGGGCGGCGTCGGCGACGAACCGCCGGGTGCGCGCCTCGGACGCCTTCGCCGTGGCCTCCGCGGCGCGCGCCACCCGCTCGGCGCCCTCCAGCTCGTCGAGCATGGCGTCGAACGCGGCGGCGGTGCGGCCCAGCTCGGTGTCGCTGCGGGTCGGGGCCAGCCGCCGGCCCCGGTCGCCGCGGGTGATCGAGCGGGCCAGCCCGGTCATCGTCTCCAGCGGCGCGAGCGCGACCCGGGTGGTGAACAGCGTCACCACACCCGCGACGACGAGCGCGATCACCGACAGCCAGAACATCGTGCGCCGCAACCGCTGCTGCGCCGCCCCGACCGGACCCTCCGTGGCGACGAGGGTGAGCCGGGAGCCGTCGGCGAGGGGTTGCTGCACGACCGCGCCGGCGTCGTCCTGGCCGCGCCGCGCAGGCCCGCCGTCCCGGAACCGGCGCGGCGGCCCGCCCGTGCCGTAGACGCTGCCGTCGGGCCCGACGACCACCGCGCGCACGCCCGGGGCCTCCAGCTGGCGCACCAGCTCGGCGGGACCGGTGCCGCGGGCGACCAGCTCGCCGGCCAGCGCAGCCCGGGAGACCAGCTCGCCGCGCAGGTCCGAGCGGGTCTGCGCGTCGACGACCACGTCGGTGAGCACCCCGACGACCACCAGCACCGCGGCCAGCACCGCCAGGCTCAGCGCCGTGACCCGGCGGCGCAGCGACCGGGTGTCCAGCCGCGGTGCGGGCCCTGGCGCACCGGCCGTCACGACGGCTCCGGTTCGGGCTCGGCGCGCAGCACGTAGCCCAGCCCGCGCACGGTGTGCAGCAGCCGCGGCTCGCCGAGCTTGCGGCGCAGCGCGGAGATGTGCACCTCGACGAGGTTGGGGTCGTAGTCGGTGTAGCCCCACACCCGGGTGAGGATCTGGCCCTTGCTCACCACGCGGCCGCGCTGGGCGGCGAGGTAGTCGAGCAGCCGCAGCTCGGTGGCCGTGAGCTCGACGGGTGTGCCGGCGCGCAGCACCGTGCCGGCTGCGGCGTCCACCAGCAGGTCGCCCACCGCCACGGCGCTGGGCGTGCGGCCCATCCGGCGCAGCACCGCCGTGACCCGGGCCAGCAGCTCGGCCAGCGCGAAGGGCTTCACCACGTAGTCGTCGGCGCCGCCGTGCAGCCCGCGGAGCCGGTCGTCGACGCCGTCGCGGGCGGTGAGCATGACCACGCCGGCGTCGCTGTGCCGGCGCACCACGTCCAGCAGCGCGAACCCGTCGCGCCCGGGCAGCATGACGTCGAGGACGACGAGGTCGGGCCGGAAGGCGGCGAGGTCCTGCTCGAGGCTGCGACCGTCGGCACGGCCGGTGGCGCCGAAGCCCGCCCCGGCGAGCCCGCTGACCACGGCCGTGCGGATCGCCTCGGCGTCCTCCACCACCAGCACCCGCGCGGTCACGGTTCCATTGTGGGCTCGCCCGGGGGCGCACGGGGGGCGCAGGCCCGGTGGGCGGCTGAAGATCGGCTGAAGGCGCGATCGGCTTCAGGTGCGGTTCAGGCGCGCGGAGCACCGTCGGTCAGGACAGCGACGGCTGTCCCGACCGACCGTTCCCGACCCGACGACAGACCCGACGACCGCGCCCGATGAGCCGTTCCCAGGAGGAACCGTGACCACGCCCGACCCCACCGACCCGCCCACCGCACCCCAGCCGCCCCCCCGGCCCGGCGGGTGGCGCCGCTTCGTGCCCCGCCGCCGCGGCGCGATCATCGGCGCGTCGGTGGTCGCGCTGCTCGTCGTCGGTGCGGTGGTGGCGGCGGCGCTCGTGCCCGGCGGGCGCGGCGGGCCCGGCTTCGGTCCGGGAGACCGGCACGACCGCGGCCCCGGCGCCCTCGCCGGGTTCGACAGCGGGTTCGAGTCCGGGTTCGACGGCGGGCTGGGGTTCGACGACGTGCCGGGGTTCGACGGCGGGCCGGGCTTCGGTCCCGGCGGCCCCGGGAGTCCCGGCGGTCCCGGTGGCGAGGGGCGTGACGGGCGGCCCGGGCGCGAGGGGCGCGGCAGCCCCGGCGGCGTGCTCGGCGCGCGGCTGGGCGACGACACCCTGCTGGCCGGCACCGTCGTCACCGCAGGCGGCGGCACGCTCGCACTCACCCCCGACGGCGCGCCGCAGCGGAGCCTGGTCGCCGACGACGCCACCCGGGTGCGCGGCGGCGGCGAGCGCCGCACGGTCGCCGAGCTGACCGCGGGCGAGCGGATCGTCGTGCGGGTCGACGGCACCGGCGACACCGCCACCGTCGTCGGCGCGTTCACCCCGCGGGCCCGCGTCGCCGGCACCGTCACCGCGCTCACCGGCAACAACGCGACGGTCGTGTCCGTCGACGGGCTCAGCGTGCCCGTCGACGTCACCGGCATCGGCGCCAAGCCCGCCGTCGGCGACCTGGTCGTGCTCACCGGCGGGGCCAGCGGCGCCACGCTGCGCGCCGACGAGATGCTCGTGATGCCGAAGAGCCCCTGTCCGGTTCCCGCGGACTCCGCCCCCGTCCACCC
>JBQTJE010000049.1:0-19872 GCA_052387455.1 Pseudonocardia sp.
GGCCGCACCGACCCGGACGCGCTGCTGGACCTCGCGCTGGACGCGGCGGCGCTGCGTCGCGAGGTGCTCGACCCGGCGGCCGCGGGCGGGTCGGGCAGGGTGCTGCCACGGTTGTGGGACGCGGCCGCCGACCGCTCCTACCGCGCCGGCTACACCGCGCTCGCCGACGACGCGGTGGTGCTCGTCGCGGGACACCTGCTGCTGGGCCGCGGCCTGCCGTTCGAGCTCACCGTGCACCTGCACATGTCCGCCGCGGCGCTGGCCCGGCGCACGACCGAGGAGCAACGCTGGACCCTGCCGGCGTACGCCCGTTACGTCGACGAGTGCGATCCGGCGGGAACCGCGGACCTGGTGGTGCGCGCCGACCACCCCGACCGCCCCGCATGGGGGATGCGGTGATCGCCGAAGACGGCGAGAATGGGATGTGGTGGGCGAGGAGGGAGTTGAACCCTCACGTCCTTACGGACACACGGACCTGAACCGTGCGCGTCTGCCATTCCGCCACTCGCCCTGGCGGTGAGACGCTAGCACGGGGTCCGGCGGGGCCCGCAGAGCGGGGCGGAGGTGCCCGCGGAGCGAACGGGGCGGCCCACGACGGCGTCCATCGGGGACGCCACGGTGCCGATCAGCGACCGTTCGGGCGAGCGATCGGCACCGGTCGGGCGACGGGGCGGTCACGACCGTGGCTAGCACAGATACGATCGGTCCTGTCAGCAACACGCCGAGCGGTGAAGGGGGCAATCGGGTGGGTCGTGTCGGGAGGTTCGAACACCGTCTCAACGAGATGGTGGGCGACGTCTCGGCGCGGGTCTTCGGTGGCGGCGTCGTTCCCCAGGAGATTCGACAGGCGCTGCTCCGGGAAGCCGAGGACAACATCAACGAGCAGCCGGGGGGGTACCGCCTGGTGCCCAACCGTTTCGCCGTGCTGCTCAGCCCGTCCGACTCCGACCGCGCGGCCGGTGATCCGGAGCTGGACGAGCACGCGCTCACCCGCTTCGTCACCGAATATCTCGCCGACCAGGGCTGGGACACCTACGGTGAGGTCGTAGTCTTTCTGGAGCGCTCCGATGCGCTGCACACGGGACAGTTCCGCACCCGCTCAGCCGTGGACCCCGACGCTTCCCGCCGGGACGCCATCCGAGCACGCGACGCAGGAGAAGCACCGATGAGCCAGCAACCCGGCCACCCCGAGGAGAACGGGCAGTACGGCTACGACCGTGGAGCCCCCTACGGGCAGCAGCAGACGTACGCGCCCCCCGCCGGGTACGAACAGGGCGAGCAGCGCGAGGCCCACGGCCAGCAGGGCGGCTACCCGCAGGGTGACTACCCGCCCGCGCAGGCCCCGGGGTACGACCAGGGCTACCAGCAGGGCGGCTACCCCCAGCAGGGCTACCCGCCCGGCCAGGACCAGGGCTACCAGCAGGGCGGCTACCCCCAGCAGGGCTACCCGCAGGGTGAGTACCCGCCGGCCCAGCAGCAGGGTTACGACCAGGGCTACGGCCAGCAGCAGGGTTACCCGCCCGCGCAGGACCAGGGCTACCAGCAGGGCGGCTACCAGCAGGGCTACGCCCAGCCCGGGTACGACCAGGGCTACCAGCAGCAGCAGGGCTACCAGCAGGGCTACGGCCAGCAGCAGGGGTGGGCGGGCGGGGGCTACCAGCCGCTCAACGCGAGCATCAGCCTGGACGACGGCTCGGGTCGCTCGTTCGCGCTCACCGAGGGCAACCACGTCATCGGTCGCGGGCAGGACTCGTCGTTCCGGCTGCCGGACACCGGAGTGTCGCGCCGGCACGTCGAGATCAGCTGGGACGGCCAGAGCGCCACGCTGTCCGATCTCGGGTCGACCAACGGCACGACGGTCAACGGCAACCCGGTGCAGACCTGGCAGCTCTCCGACGGCGACGTGATCCGCGTGGGGCATTCGAGCCTGGTCTTCCGCACCCAGGCCTGACATCCCGGAGGACCGCACGGTCTCCCGTTGCAAGAACGGAGTTCGCCGAGAGTGGCGGAGGTGGTGTTGCAGCTCACCAGGGCGGGCTTCCTTGCCCTCCTCTGGCTCTTCGTGCTGTTCGCGCTGCGGGTGGTGCGATCGGACCTGTACGCCGCAGCGGGCCTGCGCGGCACGCTCGCGGGCCGGTCGAGCCGGCGCGGACGGGGGCGGCTGCCCCGGCAACTGATCGTCACGCACGGGGCGCTCGCGGGAACGCGGGTGTCGCTGGACTCCCGCCCGATCCTCATCGGGCGCGCCGACGACTCCACCCTTGTCCTGGACGACGACTACGCGTCCACCCGGCATGCCCGGATCGCCCAGCAGGGCGACGAGTGGTACGTCGAGGACCTCGGGTCGACCAACGGCACCTACCTGGACCGGGCTAAGGTCACCGGACCCACCCGGGTGCCCCTGGGCGTGCCGGTCCGCATCGGCAAGACGGTGATCGAGCTACGGTCATGAGGCGGCCGACCACAGCACCCACAGCGTTCGGAGTGCTCCGATGACCCTCGTCCTGCGCTACTCGGCCCGCAGCGACCGCGGACTGGTCCGGCAGAACAACCAGGACGCCGTGTACGCCGGCCCCCGTCTGCTCGCGCTGGCCGACGGGATGGGCGGGCACGCCGCGGGCGAGGTGGCGTCCTCGCTGGTGATCTCGGCGCTGGCCCCGCTGGACGAGGACACCCCCGGCGACGACCTGCTCGCCCAGCTGCGCGATGCGGCCGTCGAGGGCAACGCGGCGATCACCCAGCACGTGGAGCAGGCACCCGACCTGGAGGGCATGGGCACCACGCTCACCGCGATCCTGTTCGCGGGTTCCCGGATCGGCCTGGTGCACGTCGGCGACTCGCGCGCCTACCAGTTGCGCGACGGGATGCTGACCCAGATCACGAAGGACGACACGTTCGTCCAGTCCCTCATCGACGAGGGCCGGATCACCGAGGACGAGGCGCACACCCACCCGCAGCGCTCGTTGCTGCTGCGCGCGATCACCGGCCAGGAGATCGAGCCGTCGCTGACCATCCGCGAGGCCCGGCCGGGCGACCGCTACCTGCTGTGCTCCGACGGGCTGTCCGGGGTGGTGAGCGACGAGACGCTCACCGAGACCCTCGCGACCTACGCCGACCCGCGCGCCTGCGCGGACCGGATGATCGAGCTGGCGCTGCGCGGCGGCGGGCCGGACAACATCACCTGCATCGTCGCGGACGTCGTCGACGTCGAGTTCGGGGAGGACGCGCCGATCGTCGGGGGTGCGGCGGGTGACGGCACGGAGGACGCCCGGCCCGACTCGGCGGCGGCGCGGGCCTCGGCGACGACGATGCCGCACCGGGTGGAGCCCGCCCGCGCGCCCGCCGCGGCGGCTCGGCGGCCCTCGCGGCTGCGGGCGGCGCTGGCGGCGGCGGCGGTGCTTGCCGTGCTGGTCGGCGCCGGGGTGCTCGCGCGGGCGTGGGTGAACGAGCAGTACTTCGTCGCGGCGCACCAGGAGCGGGTGGCGATCTTCCAGGGGGTGCAGGGCGAGGTGCCCGTGCTGGGCCCGCTCAACGACGTGGCCGAGCAGACCGACATCGCGCTGGCCGACCTGCCGGAGAGCGCCCGCAGCCAGGTGTCGAACGGGATCCTCGCCCGCGGCGGGCTGCCCGCGGCGAAGGCCACGGTGGGCAGGCTGCGCGACCAGGTGCTGCCGCCGTGCCAGCCGGTGGCCACACCCGCACCGCCCGCCGCGCCCGCGCCGCCGCAGAACGGCATCGTGCCGGCGCCGCCGGTCGAGGCTCCGCTGCCCATGCCGACACCGGAGCCGGGGACGACCTGTCGGCCGGTGAGCTGATGCCCGCCGAGGTGCGCAGCGCGCCGGTGCCCGGACGGGCCGAGCCGGCGCCGCTGCCGACCGGGCGGACGATCGAGCTGCTGCTGCTGGCGTTCGCCGCGGTGATCGTCACCGGGGCGCTGGTTCTCGTCGAGATCAACACCTCGGGATACGAGGACCCGGCCCGCACGATCACGTCGCTGCTCTGGGTCGGCGCGGCCTACCTCGGGCTGCTCACCGCGGCGCACGTCGCGGTGCGCCATCTGGCGCCGTACGCCGACCCGCTGATCCTGCCGTGCGTGGCGCTGCTCAACGGGCTCGGGCTGGTGATGATCTACCGGCTGGACCTGGCCGCGCGGGAGCGCGCGCTGCGGCTGGGCAACGACCTGCCCACCGAGCTGGTCACCCGGCAGATCGCGTGGACGGCGGTCGGGCTGGGGTTGTTCGTCGGGGTGCTGTTCCTCGTGCGCGACCACCGGTTGCTCTCCCGCTACGCCTACACCGCCGGGTTCGCGGGACTGGCGCTGCTGGCGCTGCCCGGGGTGCTGCCCGACGACTACTCCGAGGTCAACGGCGCCAAGATCTGGGTGCTCATCGGCGGGTTCTCCATCCAGCCCGGGGAGTTCGCGAAGATTTTCATGATCGTGTTCTTCGCCGGGTTCCTCATGCAGAAGGGCGAATTGTTCCGCACCGCGGGGCGCAAGTTCCTCGGCATGGAGCTGCCCCGCGCGCGCGACCTGGCGCCGCTGCTGGCGGCGTGGGGCCTGTCCATCGTCGTGCTCGTCCTGGAGCGCGACCTCGGCTCGTCACTGCTGTTCTTCGGCATCGTGCTCGTGATGATCTACGTCGCCACCGAGCGGGTCTCGTGGGTGCTCATCGGCCTGTCGTTCTTCGTGGGCGGCGCGATGATCGCCTACCAGCTGTTCGGCCACGTGCAGGCCCGCGTGCAGATCTGGATCGACCCGTTCTCCGACTACGACCGGGCCGGCTACCAGATCGCGCAGGCGCTGTTCGGGCTCGGCACGGGCGGGGTCGGCGGCACGGGGCTGGGCGCGGGCCGGCCGGACCTGGTGCCGTTCGCCGCCACCGACTTCATGCTGTCGTCGCTGGGCGAGGAGCTGGGCCTGATCGGGCTCGCCGCCGTCCTCATGGTGTACCTGGTGCTGATCACCCGGGGCCTGCGCAGCGCGGTCGCGGTGCGCGACAGCTTCGGCAAGCTGCTGGCCTGCGGGCTCGCGTTCACCGTCGCCCTGCAGATCTTCGTGGTGATCGGCGGGGCGTCCAAGCTGATCCCGCTGACCGGCCTCACGCTGCCGTTCCTGTCCTACGGCGGGTCGTCGCTGGTGGCGAACTACGCGCTGGTCGCGCTGCTGCTGCGGGTCTCGCACGCCGCCCGCGCCCCGCTGCCCTCGCGCGCCACCTCGCCGCGCGCACCGATCGCGCAGGCCAGCACCGAGCTCGTGGAGCGTCCCCGGTGAACGGCCCGGTGCGCCGCGTCGCGCTCGCCGTGATGGCCATGATCACGTTGCTGATGGCCAACCTGACCTACGTGCAGGTCGTCCAGGCCGGCGACCTGCGCAACAACCCGCGCAACCAGCGGGTGCTGTTCGCCGAGTACAGCCGCGACCGCGGGCAGATCAGCGCGGGCGGCCAGGTGCTCGCGGAGAGCATCAAGATCGGCGACCGGGAGTACGAGCGGCGCTACCCCGACGGCGCGGTGTACGCCGCGGTCACCGGCTACTTCTCCCCCACCTACGGCTCCAGCGGGATCGAGCGCGCGGCCACCGACGTGCTCAACGGCAGCGACGACAAGCTGTTCGGGCGGCGCCTGTCCGACCTGGTCACCGGCCGCGACCCCAGCGGCGGCAACGTCGTGCTCACCATCGACCCGGCCATGCAGCGCGCCGCCTACGACCAGCTCGACGGCCAGGACTTCGCCGGCGCGGTGGTGGCGTTGCGCCCGCAGACCGGGGAGATCCTGACGATGGTCTCCACGCCGTCGTTCGACCCGCAGGAGCTCTCCGGCACCCGCGTCGGCGACCAGCAGGCCGCGTGGGCGCGGTTCAACGACGCCGAGCCCCCCGTGCTGGTCAACCGGGCGCTGCAGGAGACCTACCCGCCCGGATCGACGTTCAAGGTCGTGGGCACCGCGGCGGCGCTGTCCACCGGGTTCAGCCCGGAGTCGCAGCTCACCGCGGCCTCGTCGATCACCCTGACCGGCACGAACACCGACCTGCAGAACTTCGCCGGCACCCCGTGCGGCACCGGGCGCACCGCGTCCCTGCGCGACGCGCTCGCGCGCTCCTGCAACACGGCGTTCGCCGAGCTGGCCGCCCAGCTCGGGGAGGCGACGCTGCGCCGCCAGGCCGAGGCGTTCGGCGTGGACCCGCAGACCCGTATCGGCGTGCCGATGGCGGTGGCGCCCTCGACACTGGGCGACGTCGAGGACGTCGCGGCGCTGCAGCAGTCCGGCATCGGCCAGCGCGACGTGCGGCTCACCCCCATGCAGAACGCGATGATCGCCGCGGCGATCGCCAACGGCGGCCAGTCCATGCAGCCGTACCTGATCAAGGAGATCCAGACCCCCGACCTGGAGGTCGTCGACGTCACCGAGCCCGACCGGCTGGGCCAGGCCGTCGACGCCGGGGTCGCCCGCCAGCTCACCGACCTGATGATCGGCGCGGAGAACCGCACCGCGGGCGCCAAGATCCCCGGCGTGCAGCTCGCCGCCAAGACCGGCACCGCCGAGCACGGCGCCGACCCCAAGGCCACGCCGCCGCACAACTGGTACATCGCCTTCGGGCCGGTGCAGAACCCGCAGATCGCGGTGGCCGTGCTCGTCGAGGACGGTGGGGACCGCAACCTCGAAGCCACCGGCGGCTCCCGCGCCGCACCCATCGGGCGGGCCGTGATCGCCGCCGGGCTGCGTGGTGACCCGTGACCGGCGGCGCGGGGGGCCCGCCGTGACGGTGCTGGTCGCCGGCCAGCTCATCGCCGAGCGCTACGAGCTGCTGAGCCGGATCGCCGTCGGCGGCATGGGCGAGGTCTGGGAGGCCGGGGACACCCGGCTCGGGCGCAGCGTGGCCGTCAAGATCCTGCGCCCGGAGCTCTCGGGCGACGACGAGTTCCGGCACCGTTTCCGGATCGAGGCGCGCACCGTCGCGTCGCTGGACCACCCCGGCATCGCCCACGTGCACGACTACGGCGAGGACGTCGAACCGGGCGGGCGCCGCACCGCCTACCTGGTGATGGAGCTGGTGCGCGGCGAGCCGCTGTCCACCCTCGTCGCCCGCGGGCCGCTCGGCCACGAGGAGACGCTGCGGATCGTCGAGCAGGCGGCGTGGGCGCTGCACGCCGCGCACGAGCGCGGGTTCGTGCACCGCGACGTCAAGCCGGGCAACATCCTCGTCGCCGACGACGGGCGCGTGAAGATCACCGACTTCGGTATCGCGAAGGCCGCCAACGCCGCGCCGGTGACGCGCTCGGGGATGGTGATGGGCACCGCGCACTACATCGCCCCGGAGCAGGCCACCGGCGGCGAGGCGGGGCCCACCGGCGACGTCTACTCGCTGGGCATCGTGGCCTACGAGTGCCTGGCCGGGCACCGGCCGTTCCGCGGCGACAGCGCCGTCGACGTCGCGGCGATGCAGGTGCGCGACGCGCCACCGCCGCTGCCCGGGTCGGTGCCGGCGCAGGTCCGCGCGCTCATCGACGCGGTCCTGGTCAAGGACCCGGCCATGCGCTACGCCACCGGGCGCGAGTTCGCCGAGGCGGTGGCGGCGCTGCGGCGCGGCGGCGCGGCACCTGCACCCGGTGCCGGGCCGGCGCCCACGCCCGCCGGGGCGGGGGCCGCACCCGGCCGGCGACGGCGCCGGTGGGCCCGCACCGATGACCCCGGACCGGCGGAAGCGGTCCCCGTCCCCGTCCCCACGCCCACCCCGACCCCGACGCCCCCGCCGCTGCGCCCCGCCGTCGAGCCGCGCCGCCTGGGCGAGCTGCCCCCGGCGGGCCGTGCACCCACGCCGGTGGAGTCGTCGGGCGGGCACGCCCCGCGGCCACCACAGACCCCCGCTACGTGGTTCGACTCGCCGTCGGGCGGGCACGTCCCGCGGCCGCGCGCCGACCCCCCGCCCTCCTCCGCCGGCCCCCGCCGGTACGTCGAACCGGCGGCGCCGCCGGCCGCACGCCCGGCGCGCGATCCCGCGCCGGACGACCCGGGCAGGCGCACCACCGGCATCCGCACCCCGCCCGGCGACCGCGGCCCCGGGTCGGCCGCGCACGCCGCGCCGCTGAACGTCCGGCAACGCTCGGCGTCGGGCGTGACGCTGCTCATCGCGCTGTTCGTGCTGCTCACCCTCGCCGCTGTCGTCGTGGGCTACCTGGTGTTCGTCCGCGGCCTCGGCGGGGCGGGCGACCCGGTCGGCCAAGCGGCGCACACCACACCGGACCGCTCGGTCGTGGCGGCCGGGAGCGGTAGCGTTACCGGCCGGGAGGGCGTCCTGACCGGTCGGACGGCCGATCGTGCGCCGCTCGTCGTGCTGATCATCGGCGAGCGCGTCCGGTGAGCCTCTCCAACCGGCCCCCCGGCGCTTCGACGTGCGCAGGACCACCCCATCGGGCGATACCGCCCGGCAAGATGACGAGCACCGCGCCCACCGGGAAGACGATCGGGACCAGACCACGATGACCACGCCGCGACTGTTGTCCGAGCGCTACGAGCTGGGCGAGACGCTCGGTTACGGGGGCATGTCCGAGGTCCATCGTGGATTCGACATGCGGCTGGGCCGCGACGTCGCCGTCAAGGTGCTGCGGGCCGATCTCGCCCGCGACCCGCAGTTCCAGATGCGCTTCCGCCGCGAGGCCCAGAACGCCGCCGCCCTCAACCACCCGGCGATCGTCGCGGTGTACGACACCGGCGAGATCGAGTCGGAGACCGGTCCGCTGCCCTACATCGTGATGGAGTACGTCGACGGGCAGACGCTGCGCGAGATCGTCAAGACGCAGGGCCCGCTGAGCCAGCAGAAGGTCATCGAGGTGATGGCCGACGTCTGCGCCGCGCTCGACTTCAGCCACCGCCACCAGATCATCCACCGCGACGTCAAGCCGGCCAACGTGATGATCAACCGGTCGGGCGCGGTGAAGGTGATGGACTTCGGCATCGCCAGGGCGCTGGGCGAGGGCCAGAACGTCACCCAGACCGCCGCCGTGATCGGCACCGCGCAGTACCTGTCGCCCGAGCAGGCCCGCGGCGAGGCCGTCGACGCCCGCAGCGACGTCTACGCCGCCGGTTGCGTGCTCTACGAACTGCTCACCGGGGAGCCGCCGTTCACCGGCGACACCCCGGTCGCGGTGGCCTACCAGCACGTCCGGGAGGACCCCAAGCGCCCGTCGGACGTCAACCCGGACATCCCGCCCGCGCTCGACGCCGTCGTGCTCAAGGCGCTGAGCAAGAACCCGGCCAACCGCTACCAGTCGGCCGCCGAGATGCGGTCCGACCTGGTACGCGTGCGCAGCGGGCAGGCGCCGCTCGCCCCGATGGTGATGACCGACGACGAGCGCACCGCGCTGCTCGCCACCGGGTCGGCCCCCACCCGGCGGCTCAACGGCGGCCGCCGCGCCGCCCCCGCCGCGCAGTGGGACGACGAGGAGCCCCGCCGCGCCGGGCGCAACGTGCTCACCGGGTTCGCGGTCGTCGCCGCGCTCGCCCTGGTCAGCGTGGTGGCGTGGCTGATCCTGAGCGACCCGCCCGCGCCCGCGCAGTTCGCGCTCCCCGACGTCGTGGGCCAGGAGCAGGAGGCCGCCCGCGCGAGCCTGCTCAACGCGAAGCTCCAGCCACGCATCGAGCAGGTGGCCTCGGAGGTCGCGCAGAAGGGCAAGGTCGTCGGCACCGACCCGCCCGCGGGCACCCAGGTCGCCGAGCGGGCCCCCGTCGTCGTCCGGGTGGGCACGGGGCCGGCACGGGCAACGGTGCCCCTGCTCGAGGGGAGATCCGTTGAGGAGGCCGAACAGATCCTCCTCGACGTCGGCTTGCGGTTGGGCCAGCAGAACAGCGAACCCACAGCCGATGCGGCTCTCGTCGATCGCGTAACGCGGTCGGAGCCCAGAGCGGGCGAGTCCGTCACCGGTGGCGAAGCGGTCACGGTCTTCCTCGGTGCCGAGCAAGTGTTGGTGGAAGTGCCCGACGTGGCCGGCCTCGGCCCGAAGGAAGCCGAGGACACCTTGAAGGAGAACGGCTTCCAGGTGCAGCGCGATGGCGACGGTGACGAGGTGTTCGGCACGAACCCACGTGCCGGCGCGAAGGTCCCGGAAGGATCTGCCATCACACTCCTGACCTCGTCGGGCGGCGACCTCAGAAATCTTCCGGACGTGCGCGGTGAGTTGCTCGACGATGCGCTGGCTGAACTGCGATCACAGGGCTTCACCGCCACGGTGAGCGAGCAGCCCACCCTCGATCCTCGCGATTCCGGTCGAGTCATCTCACAGAACCCGGCGCCCGGTCGGGACGTTGACACCTCCTTGCCGGTGCGACTGGTCGTCGGTCGGTTCAGCACGGGATGACGCCCGGACCGCATCCGCTGCCGCGTGGGCTGAATCGGATCCGGTCGAACACGACGAGTAGCTGTCGGCCCGGACTGATCGCCGATCGATGGGCATACATCCGCTCGGGACGGCGGTACTCGACGCCGGGATTCAATCTCATGATCGACTCATGGTCCAAGCCGCGCCGAGCCGCACACGCCGATTCATCAGGGTTCCATCACTGGCGAAGCCGATCCTTATCGCACTTCTCATTCTCTTGCTCACTCCGCCGGCCGCGTCAGCTGCGATCTCCGATTGCGAGGTCGACAGTCTCTGTGTCTGGCGAAACACGAACTTCGACGGGCGACCGATTGCCTACCCACCGGTCCTCCAGTGCGGGAACCTCGGCGGTCAGCCCCACGTCGCCGGCCACAACTCGTCGACGTTCCGGCTCTACGTCTTCCGGTCTCACGACTGCCAAGGAGAGGTCGACCTTCTGGAGCCCGGACAATCGATCAAGACAACCATTCGGAGTTTCCGTGTCGCTTGAGTAGAACCCACGGAGCATGCGGGCCCTCGGCCCTCTCCGGACCAGGCTGAAGATCGTTTCCACAGCGACGCCCGAACTCATCGACGCAGATCACCCGCCCACCGTAGGATCATCGGATCATGCGCGTCCTGGTGATCGACAACTACGACAGCTTCGTCTACAACCTCGTCCAGTACCTGGCCCAGCTCGGCGTCGACGTGGTCGTGCGGCGCAACGACGTGGTCGACCTCGACGAGCTGGCCGACGTGCACGGCGTGCTGGTCAGCCCCGGGCCGGGCACGCCCGAGCGCGCGGGCACCAGCATCGCCGCGATCCGCCGCAGCGCCGAGCTCGGCCTGCCGCTGCTCGGGGTGTGCCTGGGCCACCAGGCGATCGGCGTGGTCTGGGGCGGGATCGTGGAGCGCGCGCCGGAGCTGCTGCACGGCAAGACCTCCCTCGTGCACCACGACGGGGCGGGTGTCCTCGCGGGGCTGCCCGACCCGTTCGTCGCCACCCGGTACCACTCGCTGGCGATCCGGCCCGACTCGCTGCCCGCCGTCCTGGAGGTCACCGGTCGCACCGACAGCGGTCTGATCATGGCGGTGCGCCACCGCGAACTGCCCGTCGAAGGGGTGCAGTTCCATCCCGAGTCCGTGCTCACCGACGGCGGGCACCTGATGCTGGCCAACTGGATGGCGTCCGCGGGACATCCGGTGGCGCCGGCGCTGGTCGAGACGCTCACCGCGGAGACGGCGGCCGTGCGCGCGAGCGCGTGACGCTACCGTTGTGCGAACGCTGGTACCAGCCCGTAGAGACCGAGCAACCGTAGAGGTCGAGATGCCGAAGTCGAAGGTTCGCAAGAAGGCGCCCTACACCCCGCCGCGCACGGTCGGCGGGGGAAGCGCCACCGCGCCGGTGAAGCTCGCCGGGCCGACGCACCCGGTCTACGTGGCCGTCATGCTCGGCCTGATGCTCGTCGGGCTGCTCTGGCTGGTGGTCAACTACCTCGCGGGCGACCAGATCGCCTTCATGATCCAGCTCGGGTCGTGGAACTTCGCGATCGGGTTCGCGTTGATCGTCGTCGGGCTGTTCATGACGATGCGGTGGCGCTGATCCCGCACGGTGGGCGCGCGCCCGTCTCAGGCGCGGCGTGGAGCCCGTCCGCGGGGCTCGTGACCCTCGCCGGCGCCGGCGCGGCGGGGTCGGCGGTCTGGCTGGCGGTGCTCGTCGCCCGCGACGCCACCGATCCCGCGGCCTACCTCTTCGCCGTGCTCTGCACGGGCGGGCTCGGCCTGGTGGCGGCGTTCGGCATCCGGGCGCGGCCACGCCTGCGGGCCGACGCGGACGGCCTCACCGTCGGCGGGTTGCTGCGCCGGCGCCACCACCCGTGGCCGCTCGTGCGGGACGTTCGGGTGTCCCGCACCCGCCGGCTGGGCCGGGAGACGAGCCTGCTGGAGATCGACTCGGTGGACGCGGCCGGTACGGAGCGCTTGACGGTGTTCGGACGCCTCGACCTGGACGCCGACCCGGAGGACGTGCTGGCGGTCCTCACCGCCCACCACCCCCACCGCCCCTACTGACCGCCGCCGGACCGCATCAAGGGTCCACAACGCGCTCTGCCGCGGCCGCCGGGCCGCCTCAAGGGTCCAAGGTGCGACCTACGGGCGGCGGGCGGCGTTCAGAGGACTGCAGCCACCAGTGCGATCAGGACGAGCAGGAGGATCGTGAGGCCGGCGAGGGCGGCGGCCTGCACGGCGTTGCGGTTGGCGCGCGGGGCGTACACCAGCGCGGCGGTGGCGGCGGCCCCGACGGCGAGGCCGCCCAGGTGCGCGACCAGGGAGATGTTGGGCAGCACCACGCTGATCACGATGTTCACCACGATCAGCCCGATCACCTGCCCGGCCGGCACGCGCATCCGGCGCAGCACCACCGCGAGCGCCCCCATCAGCCCGAACACCGCCCCGGACGCTCCGGCCACCGAGGCGTTCGGCGGCTGGAACAGCATCACCGCCGCGGATCCCCCGAGCAGCGACACGAGGTAGACCGCGAGGAACCGGCCCCGCCCGAGCACCGCCTCCACGTCCCGCCCGATGATCCACAGCGCGAGCATGTTGAACGCCAGGTGCAGGGGTCCGACGTGCAGGAAACCGGCGGTGAGGATCCGCCACCACTCCCCGTCGGCGACCAGGGTGGGCCGCAGCGCCCATTCCCGGAAGATCGGCGCGGTGTAGTTCTGGCCGATGCTGCCGGCCTGCGCCACCGTCCAGACGAACATGGCGAGGTTGACCGCCACCAGCGCGGGCACCACCAGCGCGGCGCCCCCCGGCTCGGCCCCGGCGACCGTCACGCCGCGGCGGGTGTCGCGGGCGCCCTGGGTGACGCAGTCGACGCACTGGTAGCCGACCGACGCCTCGCGCAGACAGTCCGGGCAGGCGGGCCGGTCACAGCGGACGCAGCGCAGGCCGGTGGGACGATCGGGATGGCGGACGCACCCCACCGGCGCGCCGGGCGGCGGACCGCCGGGCTGGTGCAGCGGGTCGCCGCCGGGGTACGGCGGGCCGGCGGGATACGTCATCGGCTCAGCTGATCTCGATGCCCTGGATGACGACGTCCTCGGTGGGGCGGTCGCCCCGGGCGGTCTTCGTCGTCGCGATGGCGTCGACGACGGCGCGGGACTCGGCGTCGGCGACCTCACCGAAGATCGTGTGCTTGCGGTTGAGCCAGTCGGGGCTGGTGACGGTGATGAAGAACTGCGAGCCGTTGGTGCCGGGGCCGGCGTTGGCCATCGCGAGCAGGTACGGGCGGTCGAACTGGAGCTCGGGGTGGAACTCGTCGCCGAACTGGTAGCCGGGGCCGCCGCGCCCGGTGCCCGTCGGGTCCCCACCCTGGATCATGAAGCCGGCGATGACCCGGTGGAAGATCGAGCCGTCGTAGAACGGGCCGCTGTCGCCACCGGCGGCGTTCTTGGCGCGGTAGGGCTTGTCACCGGTGGCGAGGCCGACGAAGTTGGCCACCGTGTTCGGGGCGTGGTCGCCGAACAGGTTGATCCGGATGTCGCCCTGGTTGGTCCGCAGCGTCGCGGTCTGCTTGCCTGGTTGAGTCACGGGCCCCATCGTGCCAGGTCCGGTGCGGCGCCGTCGGTGCCGAGGTGCTCGGCGAGGAAGCCCGCGACGAGCCGCTCGTAACGCTCGGGATCGGCGTTCCACGACCCGGTGTGCTCCACCCCCGGCACCTCCACGTAGCGCATCGGCCAGTCCAGCGCCGGTGCGGCGGCGGCCAGTGCCCGGCTGGGGCCTGCGGGTACGGCGGTGTCGATGTCGCTGTGCAGCAGCAGCGTCGGAGGCCGGACGGCGGGCGGGTGGGCGCGCAGGTCGAAGCGGTCGAAGTCGATGCCGATGCGCCGGCTGGTGAGCACGCACGCGACGGCGGCGAGCCGCCCGGGCAGTCGCCGGTTGCGGGCCTGCCGGCGCAGGGTCGCCCGCCAGTCGACGAGCGGGGCGTCCCAGACGACCGCCGCCACCCGGGCCGCGTCGGGTGAGCGGTCCAGGAACGCGCCGATCACGGCCGCACCCATCGACCACCCGAACAGGGCAACCCGACGGGCGCCGCGCGCGGTCGCGAGGAGGACTGCGGACTGTAGGTCCTCCCACTCCGTATCACCCAGGTGATGTAACCCGTCCGGCGATCGCGGCGCCCCCTCGTCGTTACGGTAAGTGATCGTCAGTGTCGGGTAGCCGGCGGTGTGCAGCGCGGACAGCACCCGCAGGCTCTCCCGGCGCGCGCCGCCCCGGCCGTGCACGAGGACCACCCAGTCCGGGCCGGCCGCCGGCACGAACCACGCCGGTGCCGCCCCGAGCGGCGTGCGCACGTCCACCTCGATGAACCGCAGGCCGCGCGCCGACGGGTCCGGGTCGAACGGTCCGGCGTCGATCACCGCGGGCGTGCCCGGCGGCGGGATCGGGCCGCCGTCGCGGCGCCGCACGACCTCGGCACGCGTGCCCGCGAGGATCGGCCCGACCCTGGCCAGCCCATCCGCCCAGCGCAGGCCCCACACGCCG
Source organism: Pseudonocardia sp. (assembly GCA_052387455.1). Taxonomy (GTDB): domain Bacteria; phylum Actinomycetota; class Actinomycetes; order Mycobacteriales; family Pseudonocardiaceae; genus Pseudonocardia. The sequence goes on from JBQTJE010000049.1 coordinate 14,901, forward strand.
GGCTGAGCTGTCAACCGGCTGCGCCGCAGCGTCACCGTCGACGTGTCGGCGGCCAGCACGAGCTCGGGGAACACCTGCGCGCGGCGGGTGTCCAGGAGCAGGCTGGAGTAGAACCAGCCCAGGCCCAGGCCGAGCCCGAGCACCCCCGTGCCGAGCCCGGCCCCGACGGCCGCGCCCCGCCTCCCGAGCCTCTGCGATACCGGCGCCACAGGTGCAGATCATGGCCCACCCCGCGCGGTGTTACGGGATCTGGTGTCACCGGATCGAGTGAAAGGTCGAGTCGACTCGGCCGTTCGGCAGAACCTCGCGGGACCGCCTTCGTTGGGGCCGGTAGATCAGCGACGTCAATGAAAGGGATCTTTCTCATGAGCACCCTCGTCCGGCGTAGCCTTCGCGCCACCGCCGCAGCCGCCGGCATCGCGGCCCTCGGGGTCGGCCTCGCCGCCCCGGCTCTCGCCGTCGAGGAGAGCGACACCACCGCGCCGACCACGGCCGACGCCAAGAACGCCGAGGCCGCCGACGCGGAGGCCACCGACACCGAGGCCACCGACGCGGACGCCGACAGCTCGGCCGGCGCCGACAAGGCCACCGACACCGAGGCCCGGCCGGCGCCGCAGGCCAAGCCGGCGCCGCAGGCCGAGCCCGCCGCCCCGTCGAACCCCATCGCCGACCTGATCGCGTCGCTCACCGGCGGTCCCGGCCAGGCCATGGCCCCCAAGGCCCCCGCCGCGATGCCCGAGGCGTTCGTCTTCGAGGCCCCGAGCATGACCGTCGCCGAGCCGAAGGTCACCGACGCCGAGGCCGCCGACACGAAGGCTGCCGACGCCGAGACCGCCGACGCCCAGAGCGCCGACACCGACTCCGACCTGGACAACAAGTCCTCCGCGGACCAGAAGAAGGAGGCCATGACCTCCGACGAGCGCGCCATCTCCGAAGCCGAGGAGAAGGCCGCCGACGAGCGTTCCAAGGCCGAGGCCGCTGAGGGTGAGGGCAGCTCCCCGTCCCCCGCCGCTCCGGCCGGCCCCGCCGTTCCGGGCCTGCCCGGCGCCCCCGCCCTCGGCGGGTTCGCGCTGCCGATGCCCTGATCCGGCGGTGATTGTGCGCGCTCCCGGCGCGCGCGATTGACGAACGGCCCGATCTCCGGACTCCCTCGAAGTCCGTCGAGGTCGGGCCGTTCGTCTGTTTGGTCGAGGCCGGGGGCGACCGGTCAGGGCGAGGTCGCGCGGATGTTGGGATGCGGCAGTCCCCGGGCCGGCGCGACGTCGACGTGTTCGGCGATCCACCCGTACGTCGACGAGTTCCGGTCGGCCCGGACCCACTCGTTGGCGAGCGCGCCCCGGGAGGACTCGATCGCCGATTTCGCGATCCCGGCCAGCACGTAGCCACCGGCCGGCAGCGCCACCAGCAGCGGGCCGCCGCTGTCCCCGTGATGGGCCGAGCCCGGGTGCGCCGCAGCCCGGTCGGGCACCGTGACCAGCAACGACCCCGGCTCGCGCACGCGCATGTCGGCGCGTTCCAGCCGGTCGCCGCCGGTGCCGCGGCCCCAGCCCATGGCGACGACCCCGCCGCCGCTGCGCGGCGCGGCGTCCGCGAGCCGTACCGGTGCCAGCGGCACGTCGCCGGCCAGGCGTAGCAGCGCGACGTCCTGGCTGCCGCGCACGATCGTGCTCACCCGCGCGGCATGCCCACCGGCGCCGTCGGCCCGCTGCGCGCCGAACCTGACGGTCACGTCACCCGGGCCGTACGGCCCCGCACCGAACGGGGCCGGGGCGTCGTAGCGCAGGCAGTGGGCCGCGGTCAGCGCCCAGCGCGGCGCGATCAGCACCGCGCCGCAACGCTCCCCGACCTCGCCGGGACCGACGTCGCGCACGGCGGTCAACCGGCCGACGTAGGGCAGGGCGTCGGCCGGGGCACCGCCCTCGATGGCGCGCGCGGGCGCGGGGGTGAGGGCCGCGGCGAGCAGGGTGAGCACGGACAGGACGAGCAGGCGCACGGGAACCTTCCGGGAAGCTCCGGCCCGCCTCGGGGACGACGGACCGTCACATTGGCGTCGCTCGAACGGGCCCCGGCGTTAGCCCGATCAGCGCGAAACCCGGTATCGCATCCCGGCAAGCCCGAGCTCCTTCGTCGCGGCGCGCCGGTCAGTGCGCGAAGTGCCTGGTGCCCGTCAGGTACATCGGCACGCCCACCGCGGCCGCGGCCTCCACGACCAGCGCGTCGCGCACCGACCCGCCCGGCTGCACCACCGCACGCACGCCCGCGTCGAGGAGCACCTCCAGGCCGTCGGGGAACGGGAAGAACGCGTCGGACGCCGCCACCGCCCCGCGCGCCCGCTCGCCTGCCCGGGCCACCGCGAGCCGGGCAGCGTCCACCCGGTTGACCTGGCCCATGCCGACCCCGACCGCGGCACCGCCGTCGGCGAGCAGGATCGCGTTGCTCTTCACCGAGCGGCAGGCCCGCCACGCGAACTGGAGGTCGCCGAGCGTGGCCGCGTCGACCGGGTCGCCGGTGGCGAGCGTCCAGCCGGCCGGGTCGTCGCCCGCGGCGTCGATCGCGTCGCGCTGCTGGAGCAGCAGCCCGCCGCTCACCGGGCGCAGCTCCGCGCCATCCCGCGCCGGCGGCACCGCGAGGCGCAGCAACCGGATGTTCTTCTTGGTCGCGAGCACCTCCACCGCGCCCGGCGCGTAGGACGGCGCCACCAGCACCTCGGTGAAGATCTCCGCGACCTGCTCCGCCATCGCCACGCTGACCTCGACGTTCGCCGCGATCACCCCGCCGAACGCGCTCGTCGGGTCGGTGGCGTGGGCCATGCGGTGCGCCTGCGCGGCGTCCATGCTGACCGCGACGCCGCACGGGTTGGTGTGCTTCACGACCGCCACGCACGGGACGTCGCCGTGGTCGTGCGCGGCCCGCCACGCCGCGTCGGCGTCGACGTAGTTGTTGTAGGACATCTCCTTGCCGTGCAGCTGCTCCGCGGCCGCGAGACCCGGCCGCCCGGACACGTAGAGCGCCGCGGCCTGGTGCGGGTTCTCGCCGTAGCGCAGCACGGCCCGGCGGTCCCAGGTGGCGCCCACCCAGGCCGGGAACGGCGTCTCCGGGTCGGGCGCGAGCACGCTGCCCAGCCACGACGCGACGGCGACGTCGTAGGTGGCGGTGTGCCGGAACGCCGCGGCGGCGAGCGACCGGCGGTCGGCGAGGGTGACCCCGCCCGCGGCGATCTCGGCGAGCACCCAGCCGTAGCGGCCCGGGTCGACCACCACGGCGAGCGAGTCGTGGTTCTTCGCAGCCGCGCGCACCATCGCCGGGCCGCCGATGTCGATCTGCTCGACACACTCCGCGGGCGTGGCCCCCGACGCGACGGTCTCGGTGAACGGGTACAGGTTGGACACCAGCAGCTCGAACGGCGCGACGCCCAGCTCGTCGAGCTGCGTCAGGTGCGCGGCGCGGCGGGTGTCGGCCAGCAGCCCGGCGTGCACCGCCGGGTGCAGCGTCTTGACCCGCCCGTCGAGGCACTCGGGGAACCCGGTGAGCTGCTCGACGGGCGTGACCGGTACCCCGGCCCCGGCGATCTGCTGCGCCGTCGAGCCCGTGGACACGATCTCCACCCCGGCCGCGTGCAGGCCCCGGGCAAGCTCCGCCAGGCCCGTCTTGTCGTACACGCTCACCAGGGCGCGACGCACGGGACGGCGCTCGGCCGGGCCGCCGGGAAAAGCACTCACGGGATGGTCACCTCTCGTCCGGTCACGGTGGCGCCCTCGCGGGCCAGGGCGGCGACGACGTCGACCAGCAACCGCCGCTCCTCGATCTTGATCCGCTCGTGCAGCGTCTCGACGGTGTCACCGGGACGCACCGCGACCGCGGCCTGCGCCAGCACCGGGCCGGTGTCCACCCCCGCGTCGACGAGGTGCACCGTGGCACCGGTGACCTTCACGCCGTAGGCCAGCGCGTCGGCCACCCCGCGCGTACCCGGGAACGACGGCAGCAGCGCCGGATGCGCGTTGATCATGGGACAGCCCGCGCCGTCGAGGAACCCCTGGCCGAGGATCTTCATGAACCCCGCGCTGACGACGAGATCGGGTTCGTGCTTCGCGACCGCGGCGGTGAGCGCGGCGTCCCAGGAAGGCCGGTCAGGGTGGTCGCGCAGCGCGACCGTGAACGTCTCCACCCCCGCGCGCTCGGCCCGGGCGAGCCCCTCGATGCCCGCGCGGTCGGCGCCGACGGCGACGACGCGGGCGGGGTGATCGGGTGCGGCGGCGGCGTCGAGCAGCGCCTGGAGCAGCGTCCCCGAGCCCGAGACCAGCACGACCACGCGCGCGGGCACCGGCAGTCGCAGCCGGTACGAGCGGGGCGCGGGCACGGCAACTCCTCCGGTCGGGCTGCTGCCAGGGTAGGTGGCGACGGGGGTCACACGATCACCGGCGGTGCCGGTCGGGGCTGCGGTGTGCGCGGCGGCGGCGGACGGGGGCGGGCGGGGCGGCGGACAGCGGGGCGGGCAACGGGGCGGTCAGCGGGGCGGGCAACGGGCGGGCAACGGGGGGCGGGGCGGGCGGCGGCGGCCGGCAGCGGGGCGGGCAGCGGGGCGGGCCGGGCGGCGGGGCGGGGCGGGCAGCGGGGGCCGGCAGCGGGGCGGGGCAACGGGGCGGGCAGGGCACGTGCCCGCGTGGGGACCGCCCGACCTTCTCCGGACGCCGGTGATCATCGAACGAGGACGGCGGACCGCACCAGACGCGGCTGCGCGTCCCCGAACGGCGATCACCGCCGGCGGGGCGGCGGGGCGGCGGGTGCGGTGCGGGCGGATGCCGGTGATCATCGAACGGGGACGGCCGGGCGCACCGGACACGGTTGCGCGTCCCCGAACGGCGATCATCGCCGGCGGGCGGGGGCGGCTGCGGGGGCTGCGGGGTTGGCGCGGCGGCGGGCGGGCGCGGCGGGGCGCGCCGACGGGCGGGGCCGGCGGGCGGGGCCGACGGGC
>JBQTJE010000050.1:0-7171 GCA_052387455.1 Pseudonocardia sp.
CCGGGGAGCGTCGGCGCACACGTCCGGGCCTGTGCGCGGGCACTCCACGGTGTGTGCGAGCGGGGGGTTAGGCCAGGGGGGGGAGGAGGTCGAGGGTGTCCGAGCGTAGGCCCAGGCGCAGTGTTTCCAGGGCTATGACCTCCTCGGCGGCGATGTTGCCCAGGCTCGCCGACGGGCCCAGCCTGCGGATGAACCACGCCTGCTGGTCCTTGCGCGGGGCCTCGAAGATGATCCGTTCGGACGGCAGCTCGGCGACGAGCGTCTCGACGAGCTCGGCGCGCACCTCGCCGCTGGGCAGGTAGAGCCCCACCGTGCCGCTCTCGCGTGCCTCCGCGATGAGCAGCGACGCCCCGGCGTCGAGGTCGCCCGCCATCTCGTCGACCCAGTCGGCAGCCACCACCTCGGCGTCCGGGTTCTTCGACCCGCACTCCGAGAGCACCGTGAAGTCGGCCGCCAGCATCCGGATCAGTTCCCGCTTGCGCGACTGCGGCATGCCCAGGGCGCCGTTGGACACCTCGACGTGGCTGACGCCGAGGCGTTGCAGCCAGCGGACGTACTCCCGGGTGCGGCCCTGGCTGTCGCAGATCTCCAGCAGGGTGCCGCCGGGGCAGAGGTGGATCCCGGCGCCGCGGGCGAGCGTCACCTTCGCCTTCACCCCGTTGGAGACATACGCGGTGCCCCACCCGAGCTTGACGATGTCGATGGAGTCCCGTGCGGACTGGATCAACGCCTCCAGCCCCACGAGCGAGAGGCCCTTGTCCAGCACGTGGGTGAGGCCGTCGGTGCGGGGCTTGGGCGGACGGTAGGGGAGGGTCAGGAAGCCCGGCCCGATCTGTGCCACGCGGGCGATTATCCCCCCTGCCCGCGGTGCCGCGCCGACGTCCCGCCCGACCGAACTTCGACGCTCCTGTTGGCCGGGGCGGACCAGCCCCGGCCAGGGGATGGCGGTTGGCCGCCCGGGACAGACCGGTCGGTCCCGCAGGGCCAGAGATTCCGCTGCCTGCGCCGGGCGGCGCTAGCGTCCGTTCGGGGCACTGGGTGTGACCTGCCCCACACAACCGTGCGTGGAGGAAGAAGGGCGCGAGATGCGAGTCGGCGACCGTGAGATCACGATCCCCACCTCGATGGTGGGCAACTACCCGAACCCGCGCTGGTGGGACGCCGGGCCGGTGCGCAACTGGACCGGCGACCAGGAGCCGCCGGACGCGTTCAACCGCGAGGCGTTCCAGGACGCGATGGCCGCGCTGGTCAAGGACCAGGAACTGGCCGGGCTGGACATCATCACCGACGGCCGCCTGCACGGCGACAACTACGCCGACCAGGCCGTCTACTACTACTACAAGCGGCTGGGCTACGACCTCAAGGGCGGCTTCCTCGGCTTCCCGATCTACAGCAGGCTGCACGCCGGCACCGCCGCGCAGGAGATCAAGCGGCACGGCGCGATCATGGTGGAGCAGGCGCGGGCTCTGAAGCGCGCGACGAACAAGCCCACGAAGGTGCAGTACACGGGCATCCAGGTGCTCGCCCAGGCCACCAACGACCTGCACTACGACAACCCGCGCGACCGGGCGATGGCCATCGCGGCGGCGATCAACGAGGACATCCTCGAGGTCGACGCGATGGGCGTCGACTTCATCCAGCTCGACGAGTTCACCTGGCCCTACTTCTACGAGGACTGGGCGATCGAGGCGTTCAACCGCGCCGTGCAGGGTGTGCAGAGCGCGCAGGTCATCGTGCACGTCTGCTGGGGCAACTGGGGCGGCACGCCGGCCTACATGCCCGACGACACCGCGCAGGCCGGGGAGATCTTCGACCTCACCCAGCGCCGCGGTGAGGCGCCGTCGGCGACGGCGTCGATCATCCCCAAGGCGTACGAGTGCAACGCCGGCATCATCAACCTGGAGAACTGCGGGCGGCGTTCCGACGACCTGTCCGGGCTCGACGTCATCAAGAACCACCCGCTGCCGGACAACGTGAGCTTCTGGGCGGGCGTGATCGACGTCAAGTCGACGATCACCGAGACGGCTGAGGACGTGGCGCACCGGATCGAGCGGTTGCTGGAGTACATCCCGGCCGACCGGCTGGGGGTCACCACCGACTGCGGCCTGATCCTGCTCCAGCGCTACATCGCCATCGACAAGCTGCACGCGCTCGTGGCGGGCACCGAGCTGGTGCGCCAGAAGCTGGCGTAGCAGGTGGCGGTTCTGCGGTTGCACTGCCCGGACTGCGGGCACGAGTTCCGCTCCCTGGTGATGGAGGGGACGCGCGTGCCCGCAGTGTGGGTGTGCTCGGTGTGCGACGGCCGCCGGGCACACCCGCACGGCATCCAGGACGGCACGGGCCACCCGTTCGACGTGCCGGTCGAGGGCTCGGGGCCGAGGGGGTGCGCGTGCTGTGGCTGACGGTCCGGGGCCGGGTGGTCCCGCGGCGACCAACGGCCCGGGCGAAGGTTGGTGGGCCGGGACGTGGCCGCCCGGGCCCGCCGCACCTAGCGTGAGCTGATGTCGCGCAGGCTGGTCGTGATCGGTGGGGGCGCGGCCGGGATGTCGGCCGCGTCGGCCGCGCGACGGGTGGACCCGGACCTGGAGATCGTCGTGCTGGAGGCCACCGGGTACGTCGCCTACGGCCTGTGCGGCATCCCGTACTACGTGGCCGGGCTGGTCGAGCGGGCCGAGGACCTGCTGGCCCACCCGGCCGCGTACTTCGCCGAGCGCCGCCGGATCGATGTGCGCCGCCACGCCCACGCCGTCGACCTCGATCTCGACGGCCGGACCGTCGGCTTCGTCGAGGGCGGGCGGTCGCACCGGATCGGCTTCGGCCGGCTTGTGGTGACCGCCGGCGGCACCCCGGGCGAGGTCACGCTGCCGGGGATGCGCCGCGACCTGGTGTTCACGATCCGCACGCTGGAGGACGCGATCGCGCTGCGCAGCCTGCTCGACGCCGGGCGGGTGGGCCGCGCCCTGATCGTCGGCGCGGGCTACATCGGGCTGGAGATGGCCGAGGCGTTCGCCGCCCGCGGCTGCGCGGTGACGGTCGTGGAGCGGCTCGACCGGGTGCTGCCGGGGTTCGACGCGCCGGTCGCGGCGATCGTGGAGGCGCACGTGCGCGAGCACGTGGACCTGCGGCTGGGCGCCGACGTCGCCGACGGCCTCGCGCTCGGCCCGGACGTCGTCGTGCTCGGCACGGGGGTGCGCCCGGCGGCCACCGTCGCCGCCGTGGCGGGTGCGCGGACCGGACCGGCGGGCGCGCTGCTCGTCGACGAGGCCATGCGCACCTCCCTGCCCGGCGTCTGGGCCGCGGGCGACTGCATCGCGCCGCACCACCTCGTCCTCGACGCCGCGGCGTTCGTCCCGCTCGGCCCGGCGGCGAACAAGACCGGGCGGGTGGCGGGCACGGTCGCGGCGGGCGGCGAGGCACGGTTCGCGGGGATCGTGGGCACCGCGGTGGTCAAGGTGTTCGACCTGGAGGTGGCCCGCACCGGCCTGTCGCTCGCCGACGCGCACGCCGCGGGCGTGGCCGCGCACGCCACCGACGTCGTGCACAAGACGCGGGCCAAGTACTACCCGGGCACGCAATCGCTGCACGTCCGGCTCGTGCACGCCGACGGCGGCCGGTTGCTCGGCGCCCAGCTGGTGGGCCGCGAGGGTGCGGCCAAGCGGATCGACGTCGTGGCGGCGGCGCTGCACGCGCGGATGACGGTCGCCGACCTGCTCGACCTCGACCTGTCCTACGCCCCGCCGTTCGCCCCGGTCTACGACCCCCTGCTCATCGCGGCCCAGGCCGCCGGGCGTGCGCTGGCCGCGGCATGAGGGTCGCGGTGCTGACGGGGGGCGCGTCCGGGATCGGGCGGGCGAGCTGCGCCCGATTGCTCGCCGACGGGTTCGTCCTCGCGGTCGCCGACCTCGACCCCGACGGCGCGGCCGCCGCCGCCGGTCCGGGCGGGCTGGGTCGGGGGGTGGACGTGGCCGACGCCGCGGCCGTCGACGGGTTCGTCGCCGAGGTCGTCGCTGCGTTCGGGCGGATCGACGTGCTGGTGAACAACGCCGGCATCACCGGCTCGCCCGCCGCCTCGGTCCTGCACGCCACGCCGGTGGAGGAATGGGACCGGGTGTTCGCGGTGAACGTGCGCGGCCCCTTCCTCTGCACGCGGGCCGTGCTGCCGGTGATGATCGCCCAGGGCAGCGGGCACGTCATCACCATCGCGTCGGTGGCGGGCCAGGTGGCGTTCCCCGGCCGCAGCGCCTACACGGCGTCCAAGGGTGCGGCGCTGCAGCTCGCGAAATCGGTGGCGGTGGACTACGCGGCGCACGGCATCCGCAGCAACGCCGTCTGCCCCGGGATGGCCGAGACTCCGATGACGCAGTGGCGCCTCGACGTGCCCGAGCTGCGCGCGGCGATGGAGTCGCGCATCCCCCTGGGCCGGGTGGCCCGGCCCGACGAGGTCGCCGACGTGGTGGCCCTGCTCGCCTCGGACCGGCTGGCCTACCTCACCGGATCCGCCCTGGTCGTCGACGGAGGGTACACAGCGCTATGAGCAGGCTCGCAGGAAAGATCGCGCTCGTGACGGGGGCGGGCTCGGGGATCGGGCAGGCCACGGCCCTGCGGTTCGCCGCGGAGGGCGCCTCGGTGGGGGTGCTCGACGTGTCGCCCGCGGCGGCGGAGACGACCGCCACGATGATCGACAAGGAGGGCGGCGCGGCGCTGGCCCTGGCCGCGGACGTGTCCGACGCCGACCAGGTGGGCGCCGCGGTCGACGCGCTGGTCGCCGAGTTCGGCGCGCTGCACGTGCTCTACAACAACGCCGGCGTCGACGCGCGCGGCTCGGTCGCGGTCGCCGACGAGGCCGACTGGGACCGCTGCTTCGCCGTGAACGTCAAGGGCACCTTCCTGTGCTCGCGGGCGGCGCTGCGGCACCTGGGCGAGGGTGCGTCGATCGTCAACCAGGCCTCCGTCGCCGGCCTGGTCGGGGTGCTGAACTTCGCCGCCTACTGCGCGGCCAAGGGCGCGGTGATCGCGCTGACCCGCTCGATGGCCGTCGATCTCGCGCCGCGCCGGATCCGGTGCAACGTCATCTGCCCCGGGACCGTGTTCACCCCGCTCATGGAGCCCATGCTCGCCGCCCGCGGCGACGGCGACACGGCACTCGGCCTGCAACGGACGCTGGTCAAGTACCCGATCGGGCGCCTGGGCGAGCCGGCCGACATCGCCAACGTCGCCCTGTTCCTGGCCAGCGACGAGGCCGGGTTCATGACCGGCTCGGTGGTGACCCCGGACGGCGGGATGACGGCCCAGTGAACGAGCGTGCGAGTTCGCCGATCAGCACAGTGAGCGGGTGGCTGCGGTGACCACGTTCCATCTCGGGTCGGACAAGCGCGCGACGCTCGCCGAGGCGGGCGCCCTGGTCGCCGACGGCGCGACGGTGGCCCTGGGCGGCGGGTTGTGCGCGCGACTGCCGATGGCGCTGGTGCGCGAGCTGGTCCGCCAGCGGCGGCGCGACCTGCACGTCGTCGGGTCGGCGCACTCGATCGACGTCGACCTGCTCGTCGCCGCGGGCGCGATCAAGATCTGCGAGGAGAGCTACGTCGGGTTCGAGCAGGACCTCGGGCTCGCGCCCGCGTTCCGCCGGGCCGCCGAGACGGGCGCGATCGAGGTGCGGGAGAGCTGCTGCGTCACCGTCCTGGCGCAGCTGCGCGCCGCGGAGATGGGGTTGCCGTTCCTGCCGGTGCGCGGGGTCAAGGGCACCGACATCGGCTCGCTGCACCCCGAGTACGCGCTGGTCACGTGCCCGTTCACCGGGGAGGAGCTGGTGGTGGTGCCGCCGCTCGCGCCCGACGTCGCGCTCGTGCACGCGCCCCTCGGCGACGCCGCCGGCAACCTGCACCTCGACCAGCCCTACGTCCTCGACGAGCGGTTCGCGCACGCCTCGCGGATGGTCGTCGCGACCGTCGACCGGTTGGTGCCGACCGCGGAGGTCGCGGCCGCCGGGGTGGTGATCCCGGCGCACACGGTGGGCGCGGTCGTCGAGGCGCCGTTCGGGGCGCACCCGACGTCCTGCTACCCCGGCTACGCCTACGACCGGCCCCACCTCGCCGAGTACGTCCGCGATCCGGTGGCGTACATCGACCGCTACGTGCTGCCCGGCGAGGACGCCTACGGCGCGGCCGTCGACCGGGAGCGCCTCACCCGGTGGTCGGAGTCGGACGAGGCGTGGCAGGGGCTGTTCCGGTGAGCCCGGAGGTTCATGATCACCGTCCCGGTGCGAAAAGTCCCGGATGTGGTGGGAGAACGCGCCGAGATGGTGATCATGACCCGGGGGGACGGGTGATGGACGACGCTGCCGCCGAGTGGGGCATCGACGAGTGGTTCGTCGTGGCGCTGGCCCGCACGGTCCGCGACGGCGAGGTGGTGTTCCACGGGTTCGCGAGCCCGTGCGCGCAGGTGGCGATGCACGTCGCGAAGCGCACCCACGCGCCCGGCTCGCTGCTGGTGGAGGGCGCGACGTACGCCGTCGACCCGGTGCCCGCGTTCATCCCGCCGACCAGCAACGACCTCGCGCTGCACCGCGACGCGGTGTACCGGATGCGGTTCGAGGAGTTCTTCGACGCCGCCGCCCGGGGCGCGGTGGACCGGATGTTCCTGTCCGGCGGGCAGATCGACGGGTTCGGCAACACCAACGTCACCGCGATCGGCGGGATGGCTCCTCCGACGACCATGCCGAAGATCAAGCTGGGCGGCGGGGGCGGGGGCTGCAACATCTCCGCGACGATCGGGGCGCTGACGGTGTGGACCACGCGGCACCGCTCCGGGCGCACGCTGGTGCCGCGGGTGGACTTCCTCACCGACCTGGGCCACGTCACCCCCGCGGGGACGCGCGCCGAGCTGGGCTACACCGGCGGCGGCCCGCAGTGGCTGGTCACCGAGCTGGGGATCTTCGACTACGACGACGGGCACGCCCGGTTGCGGGCGCTGTTCCCGGACGTGACGCTGTCCGACGTCGAGGCCGCCACCCGGTTCGAGCTGCGCGTCGAGCTCGATCCCGCGCTGCTCGCGCCGCCAACCGCCGCCGAGCTGGTCGCGCTGCGCGCCGTCGACCCGCTGTGCGTCCGCCACCAGGAGTTCGGCCCCGACGAGCTCAAGCGCCGCTTCACCCCGGCGGACGTCCCGTGACGCC
>JBQTJE010000051.1:0-55180 GCA_052387455.1 Pseudonocardia sp.
ACCTGCCGTCGTCACCGTGTCGTCGGCGACCAACGAGATCAACACGGCGCGCCGTGGACCGGCGTCGTCGTCACGCCCGACGACGTACCCGACTCGCTACGTCGTCGTCCTCAACGGCGGCTGACAGTCGGGAGCGGTGACGATCAGCGACTTCATCTGGGTCTGGGCACACGCACGGGCAGCGATCGCGCTGCGGCGGGCGATCCGCAGCGCGCGCAGCGCCTCGACCCGCCCGGTGCGGTCCTTCGGAGTTCCGGTGGCCCGGCCGGCTTGGGCGGCGCGGGCGGCGGCCTCGGCGTCGACCGGGTCGGACTTGCCCTGCCAGCGACGGGTCTTGCGGTCGGGCCGGTCGACCTCGACCATCGACACGCCGGCGACCTGCAGGACCAGAGCCAGGCCGGCGCCGTAGACGCCGGTGCCCTCGATCCCGACCCGTTCCAGCTCGCCGTGGCTACGCAGCCAGCCCAGCAGCGCAGCGTAGCCGGCCGGCGAGGTGGGGAACTGGCGGTGGCCCAACAGCCGCCCGGCCGAATCCAGCGCGGCGGCGGTGTGGGTGTCCTTGTGGGTGTCGACCCCGCCGGTGACCCGGCAGGTCTGGGACAGGGATGCGAGCTGTGTCATCGTGGTCATGACCGTCCTGAACTCTCGTCACGGGCAGGGCGGCACGCACCAGCCGGGCGAGCGGACAAGACAGTGATGGGTGCCTGCAGGCACAGGCTCCTATGAGGTCACAACGCCGTCTGGTGGGTGCAAACGAGCCCCGCAGCGGAGCGAACGACAGATCCGCTTGAAGACCCGAAGTCAGTCAGACGCTGGGTCAGAACGACCGCTGCGGGGCTCACCACCATTGTCACTGTCAGACGTGGTGCCCCCGGCGGGATTACCAAAGGATGGGACCGGGTGTGACCTGCGCTTCGGCGTCGGAACGCTGGTGGTGGAAGCTTGGTTTTGCGCTACCGGACCGGTAGTCGGCCGCTGATCGTAGGAGTCGACCGCGGCATCGTGGGGGTTCGAGTCGGTGGGGGGACTCGAACCCGTGCCCCACAGAGTCCGACTGGTCCACGACCTGCTGGTCGGTCGATGACGATATCGACGAGCTGTCCGACGTCCTCAATAACGAGCTCCCGCAGTCCCGCGTTCCGCGTAATTCGGCCGGTCTGGAGGTCCTGGGCGGGTGAGGATGCAGGTCAGGGCAGTGCGGATGGCCACCGAGGGCAGATTCGCCTAGAGAAACGCCTGTCTGGGTAGTTGCTGCTGATCGTGCTGTGATGGTCTATGTTCTAGAGCGATGTACGTGAAGACGACGGCGCGGAAGACCAAGAGCGGGACTGTCCGCTACCTGCATCTGGCGCACAACGAGTGGGACCCGGTCGCCGGCCGGTCGGTCCCGAAGATCCTCTACGGGTTCGGGCGGGCCGACCAGCTCGACCGCGTCGCGGTCAAGCGGCTGGTGGGGTCGCTGGCCCGGCTGCTGGACCCGGCCGACGCGTTGGCTGCGACCGCGGGCTCGGAGCTGGTGTTCTGCGAGTCCCGCCCGTTGGGCGGCACGTTCGTCCTCGACGCGCTGTGGCGGCGGCTGGGCATCGACACCGTCCTGCGCGGCCTGGACGCCAAGCCGCGTCGCGGTCGGCCCCGCGACACCGCGGCGACCGAGCGGGTGCTGTTCGGGCTGGTCGCGAACCGGGCGCTCGCGGCGTCGTCGAAGCTGGCGGCAGCGGACTGGATCAACCACGACGTGCACATCGACGGGCTGCCCCAGACCAGCGACGACGCCTGCTACCGGGCGATGGACTGGCTCCACGACGTCCGCGAGCAGCTGGAGATCGGGGTGTTCCGCCAGGTCGCGAACCTGCTCAACCTCGAGGTCGACCTGCTGTTCTTCGACACCACCTCCACCTACTTCGAACTCGACGACCCCGACGAGCCGGTCACCCGCGACGAACACGGCCACCCGGTCCCCGACCAGGACGGCAAGGAGGGCAACGTCGGGTTCCGGACCTACGGCAAGTCCAAGGACTCCCGCGACGACCTGCCCCAGATCGTGATCGGGATGGCGGTCACCCGCGAGGGGATCCCAGTGCGGGTGTGGTGCTGGCCCGGGAACACCGCGGACTCCAAGCTCATCCGCCAGGTCAAGGACGACATGCGGGACTGGACCCTGTCGAAGATCGTGTGGGTGGCCGACCGCGGATTCTCCTCCGAGGCCAACCGCCGCTACCTGCGCCAGGGCGAGCACGCCTACATCATCGGGGAGAAGCTGCGCTCGGACTCGGTGGAGATCAAGGCCGCGCTGTCCCGGCAGGGCCGCTACACCGAGATCGCGGAGAACATGCGGATCAAGGAGGTGAAGGTCTCCGAGTCCGAGCGGTTCGTCATCTGCCACAACCCCGACGCCGCCGGGCGCGACGCGCACATCCGCGCCCAGCTGATCGCCCAGCTCGAGGAGCTGATCGCCGACTCGGACCGCCTGCCCGTCATGAAGCGCGGCGAGCTGCGCGGACGAATCTCGACCAAGCCGGGCCTGAACCGGTACCTGCGGGTCACTCCCGGCGGGCTGCTGCGCGTCGACAAGGCCAAGATCAAGACCGAGGCCAACCTCGACGGGAAGTACCTGCTGCGCTGCTCGGACCCGCACCTGCCCGCCGCCGACATCGCGCGCGGCTACAAGCAACTCCTGGAAGTCGAGCGCGGCTGGCGCGACATGAAGCAGATCATCGACCTGCGCCCGGTCTATCACCGGCTCGAAGAACGCATCCGCGCCCACGTCGTGCTCTGCTGGCTCGCGCTGCTGCTCATCCGCGTCGTCGAGACCACCACCGGCGACACCTGGCATCACGTGCGCCGCCACCTCGACCGGCTCCACGCCGGCACCTTCACCGGCCCCACCGGAGTGTTCCGCCAGCGCACCGAGCTGTCCAAGCCCCAACGCGACCTACTCGCCCGCCTCGACATCCCCGCCCCGAAGCAGATCATCGAACTCGCCACCGCAAGCCGCTGACCAGCAGCGACACCGCCGTCTAGAGACACGCCCGTCCGGGGCGTCTCAACGTATTCCTCCAGGTCAAGCCCCCCATCGCCGCTCTAGACCACCTGAATTACGCGGAACGCAGGGCAGTGGTTGACCACCCCGTAGCCCGTCACGTCCACTTCCGCTACTGGCAGCAGCTCAAGGGCACCGAACCCACCTGGTGACGCGACGGGCGAGGGCAGGACCTTGCGCTCAGGCGTCGGGGACCGCACCCGACGCTCCCGCGAACCTGAACCAGTTCGCGAGTGCCAGCCAGCCGTCCGTCGAGGGCGGATTGCCTACGTGCCCGACCAGCCGACGGCCGCGGAGGACGGTCGGGCAGGGCAACCAGCCGGTGCTGGTCGCGACGAGCAGCGCGGTCCGGGCCCGGTTCACCGCGCGGTGTCCCGACGGCAGGTGCCGCGGGGACGCGGGTGCGGGATGGGTATCCCTACTTGGGTGGCTGCGTGTGCTGGGCAAGCCGGAGGCGGTTACCTTCTGCGGTGTCCCCGAAGTCGCGTTCGTCGCCGTCGCGGAAGCGCTTGTAGAACCACTCCGGCACCCGGGTGGTGTCCAGGCGCGTGCGTAGCACACCGTCCTGCACGTCGCGGGCGACGCCGCGGAGGCGACGCCACTCGTCGTCGGGAACGGGGCCGCAGCGTCCGTCGCGCAGTTCGCCGTTGATGGTCTTGGCGAGCCGTTCGCGGTCGTCGGCGACCCGTTGCTGACCTGCCCAGATCTCGATGGCGATCTGGTAGGCGGCCAGGGAGGGAACGAAGAAGCTGAGCAAAGTGTCGGGAAGGGTCGCGCTCGCGACGACGAGGCCGGCGGTCACGCCGCTCGCGGTCCATAGGGTCGCGGCGGCGACGACGAGGTAGCTGTAGCGGCGGCGGAGGCGAGCATCCCAGGCGAGGTTCTGTTCCTGTGCGATGAGGATGTCGTAGGGGTGGTGGACATCGGCGGTGGAGTCGTACCAACCTGCTGTGATGCGTTGGTCCTTGGCTCCTCCACGGGCGAGTTGGCGTGCGAGCCGGTGGACGTCGGGTTCGGGGACGGGGTCTCCCGCGACGGTGGAGCGCCACGGCAGGTGGAACAGGCTGGTGTCGAACATCTCTTGGAGTAGGGCGCCCTGCCGTGCAGTGTTTCCGGCCAGACGCCTGAGCAGGAATGCGGAGATGAGGAACCAGAAGAAGCCGATGATCGCCACTACCGGTCGGCCGTGGCCGAGTAGGGTGACCAGGACACCGGCTACTGCGAGCACGGCCGCCGCGCTTACCCGCACGGCTTCGAGGAGTTGACCGCGTTGGTGACTTGCCGACGCGGCGCGCTGGAGCCGCAGCATGTCGTCGTCGAGCTGTCGTTCGTGGATCGCTCGCGGAGGTACGCCGCGAGGGCTGCCCGGATCGGTGAAGCCAGTCACGGCTTGGTGATCCGGTCGCCGAAGAGCTTCCTCCACTCGTCGTAGGCGGCGCGTTCTTGGCCGTCGTCCTCCAGATTCACGGCTCGTTCGGCGATGATGCGGGCCTGGTCGAGCGCGCTGGCCGCGACGAGCTTCTGGGTCGCGTTCATGACCACGTTGACGTCACCGCCCAGCTCGGCGGGGTCGGGCCACTCGTCACCGATGCGTTCTGCGGCGGTGGCCAGGAAGAGCACGATCTCGTCCTGGTAGCGGCCGATCGGCGGCTTCACCAGGGTGTGTGCCATGACCTCCAGCAGGAAGGAGGGCGATACGGGCTCGCCGAGCTCGCGGTTGATTCCCTTGATCATCTTGACGAAGGGTACGTACTTGCCCTCGCAGTCGGCGTTCTTGGCGATGCTGAGCTCGTGGTGGCGCTTGGGGTTGGTCGCGATCCAGTCGCCCGCCGAGGGGTTGGGGATGAAGTAGCCCCCGTTCCTCCGCTTGAAGGCGGGGACGACGTCGATCGACATGACCTCGTCGTCTGCGCCGTAGGGGATGACAACCGCCATGCCGTCCCGGGCGGCAGCGCTCCACTTCTGGCGGAGCAACGTCTCCAGGGCGTTGATCAGCTGGATCGGCGCTTGGTCGCGGTAGCCGGCCTGCGGGCCGTCGGCGTCGATGACGACGAAGATGTCGATGTCCTTGAGCTTCTTCGTCTTGGTGTCGCGCCGGTAGCTGCCGGTGAGGAAGTCATCGGCGAGGTCCCAGTGCAACCTGACGTAGTCGCGGATGGCCGCGTGCCGTGCCTTCGCCAGGTCCTGTTCCGTCTTGGTGATCTCCAGGTTGCTCTTCAGCTTGGCGAACGCGTCGTCGACGTATCCCATGTCGTTTCCTACTCGTGGTGTCAGTTGTGGAGGTAGCGCATGCCCGCTGTGGCGTGCGGTGCTGAGCCGAGGGTGCCGAAGGTGATGCCGCGCAGGCCGTCTGTGCTGGCCCGCTGGCCGGGGCCCCAACCCGGCTGCTCGGTGCGGGGCCTC
Organism: Pseudonocardia sp.; assembly: GCA_052387455.1. Lineage (GTDB taxonomy): Bacteria > Actinomycetota > Actinomycetes > Mycobacteriales > Pseudonocardiaceae > Pseudonocardia. The sequence continues at coordinate 5,444 of JBQTJE010000051.1, forward strand.
CTGAAGGTGCAGAAGAGCCGGTAGGTGGTGCCTGCGGGCACGCGGTCGACCTTGGCGCGGAACCGGGCGGCGCGGGCGCGCGAGGCGGTGAACTCTGCGTTGCCGTCACCGGCGGTGGTGTAGGACACCGGGAACTCGATCACGGGTGCCACCGTGCCCGAGGGTTGGTGGCACTCAAGGACGACCGTGTCGAGTGAGCCCTCCTCGATCCACGCCTTGATCGCGTTCTCGTGCTGCACCCAGTCGCGGTGCAGCCGGTCCATGTTGACGTTCAGGTCGGCGAGGATGTCGGTGATCGTCCCGAGGATGACGTCCGTCAGGTGGGTGGCGGTGTGGGTCCGGGTGTAGCTGTACGTGTAGGTCGAGGTCATCTCTCCGTCACCGCCCGTTGCAGCGCCGCGCGATCGATCAGAGGGCCGACGCTGGCCGCCGTCGTTTGCGGTGTGGGCGGTGAGGCGTCGGACAAGCGGGCGTGACCGCTGGCGGCGGTCTTCACCTGATCCTGGAGCGGTGCCGGGGATGGCAGGTAGATGGTGAAGCTGGCCGCGCCGGCCGCGCCGGGGATGGGGCTGAGATTCTCCTCGACGGTCAGCGCCGCCGTGCCGGAGACGGTGGTGATCTCGCAGTGCACGTTGCCGGCGACCAGGGTGACGGGGTGTCGCTCCAGGTGCCCTGCTGCGATCAGCATCCGACCGGCCGTCTCGGCGGCGGAGAGGGCCTGCTCGGCCTCGTCGCGGGTCAGGAGGGAGGACTGCGCGACGGTGTCCGCTACGAGGTTCGCGATCACCGTCCAGGTCGCGCTGGCGCTACGGACGGGGGACGCCGCTACCTGTCTAGTTCGCAGCATTGGGCGTCTCCTGGTGGCTGGTCGTCTCGCCGACGGCGTTGCGGACCGCTGCGGCCAGGTCGTGCTCGGTCAGGCTGCCGGGGTTCAGGACCGTGTCCAGTCGTCGGGCCAGGGCCTCGAACACCGCTTTGCGCGCGCGACGACCGTCCAACCCCCGCGCGATCTGAGCGACGCGGTCCATCGCGGCAGAGTGGGCCAGGACCCGCAGTGCGGGGTACTTATCGGCGAGGGTGAGCAGTGTGGACGCCAGGATCTCGCGCAACGCGCCTGGCTCGGGCAGGGGGACGAGGATGGCGGCGTCGGATCGGGAGAGGAACGCCTCGTCGAGCGCGGAGGTGAAGTTGCTGGTGGCGACGAAGAACAGGTGCGGATGGTGGGCGGCGTTGTGGTCCAACGCGGTGAGCACCGCATCTGTGGCCCGGTGTACATCGGCGGGGTTGGCGGCCAGCGACGCCGCCGACCGGGCGACCGCCATCGACTCGACCTCGTCGAGGATCACAACGGTCGGCAGCCCGTCAGACGCGAGTTCCGGCACGTACTCGCCGAGAAGTTCACTGACCCGCTGCTGCGACTGCCCGTGCTCAGCGCTCATCAGTCCGTGCGGATTGATCTCGATCCGTCGGACCTCGCCTCCCGCGACGTACCGAGCGACCTGTGCGGGCAACCCGCGCGCCAGGGTCGTCTTGCCCGTGCCGGGCGGCCCGTAGAGCGTGCACAGGCCGTGCAGCGCCGTCACCGTGAACGGCAGCTCGGGGCGTACCAGCAGTGACAACAAGGTCTGGTTGCGCAGCCTCTCCTTGATCTCGCTCGGCACCACGATCGCGTCCCACAACGCGGTCTCCAGGGAGTCGGCGGTGATCACCTCATCCGACAGCACACACTCCTGAACCTTCACGCTTGACCCTTCCGCCGCCCGGGTGGTACCTCAGATCACAACATCATCTTCCTGTCAGATCGGAGAGTACATGGCGTCATCTTCCGTAGGTCCACACACCCCGGGCATGCTGGTGTGGGTGACGTTCGCGCACCTTGATACATCAATAACCCAGGGGTGCCTAAGATGCGGACGCAGTAACAAGATCGAGAACTGTCCGCTCCTGGTGGACGCATCGGCAACGGAGGCGAGCGACGTGGACGACGGGCAGCTGGACCCTCGGGACGTCGCGGCTCTGTTCGACCGGGGCAGGCTGCGCATGGCGCGCGAGCTCCGGGGCCTCACTCAGGTACAGCTCGCCCGGGAGGCCGGCGCGGTCACCTCGGCGTCGGTGAGCCAGTTCGAAAACGGACATGCCAGGCCTGCTGTGCCTACGCTGCGCCGACTTTCGGTCGCACTCCGCGTCCCGCTGACATTCTTTGCGGCTCCAGCGCGGCCGCCTGCGCAAGAGCAGGTAAATGGCTTCTTCCGAAGCCTGCGCTCCACCTCGCCGAGAGACCGCCAGCAGGCCCTGGCGTACGTGCATCTCGCGCGCGAGCTCGCGCTCGAACTGGAAAAAATCGTTGTCCTGCCCGATCTTGATCTGCCTAGGATCCCAGTGACCGAAGGGCGAATCCTTCCGATTCTCGATGTGGAGCATGCTGCAGCGCGGGTTCGCGATCACTGGAACGTTCCTGCCGGGCCGATTCCGGACGTGGTCAGATTGCTTGAACGAAGCGGCATTATTGTTGTTCGTTTCCGTGTGAGCATCGAGAAGGTTGACGCGTTCTGCGTTGCCTTTCCCGATAGGCCGGTCGTTGCGCTCGGTGCTGACAAGGGCCTGCGTGACCGCTCACGCTTCGATGCCGCCCACGAGCTCGGTCACCTAGTACTGCATGGGCTCGAAGGGAAGGTCGGCGACAAAGCGACCGAGAATCAAGCCAATGAATTCGCTGCTGCACTGCTCATGCCAGCCGAAGACATCAGGGCGGAACTGCCATCTCGGCTCGACTGGCCCTCGCTGCTCCGACTCAAGGCGAAATGGCATGTTTCGATCGCCGCCCTCCTGGTCAGAGCGAAAACCCTCGGCGTCATGGATGACCACACCTACGCGCAGGCGTGGAAGGCGCTGTCGGTACGGGGCTGGCGCAAAGTAGAGCCGGGGAGCTTGGGGGCCCCGGAAGCACCGGTTCTGCTGCATCGTGCAGTCGAGCTTGTGGAAACGACTGGTCTTTCCTTCACCGAATTTGTCGGCCGCGTAGGACTATCTGAAGCCGACGTTCGCACGCTGCTAAACAGGGGTATAGACCATCGCCCTCGGGTGGAGTTGCACTAGTGTCCTGAGTCGTCAATTCAAGCACAGTATCAGGCAATGCCGTCGAGGATCTGGTCGGCAGTTTCTGGTCTTCGTCTTTGCAAGGCACGGGGGGTGCCGCCACTGCGTTCGAGGTCGACCGCGGGCTGATGAGGTGCCGCGCCGATCACGGCCGTCTTCATCAGCAGGTGCGCTTGGCACCAGGGAAGTGACTTCTTCGTCCCGAAGCCGCGTGGAGGTGTCGCCGTGAACTGAACGTCGACGTCCGCACCGAGGTCCTGATCCGGCGCTCGGTGGCCGAGGTCGCCGCCTTCGCCGTCGATCCCGACCACGCGCCCGACTGGTACGTCAACATCTCCTCCGTCGAGTGGCAGACGCCGCCGCCGCTGCAGCCGGGCTCGAAGGTCGCGTTCGTCGCGCTCTTCCTCGGCAGGCGGATCGCCTTCACCTACGGGATCGTGGAGCCGAGCGAGCAGCTGGTGATGAGCACTGCGGATGACCCGTTACCGATGCAGACCACCTACACCTGGGAGCCCGCCGAAGGCGGACCCGGATGACGTTGCGCAACAGCGGCTCGCCCAGCGGTTTCGGCGCGCTCACCGCTCCGGTCATGGTGGCCGCGATGCGCCGCGCCTACCGCAAAGACCTCGCCGCGCTCAGTCTCAGGGAGCTCCCCGAGGGCTGGCCGACCGGGACCTGACGCCCGACACCGAGCGGCAGGTGGTGCGGCGATGTCGGGACCGGCCTCGGCCTGACCGCTCGTCAGGGCCCGCGACGCGCGAGACAGCGGTGCCGCCGTGCGGATCTCGACGGTGCGTCCGAGTGTCGCAACGAGCCGCCCCCAAGTGACGCCGCCATCGCGAGCGACTCGGCACTGCGCACCGGGTCGAACAACTTTCGTCGGTTGTGTATCCCAGATCACCGACAGCCCCGATGGGCCGGGGCAGGTTGGCCCCACACGGCCTGCACCCGCGGGTCCGAGAACAGGAGTCGATGATGGTCCTAGGTGTGCGGACGGGGGCGGGGATGCTGACCCGGGCGATGAACGGTGTGCTGGCCGGCCTCGCGGGCGGGCTGGTGTTCGGGGCGCTGATGGCGATGACGGGCATGTTGCCGATGGTGGCGATGTTGGTCGGGTCGACCAGCGCGGTGGTCGGAGCGGTGGTGCACCTGGTGATCTCGGCCGGTCTCGGCACGCTGTTCGCCCTGGTGGTGCCGTCGCTGAGCACGGGGATGATGGTGGTGGCCGGTGCTGTCTACGGCGTGGTCTGGTGGGTGCTCGGCCCGCTGCTGATCATGCCGACCCTGCTGGGCATGACACAGATGATCTTCACTGTCGACTCCGCGGCTCTGATGAGCCTGGTCGGGCACGTGCTGTTCGGGGTCGTCGCCGCCGGCGTGCTGCTGGCGTTGCGTCGCCGCGCCGTACGGGCGTGATCGGCCGGCTGCCGCTGCGGGTGTTCGTCTCGGCCGGGTGCGCGGCGTGTCGCCGGGCCGCCGAGTTGGTCGAGATGGTGCGGCGGCTGCGGCCGTCCCAGCCGATCGAGGTGATCGATCTCGGCGACCATTCGGCTCCGGTGCCCGTGGGGGTCGTCGGTGCGCCGACGTTCCTGCTCGGGCAGCAGGTTGTGTCACTGGGGAACCCCACCCTGGAGGCGTTGCTCGCCACACTGGACGCGACGGCGCCGGCGACCGGGTCGTGACGAAGCTGCGGGCGGAGGTACCCGGGGTGGATGAGGGTCATTACTGCCTGTCGGAGGTGGAGCTGTTCCGCGACCTGTCACGCCGGGAGATGGCCGCGATGGCGGCGGCCGCGCCGATGCGGACGGTGGCGACCGGTCAGGTCGTCTACGACCCCGGCCGCCCGGTCAGCGTGCTGTTCATCGTCAAGACCGGCCGGTTCCGGCTCTACCGGGTGCTGGCGCACGGCCGGACGGTCACCACCGCGGTCCCGGGTCCGGGTGCGATCTTCGGCGAGATGGATCTGCTCGGGATGCGGATGGGCGGCACGTGGGCGCAGGCGTTGGAGCCTGGCGACCTGTGCCTGATGAGCCGCGGCGACGTCCGCTCGATGTTGCTCGGCGATCCGCGGATCGCGACGCGGATCGCCGAGCAGCTCGGCGCCCGGATCGCCGATCTGGAGCAGCGATTGGCCGACCTGGTGGGCAAGTCGGTGGTCGAGCGCACGGCCCACACGCTGGGTGTGCTCGTCGGCGCGGCGCCGATGGGCGGTGAGCCGGGGCCGGTTCGGCTGACCCACGAGCAACTGGCCGGGCTGGTGGGGGCCACCCGGGAGCGCACCACGACCGCGCTCGGTGAGCTCGCCGAGCGCGGGCTGGTGACACTGCACCGCGGCCGGATCCGGATCCGGGACCGGGTGGGGCTGGCGGCGCTCGCCGACGGCGCCGCGCGCAGCGACGCGACCGGTGGCCGATCGGAGGGAAGCAATGATGGAGACGAGGGGTTCCCGCGTCCGTGACCATGTTTTCGAGATCGACCCGCGGCGGGTTTGTCCTGCTCGTCGCGCTCACGTTCGGCCTGTCGGGGTGTTCCTCTGGTGCGGGCCCCGCTCCGACTCCCGGAGCCGGGAGCGCGCAGGAGGCGACGGCGGCCGGCCCGCTCGCCTTCACCGGGACCACCCTCGACGGCTCGACGCTGGATGCGGCCACGCTGGCCGGGACCCCGGTGGTGTTGTGGTTCTGGGCCCCGTTTTGACCCTCGTGTCGGGTCGAGGGACCCGGCGTGGCGGCGGTCGCTGCCGAATACGAGGGACGCGTCACCTTCCTGGGGATGCCCGGACGGGGCGCGGTGGGGGAGATGCAGGAGTTCGTGGCCGACACCGGCACCGGTGGCCTGACCCACGTCGTGGACGGCGACGGCGCGCTGTGGCAGCGCTTCGACGTCTTTTCCCAACCGGCGTTCGCGTTCATCGCCGCCGACGGGACGACGCGGACCTTCACCGGGAGCCTCGATCCCGAGTCGCTGCGCCAGGCCGTCGACGAACTGCTGGCCGGGTGAGGCGGTGAACACCGCGGCGCTGGCCTTCGCCCTGGTCGCGGGGGCGGTCGCGGCCTTCAACCCGTGCGGGTTCGCGCTGCTGCCCGCCTATCTGGGGCTGCTGGTCTCCGACGAGGCGCCCGGTGGGCGGGCGGCGGCGATCCGTCGGGGGGCCCGATTCGCCGCCGGGATGACCGTGGGGTTCGTGGCGGTGTTCGGGCTGGTCGGGGCCGTGCTGGCGCCGCTGGCGCTGTCGATCGAGCGCTACCTTCCGATCGTCACCGTCGTGGTGGGCGTGGTGCTGGTCGGTTTGGGCGGCTGGTTGCTCGCCGGTCGACAGCTGGGAATCCCGGGGCTGGCCGGTCACGGGTCGGCGCCGACGGCGGCGGGCTGGACGTCCCAGATCGGCTACGGGGTGTCGTTCGCGCTGGCCTCGCTGTCCTGCACGATCGCGCCGTTCCTGGCCGTCACGGCGGGGGCGCTGAGCACCGGCGGCGCCCTGGGGGTGGCCTCGGCGTTCCTGGCCTACGCGCTGGGGATGGGGATCGTGGTGCTGGTGCTGGCCCTGGCCGTGGTCACCGCGCGCACCTCGGTGGTCGGGTCCATGCGCCGGGTGGGGGCGCTGATCAGCCGCGGGAGCGGGGTCCTGCTGGTCGTGGCGGGCGCCTACGTCGCGTGGTACGGCTGGTTCGAGATCCGGGTGCTCGCCGGGGCCACCACGTCGGACCCGGTGATCTCCGCGGCCGTCTCGGTGCAGTCCGCGGTGGCGCGCTGGGTGAGCGGGTTCGGACCCGCCGGGTTGCTCGGCATCGCCGCGATGGCCGCGGTCGGGGCAGCGGCGGTGCTCGCGCGCCGGTCCCGTGCGGCGGGTCGGGAGGAGCCGGTCGGATGAGGACGGCGGCGGCCCGATGAGGGCGGCACTGGTGTCGACGGCCCTGGCGGCGGTCGTCCTGCTGGTGGCCTGCGCGGCGCCGGAGCAGGCGCCGCCCACCGGGTCCGCCCCGGCCGCGGTGACCCTGGAGCCGGTGACCGGATCGCCCCGCGAGGAGGTGCCGTCGGCGCTGGACCGGATCGACGACCCGGCGCTGCCGGCGCCGCTGGTGGACCCGGCCCGGGTGATCTCCGGCGGGCCGCCGCCCGACGGCATCCCGCCGATCGACGAGCCGACCTTCTCCCGCGCCGCCGACGTGGACTGGCTGACCGACGACGAGCCGGTGCTGGCACCCGCGATCGGCGCCCCCGCCCGGGCCTACCCGGTACAGATCCTGATCTGGCACGAGATCGTCAACGACACCATCGACGGGCGCCCGGTGGCGATCACCTACTGCCCGCTGTGCAACTCCGCGCTGGGCTTCGACCGGCGCCTGGGCGAGCGGCTGCTGACCTTCGGCACCTCGGGCAGCCTCTACCAGTCCGACCTGGTGATGTACGACCGGCAGACCGAGTCGCTGTTCTCCCAGCTCGAGGGCCGCGCGATCGCCGGCGTGCTCGCGGGGGAAGAACTCGACCGGGTCCCGGTGCAGACCATCACCTGGGCGCAGTTCCGCGACGCGAACCCGGACGGGTTCGTGCTCAGCCGCGACACCGGCGTCGACCGGGACTACGGCGCCAACCCCTACACCGGCTACGACGACCCGTCGTCGCAGCCGTTCCTGTTCGACGGCGAACCCGATCCCAGGCTGCCGCCCAAGGAACGCGTCGCCGGGCTGGGCGGGGACACCGACCCGGTCGCCGTGCCGCTGCCGGCCCTCGTCGAGGCCGGCGTCGTCGAGCTTCTGGTGGCCGGGCGGCCGGGCGTCGTGTGGTCGGTCGACGGGCTGCGTTCGGCCCTGGACACCCGCGAGATCACGCAGGGCCGCACGATCGGCGCGACCGGCGCCTTCGACCCGGTGCTCGACGGGCGGCGCCTGAGCTTCACCCGGACCCCGAGCGGCGAGTTCACCGACGCGGAGACCGGTTCGACATGGAACGTGCTGGGCCGTGCCGTCGACGGCACGCTGGCCGGTGCGCAGCTCGACCCGGTCGAGCACGTGGACACGTTCTGGTTCGCCTGGGCGGCCTTCCACCCCGGCACCCGAATCGCCGACATCCCGTGACCCTGGAGGCATCCCCGTGACCCGACCCGACCCGATCGGACCCGCGGTCGACGGCCTGCGCGCGCTGTTCGTCAACTGCACCCTCACCCCGTCCCCGGGCCGCTCGCACACCGCGGGGCTGATGGCGATGAGCACGGCGATCATGGCCGCGAACGGGGTGCATGTCGACGAGGTCCGGGCGGTCGACCACCACCTGGCCCCCGGGGTGCAGCCGGACATGACCGAGCACGGGGCCGAGCGCGACGACTGGCCGGCGCTGCGCGAGCGGGTCCGCGCCGCGGACATCCTGGTGCTCGGCACGCCGATCTGGCTGGGGGAGAAGTCCAGCGTGTGCACCCGGGTGGTCGAGCGGCTCTACGGCAACTCCGGCGAGCTCAACGACGCCGGGCAGTCGTCCTACTACGGCAAGGTCGGCGGGGTGATCGTCACCGGCAACGAGGACGGCATCAAGCACATCGCGATGAACGTCCTGTACTCGCGCCTGGGCTACGTGATCCCGCCGCAGGCCGACGCCGGCTGGATCGGCGAGGCCGGGCCGGGCCCGAGCTACCTCGACGAGGGCTCCGGCGGCCCGCAGAACGACTTCACCCGGCGCAACACCACGATCATGACGTGGAACCTGATGCACCTCGCCGCGATGCTGCGCGCCGCCGGCGGCATCCCGTCGCACGGCAACGACCGGAACGCGTGGGCGGCGGGTGCCCGGTTCGACCACCCCAACCCCGAGTACCGGTGAGCCCGACCGGGCCGTCGGGGGGAGCCCGGGCCGACGGTCACCGAGCGGGCCGCGGGCCGGCCCGCCGCGTTACCGCGCCGAGAACGGCGAGGACGCTGCGGCGTCGCGCCCGTCGAGGGCCTGTGTGCAGCGCACCATGTCGATGGTGACGTCGAGGATGAAGCGCTGGAACAGGAACAGCAGCCCGGTGATCGCCGCGACCTCGGTGTCGGTGCAGACCGCGAGCGCCTGCTCGGGGGAGAGCCCCGCCGGGGCCGGGAACCGCCGGACGTGGGCGCGGGCGCGTTCCAGGAGGGCGAGGGCGGTGGTCTCGTAGGGGGCGCTGCGGACCACCGGGCCCAGGACATCGTCGAGGGCCACCTCCAGGAAGTCCGGCCACCCGGCGAGCACCCGGAAGTCGCTGGACGGGCCGTGGTGCAGGTGCATGTCGGTGACCCGGGTGAGTAGCCGCAACACTCGTTCGTCCGCGTCGCGGGGGTCCACCAGGTGTAGCGCAGCCATCGACTCCGGCGTGCCCGCCGGCAGCGTTGCGGGTTCGGGCCGGTCGGGCGTGGTGCCCCCGCTGGACCGTCCCTGGATGCCCTCGCACCACGCGGTGATCAGCAGCAGGTACTTGACGTTGCCGTAGTTCAGTGCGTCCAGGGCGCGGCGGACCTCGCCGATCCCGGCCTCGCCGAACCCGAGCCCGGCCAGTCGCGGGCGCGGGTCGGGCGGGTCGGCGACCGGCAGCACCGCCAGGGCGCGCAGCTCGTCGGCGGCCCGCTCGACCCGGTCGGTGCCGAAGACGGGTGCGGCCGCCTGCCAGGCGGCCGGGACGAACCCGCCGAACACGGCGAGGCTGCGCGCGGCGAACATCACCCACGGCACCCGCAGGACCGACTGCATGTCGTCGTAGCACCGCCGCAGCGCGCCGCTGGACTCGGCGTACTCGACCTGCGGGAACTTCGGTCCGGCGCTCATCGCGGTCCGCTGGAGGTCATGTTCTGATCATGCCAGCAGGGGTTGTCGGAGTGGGAGCGGTGTGTCCACTTCCGGTAGCTTCACGGTCTGCTCAGTGTGGACCGTCGACGCTGGTACTCGTCGTCGTCGATCTCGCCGGCGGCGTAGCGCCGCTGCAGGATGTCCGCGGCGTCGGCGCCGTCCCGGAGCACCGTCCGGTCGGCACGGTCGTGGCGCAGTCGGCGGACGAGCCAGATGCTGGCGAGCACCGCGGCGACCAGTACGGCCAGCACGGTGGCGATCAGGACGACGGCCCAGATCCCCATGGCCGCCATCATCCCGCCGCCCATCATGTCCCCGCCCATCATGGCGATTTCTGGCATGCCGTTCTCCGTTCCTCGGTCCTCGGCCCGGTGCGGGCGTCGATGGTGCGGCAGGACCCGGCGGGTCATGCCCGATCTGAACACGCCCGCGGGATACGCGCTCGCGACGCCGAGCCTGGCCGTTATCGGATTCGATCCTTATGTGACCGGGTCAGCCCTTGAGTTCCTGGATCGCATCCTGGGTGGTGAGCACGGCGCCGGCCAGGTAACCGAAGTTCGTCATGGCGGCGGCGTAGCCGTCGCCGAGCTCCGGATGGTTGGCCGCGGCGGTGGCGTCGGACACCACCGTCACATCGAAGCCCACCTCGAGCAGGTCGCGCAGGTGGCTCTCGACGCACAGGTTGGCCGACATCCCGGCCAGAACGACCTTGGACACGCCGCGCTTGCGCAGCTGCAGGGCCAGGTCGTTGTTCTGCGGTCCGTAGACCTTGTGCGGGCTGGTGATGACGGTCGCGCCGTCGTCGAGGTAGGGCTTGTAGCGCTCGAGCCAGTCCGCGCCGGAGCCCGGGAGCCCCTCGCCGGTGAGCGGGCTGACGCGGTCGAACATGTGGATCTCGTGCATCATCGTCTCGAGCGTGCCGCCGAACATCCACTCGTGGTCGGTGGGGTAGTAGAAGTGCGGGGAGACGAAGACCGGGTAGCCGCCCTCCTTGGCCGCGACCAGCAGCTGCTCGATGTGCTCCACGGTGCCGTTGTCCTCGACGCTGGCGCCCACGAGCTGCCAGGTGGCGCCGTCGGGGCTGAGGAAGTCGTTCTGCGGGTCGGTCAGGACGAGGGCGGTGTCGGTCGGGTTCACGTCGATCTCCTCGGTGGTCGGGGCCGCGGGGCGCGGCCTGCTCACCTGCAAGTACCCGGCCTGGCATGCGACAACCGCCATGTGTCAGCGTGCTGACACGATCGGCGGCGTGGTCGGTCAGCTGCACCCGCCGGGCCGGGTCTCGGTGTCGGTCGGTGCGTGCTCGATGATTCGGCAGACCACGGCGTCGCAGCCCTCGCTCATGGCGGTGTCGGCGGCGCGGCGGGCGGTCCGCAGTGCGCGACGCAGCAGGCGGAGGTCGGCGAGCTTGCGGTCGATTCCGGCGAGGTGCTCGTCGAGCAGGCTGGTAACGCGCGCACAGGTCTGTTCCCCGCCCCGCTGCAGGTCCAGCACGTCCTTGATCTCGTCCAGGGTCAGGTCGAGGGCCTTGGCCTGCCGGATGAAGTGCAGCACGTCGAGGTCGTCGGCGGTGAACAGTCGGTACCCCGATTCGGTGCGCTCCGCGGTGGGGAGCAGCCCCCTGTGTTCGTAGAGCCGCACGGCTTTCGGACTGAGCCCGGCCAGTGCGGCGGCTCGGCCGACGGTCATCGGCTGCATGTCGCCTCCCTGTCCGAGTTGGTGGCCTCGACTTGACCTTAACCTAGGGGCAAGGTTCTACGGTGACGGTGTCTGCGCCGCACGGCCTGATGATCGCTCCGGGAGGTCGCAGATCGTGACGACGATGACGGTGCAGGTCGAGGTGACGGGGGACAGTCCCCAGGCCGCCGCACATCGCCACCGAACTGGGGGATCGACGACGTCCACGCCGGGGCGCACCGTGCAGGTGCAGGCATGATCGGGGATCGGACCGACGGTCTGACGCGACGTGATCGAGCATGACCCGGCGGCCGCGGAGCCCGGGGAACTCGACCGCGGGGTGACCCCCGAGGTTCGGCCGGTCGGCCGCGCGGTGTGGGTGCGGCTTGCTGTGCTCGCCGTGTTCGTCGCTGCGGCGGTCGTCGTCGCGGTCGTCGTGGGGTTGCCCGACGTGGAGTCGCTGCGGGCCGACATCGCTGCGGCCGGGCCCGCGGCGCCGGTGCTGTTCGTGCTGCTCTACGCGGTCGCCACGCTGGCCCCGCTGCCCAAGAACGTGCTGTCCACCGTGGCCGGGGTGCTGTTCGGGTTGGTGCCGGGCGTGGCCCTGGTCCTGCTCGCGGCCCTGCTCGGCGCGGGGGGTGCGTTCGGGTTGGGTCGCCTGCTGGGGCGCGGTGCTGTCGAGCGGTTCACCGGGGCGCGGGTGGCTCGGGTCGATGAGTTGTTGCGGCGGCGGGGGCTGCTCGCCGTGATCGGGGTGCGGCTGGTGCCGGTGGTGCCGTTCACCGCGGTCAACTATGCGGCCGGGCTGACCGCGGTCCGGATCCGCGACTACGCCCTGGGCACCGCGCTGGGCATCATCCCCGGCACGATCGCGTTCGTGGCGCTGGGGGCCTACGGCTCGTCGCCTGGTTCGTGGCCGTTCGTCGTCGCGGTCGTCGCGCTCGTCGGGCTCACCGCCGGCGGCGCGGTTGTCGCCCGCCGGTCGAGGCGCCGCGGTGCGGTCGGGCCCGGCCCGGGGGCGAGGTGAACGTGGCCGGGCGGGCCGTCTCATGCGCAGCAGAAGGTGGGCATCTGGCTGCGGAAGAGGCCGGCGACCAGGCGCAGGTTCTCGGCCATGGTCAGGGGGCAGACGCGGCTACCTACCGCCGCTCGCCCGGTCGCGGTCAACAGCAGGGAGATTTGTTCGGTCCGCGATCCGGTGCCGCGCCCGGGTGGGCACGACGAGGTCGAGCGGCGGGACCGGGTAGTCCGAGGCCAGCTCGATCACCGACTCGGGCTGTGCCCGGTCGGGCACCAGGAACGCCACCAGCAGCACCACGCCGAGCACGATGCCGATGACGAATAGCAGCGCGGTGAGGTCGCTGCCCTCGCTGTTGCGCCAGGTGCGGATCGCGAAGATCGTGAGGATCCAGAGCAGGCTGCCGGGGACCAGTACCTTCCAGCCCAGCCGCATGAACTGGTCGTAGCGCAGGCGGGGGAGCGTGCCGCGCAGCCAGATGAACAGGAACAGGAAGATCATCGTCTTGAGCAGGAAGGCGACGAACTGCAGCCAGCCGCTGGAGTTGAGGAACGTGAGCGGCCACGGCCACATCCCGCCGCCCAGGAACAGCGTGGTGGCCATCGCCGAGACGGTGACCATGTTGACGTACTCGGCCAGGAAGAACAGCGCGAACTTCAGCGACGAGTACTCGGTGTGGAAGCCGCCGACCAGCTCGGACTCGGCCTCGGGGAGGTCGAAGGGCGCGCGGTTGGTCTCGCCGACCATCGCGATGACGAACACCACGAAGCTCGGGATCAGCAGCCAGCCGAACCAGCCGCTCGCCTGCGCCGCGACGATGTCGGCCGTGGACAGCGACCCCGCGTACAGGATCACCGCGACGATCGAGAGACCCAGCGCGATCTCGTAGGAGATCACCTGCGCGGCGCTGCGCAGCGCGGCCAGCAACGGGTACGGCGAGCCGGAGGACCAGCCCCCGAGCACGATGCCGTAGACGCCGATCGAGCTCGCCGCGAGCACGACCAGCACGCCGACCGGCAGGTCGACGAGCTGTAGCACCGTGGGTTCGCCGAAGATGCTGACCTCGCCGCCGAACGGGATGACAGAGAACGCGACGAACGCCGGGATCGTGGCGATGACCGGCGCGATGAAGTACACCGGCTTGTCGGCCATCACCGGCATGATGTCTTCCTTGAAGGCCAGCTTCAGGCCGTCCGCGAGGGACTGCAGCCAGCCGCCGGGTCCGGTGCGGTTGGGGCCGGGACGCTGCTGCATCCGGCCCACGACCTTGCGCTCGGCGTTGATCATGACAAGTGTGAGCACCACGCCGATCGCGAACAGCGCCACCACCTTGAGCAGGATCAGCCAGAGCGGGTCGTCGACGAGCAGCTGTTGTGTGCGGGTCACCGCGATGGCCCTCCGTCGTCTCATTGCGATGCGACCGATGGGCGAAGCAGCGATACGGCTCCGGGCCGCCAGTCAGGGTCTGCCTGTGATCAGCCGGGGTCGTCGGTGTCGGCCAGGGACCGGCTGAAGGCGTGCAGCCGGCGCAGGGCGAGGTCGTCGACGTCGCGGGAACCGGAGCGCAGTGCGTCCTTGATGGCCTGGTAGGTCCGGGCCTGCAGGCCGCAGCGGCGGCACGTCTCGAGGTGCTCGGCCACGCGGGCGGCGGTGAGGTCGTCGGCCTCGCCGTCGAGGTAGCGCTGCAGCACCCGGGAGGTGCGCAGGCAGCGGGCCATCTCGGACAACGACATCAGGGTCACGGTCGGCTCCGGTGGGGGACGAGCCCGGCGGCCACCAGGCGGGTGCGGATACGGGCACGGGCCCGGTGCAGCCGGCTCATCACGGTGCCCCGCGGGACCCCGAGGGCGAGGGCCGCCTCGGCGTAGGTGAGGCCGTCGACGTCGACGAGCTGGACCACCGTGCGGTGCATGGTGGGCAGCGCGGCGAGTGCGTCGGCGACGACGGCCTCGAACTGGGCGTCGACCACGATGTCCTCCGCGCTGCGGGTGTCACCGCCGCGGTCGAGGAACCCGGCGGAGTGCTCGTCGTCGTGCAGCAGCGCTGGGATGCGGGTGCGGGCCCGGTTGCGGTGGGTGTTGCGCAGGATGGTCAGCAGCCAGGCGCGGGGGTGGGCGCCGTCGAAGCGGTCGATGGCGCGGTAGGCGCGCACCAGGGTGTCCTGGACGAGGTCCTCGGCGTCGGCGGGCTGGCCCGCCAGGGTCAGCGCCACCCGGTAGAGGACCGGGACCTCCGGCTCGACGTAGCGGGCGAACGCGGCTGCGGACGAGCGACGGCCCGGTTCGGGCGTCGTGGCCGCGTGGTCGTTCACGGGGTCGGAACCCCGGACGGCCCGCCGCGATTCCCCTCCTGGGAATCCGGTGCCGGATCAGCGGGTTCCCGGCGCATGAGCGCAGAGCACCGACATCCGGCGACCTGGTCACGTCCCGCGCAGGCGCTCGGACTGGTCCTGCGGGGCCGCACCGCCCGCACGGCCGCCCCGGTGGCGGCGGTCGTCGGGACGATCCTGTCGGCGGTGAACCAGGGCGACGTGCTGCTCGGCGGCGCGGCCGGGCCCGGGACCTGGGTCCGGGTCGCGGTCAACTTCGTGGTGCCGTTCTGCGTGGCGAGCATCGGGTTCCTCTCCGCGTGCCGGGTCCGGCCCGTTGACGATCCCCCCGGATGACGATGCCGGAATGTCGGGTGGAATCGGTCATCGCCCGGCCGGGGTTCCCCCGCCGGTCATAGTCGAACAACCGGTGACGAGCCGGACCGGAGGAACAGATGGACACGACGTCGGTACCCAGGGTCGAAGTGCTGTGGAGGCCCGGGTGCCCGTTCTGCTCGAGGTTGCGTCGGGGCCTGGACCGGGCAGGCGTCGCGACCGTGGAGCACGACATCTGGGCGGACCCGTCCGCCGCGGCCCGGGTCCGCAGGGCCACCGGCGGGGACGAGACGGTGCCGACGGTCGTGATCGGCGGGCAGGCACTGGTGAACCCGTCGGTCGCGCAGGTGCTCGCCGCGGTGCGGGCGGAGTTCCCCGACGACCCCGCGCCGAAGGCGGTGGCCGCCGCCCCGTCGGGCCGGACCGGGGCCGGGTGGTCCGCGGTGGTCCTGCTGGCCTGGGTCCTGCTCGCCCTGTGGCGGCCGACGACAACCTGGCATCTCGCTCCGGCTCTGCTCGCGGCGGCGTGGCCGTGGGTGACGGGGCAGGACGTGCGCTCCGGTGACCGGTCCGGCGTCGCCCGGGTCGCGTGGGCGGGGTTGGCGGGGTTCGCCGTGACGGCGGTCGCCACCGTGGGGCTCGCCCGCGCGGACCTGTTGCGGGGGCCGGTGTTCGGGGGGTTCCCCGACGTGGTGACCGAGGCGTTCGTGCTCGGCGCCGGGGCCGCGTTGCTGGCCGTGCTGATGGGGTTGTACCGGGCGTTGCGGGCCACTGCGGCGCGGTCGGCGTGGGTCGGTGACGAGCGGATCGCGGTGTCCGACGACGTGGTGATGGTGGAGGGCAACGCCTACTTCCCGGTCTCGGCGGTCCGGTCCGGGGTGCTGACCCCGAGCGCCACGACCTCGGTGTGCCCGTGGAAGGGGCGGGCGCGGTACTTCACGGTGACCGTCGAGGGTGTCGAGCTGCCCGACGGGGCGTGGACCTACTCGCGGCCGCTGCCGTTGGCCCGGCGGGTGAAGGGCCGGATCGCGTTCTGGGGCGGGGTGGAGGTCCGGGAGCAATGACCCGGACGGGCCGGGCCCGATGACGGCGTTCGCCGCCGTCGTGGTGGCGGTCGGGGTGCTGGGGTTCGCGCTGGTGTCGCGGCGCGTGGCGGCATGGCCTCTGACGATGCCGATGGTGTTCGTCGGCTTCGGTGGGCTCACCGGCGCTGTGGGCCTGGTCGAGCTGCCGGTCGAGGCCGAGGGACTTGCCCTGCTCGGCGAGGTCACCCTGGCGGTGATCCTGTTCGGGGACGCGGTGCGGATCGACGTGCGGGCGCTGCGCCGCGAGCTCGGCATCCCGGCCCGGTTGCTCGGCATCGGGCTGCCCCTGACGCTGGTGTCCGGGGCGCTGCTCGGCTGGGCGCTGCTGCCGGGGGTCGGCCTGCTGGAGGCGGCGCTGGTGGCGGCGGTGCTGGCCCCGACCGACGCCGCGCTGGGCCAGGCGGTGGTCGAGGACGAGGCCGTCCCGCAGCGTGTCCGGCAGGGCCTCAACGTCGAGTCCGGGCTCAACGACGGGCTGGTGTTGCCGGCGGTGTTGCTGCTCCTCGCGCTGGTGACCGGTGCGGAACGGGCGCCCGGCTTCTGGGTCGGGTTCGTGGCGCAGCAGGTCGGGCTCGCGTTGCTCGTGGGTTCGGTGGTGGGCGGTGGGGGTGCATGGCTGGTGCGCCGGGCGCTGCGGCACGGGTGGATCGGCGGGATCTACGCGCAGCTCGCGACCCTGGCGCTCGCGGTGCTGGCCCTGTCGGGCGCGTCCGCGGTCGGCGCCAACGGATTTATCGCGGCGTTCGTGGGTGGGCTCGCCTTCGGGGTCGTGGTCGGGCGGGAGGGTTCCCATCTCGACGAGTACACCGAGGACACCGGCAGGCTGCTGGCGCTGCTGACGTTCTTCGTGTTCGGCAACGTCTTCCTGGTCGGGGTCGGGTCCGCGCTGAGCTGGCCGGTCGTGCTGTGCGCCGCGCTGATCCTGACGGTCGGGCGGTTGGTGCCGGTCGGGGTCTCGCTGCTCGGGCTGCGCGTGGCCTGGCCGACGGTGCTGTTCGTCGGCTGGTTCGGTCCGCGCGGCATCGCGTCGATCCTGTTCGGGCTGATCCTGCTGCGCGAGGACATCCCGGCGGCGGAGGAGCTGTTCGCGGTGATCGCGGTGACCGTCACGGCCAGCGTGGTGCTGCACGGCGCGACGGCGGCGTGGGGGGCGCGGCGGTACGGGGAGTGGTTCAGCCGGACCTCTGCCGGCGGTGCGGCGCATGCCGAGGCGCGACCGGTGACCCCGCACCGGCCCCGGTGGAGCCGGTGACGGGGTCGCCTTCCGGGCCCGCGCGGCTCAGGACACCCCGCGCTCGGCCTCCAGCAGCCGCAGCCACACCTCGCTGAGCGTCGGGAAGGCCGGCACGGCGTGCCAGAGCGTGTCCAGCGGCACCTCGCCGACGATGGCGATCGTGGCCGCGTGCAGCAGCTCGCCGACCCCGGGGCCGACGAACGTCGCCCCGACGACCACCCGGCGGGCGGTGTCGATGACCAGCTGCGCGGTGCCGTGCACGTCCTTGCCGGCCAGCGCACCGGCCGCGGTGGAGCCGAAGTCGTAGCTCACGGTGCGGACGTCGAGGCCCGCGTCGCGGGCCTGCTGCTCGGTGCGGCCGACGGCGGCGACCTGCGGGTCGGTGAAGGTCACCCGGGGGACGGCGACGTGGTCGGCCCAGGCGGCCCGGTCGTGCCCGGCGATGATGTCGCCGACCAGGCGGGCCTGGTACTTGCCCTGGTGGGTGAGCAGTGCGCGGCCGTTGACGTCGCCCGCGGCGTAGAGCCAGCCGCCGTCGACACCCTGGACCCGCAGCTGGTCGTCGGTGTCGAGGTAGCCGCCCGCGGTCAGACCGACGGTCGCCAGGCCGATGTCGTCGGTGTTGGCCCGGCGGCCCGCGGCGACGAGCAGCTCGTCGGCGGTGAGCTCGGTGCCGTCGTCGAGGACGAGAGTGACCGGGCCGTCCGGGGAGGGGCGGACGGCCCGCTGCGCCCGGGCCCCGGTGCGCACGGTGATCCCCAGCTCGGTGAGCGCGTCGGCCAGCTCGGCGCCCACGAACGGCTCCTCCTGGGACAGCAACCGGTCGGTCTGCTCGACGATGGTGACCTCCTCGGCGCCCAGCCAGCGGTAGGCCTGGGCCATCTCGGAGCCGACGACGCCGCCGCCGAGCACGAGCAGCCTGCGCGGGACCTCCTTGGCCGCGGTGACGTCGCGGTTGTCCCACACGGTGATGTCGCGCAGCCCGTCGATCGGGGGGACCGACGCGACGGTGCCGGTGGCGATGACGACGGCCTTGCGGGCGGTGAGCGCGGTCGTCGTCCCGTCCGCGGCGGTGACCTCGACCGCCCGCTCACCGGTGAGCCGCCCGAGGCCGCGGACGACGTCGACGCCGATGTTGGCGAGCCAGTCGGCCTGCGGCCCGTCGTCCCAGCCGCTGCTGAACGCGTCCCGGGTGGACAGGGCCTGCTCCACGTCGACGCCGCCGGTGACCGCGGTCGCGGCGGCGGGCACCCGGCGGGCGGCGGCGAGTGCCTCGCCGGGGCGCAGCAGCGCCTTGCTGGGCATGCACGCCCAGTAGGAGCACTCGCCACCGATCAGCTCGCTCTCCACGACCGCGGCGGTCAACCCGTTGTGCCGCGCGTACCAGGCCGCGTTCTCACCGGTCGACCCGCCACCGATCACGATGACGTCGTACTCCTGCTGGTCCATCTGCTCTCCCATCGCTACACGTTCCCGCCGCAGATCCGCGGTGGGTTCCATCCGGGGTGAACCCCATTCCTGCGGTGCCGGGGCAGGGTCTGTCAGCACGCTGACACCATCCGCGGCGGCCGCTCTCCGCGTTCACCCCGTGGTGGTGTCGTCGTCGTCGAGCAGGCGTGCGGCGAACTCCTCGAGGCGGTGCACGGCCGCGGCGTCGGGGGTGCGCCCGCCGCGGACCAGCGACTGCCGGATCTGGTCGTGGACCTCTGCTTCGAGCCCGCACTGTCTGCACTGTTCGAGGTGTTCGCGCAGCAGGGCGGTGTCGTGGGCGTCGAGGGTGCCGTCGAGGTGGTGCTGAAGCAGCCGGCCGGCGCGGCGGCATCGGCTGCGCGCGATCGGGGAGCACCGGAGGCGGTAGGACAGCCGGGTCCAGGCCGTCATGGAGCATCACCTTGTCTCGGGACTGTTCCGGCGGCGGCGAGCAGGCGCCGCATCCGGGTGCGGGCGGAGTGCAGTCGGCTCATCACGGTGCCCTCGGGGACGCCGAGGCGTCGGGCGGCTTGGGCGTAGCTCAGGCCGTCGACGTCGACGAGGGTGACCGCGGCCTGCTGGTGCGCGGTGAGTCTGCGGAAGGCCTGTCGCACGGCGTGGTCGAACTCCGCGTCGAGGACGACGTTCTCCGCCGAGTCCTGCGAGACGGCCTCGCCGAGGCCGTCGAGGTCGGCGCCGGGGTCGGTAAGCAGGTCGGGCCGCCGGCCGCGGTGGCTGTTGACCCCTGCGTTGCGCATGATGGTCATCAGCCAGGCCCGGGGGTGGGCGCCGTCGAAGCGGTCGATGGAGCGGTAGGCGCGGATCAGGGTGTCCTGGACGAGGTCCTCGGCGTCGGCGGTCTGAGCGGTCAGTGCGCGGGCGCCGGCGAGCATGGCCGGGATATGTGGCGCCACGTGGCGCCGGAACAGCTCGCCTCGGCTGCTGCCCGCGATGTCTTGGGTGTCGTCCTGGATGGCCAAGCGAACCGCGATCCCTCTGCTCGTGGGGGTGGAACGGGCCGCGCCCCGGGGTCCGGCTTCGTGAGCCGGGCCTCGGGGCGGGGAGTGGCGACGATCAGCCCAGGAGGTCGCCCAGGATGCCGTTGTCGTACCGGTCGTTGTTGTTGTCGTCGTCGCCGAGGAGGTCGCCGAGGAGGCCGTCGTCGTCGTTGTCGCGGTTGTCGTCGTCGTTGCCGAGGATGTCGCCGAGGAGGCCGTTGTCGTCGTTGTCGGAGCCGTTGTAGCTCGTGCTGAGGTTGGTCTCGGTGTCGACGCCGACGGTGGTGGAGGTGTCCTCCGAGGCGAAGGCGGCTCCGGTGCCGACGAACAGCAGTGGCACGGCGATGGCCGAGGCGACGAGGGAACGCGTGACGAGACGCATGTGAGGAGGTCCTTTCGTGAACGTGGGACGGGCGGTGACCGGGATGCCCGGGCACTTCCTCCCGCTGCGGGATTTCGGTGACCCGCACTGAAGGAACCCGGATCGGCTCTGTTGCCTTCGGCGTCGATGACGTGGTTCACACCATCGAGCCGTGGACGGGACCGGCGGAATGACCGAGACCGCACGGGTGTTGAGCGCGCCATCTCGACACAGCGCCACGTCAGTGGGTGGGGACCGGGTAGCCGGCTCGTCGACCGGTAGCCGGATCTCGATGCCCGAGGCCAGATCTCCCGGCCGACGAGCGTGTCTCGCCCGAGGACCAGGAGAGTCCGTGTCGACGCCGTACCGATACCTGCACTTCCGCGCATCCCTGCTGGCCGAGGACAGCTCGTTCTCCGGTGGTGTCGCCCCCGGCGGCCGCTTCCCCGACTTCGACCTACCGACCACCGACGGCGGGCGGGCCACCAGCCGGGAACTGCTGGGCGACCGGCCCCTGTCCGTCTACTTCGGATCGGTCGCTTGACCGATGACGGCCCAGGCCCAGACCTACGTGCGGCGCGAGTCGGTCCCGTGGCCGGTCGCGGTCGACGACGCCGACGGCGACCTGCACCGCGCCCTCGACCCGAAGCCCGACGCCGTGTACCTCGTGGACCCGGACGGAATCGTGATGTTCCGGGCCCTCCGGGCCCGTTGCGCGGTGCGCTGCGCCTCGCCGCGAGCGGCCGCCGGGATCCGGTCGGCGAGAGCGAGGCGAAGGGCGGTGCCCTGCTGCGCGGCACCGGGGAGATGTGGCGCGTCCTGTCGGCGGCCGGGCCCGCCGCACTGCGCGACGTCGCCACGCAGGCCCCCGCCGATGGATGTCGACCCGGGTCGCCGACGCGCTCCGACAGCTGCCCTCCGGGCTGCGCGGGGCGCTGGGGACCGTGCTCGCGATGCTGGGGGCAGGTGGTGCGCTGCTCGGGTGGTCCCGGCGTCGCAGGCGCCGGCCGCCACGTCACCGGGTGACGGCAGGCCTCAGCGGCTGTCGGTGGTCGCCGGTCATACCGCGTCGGTCTCGATGATGATCTCGGAGTGCAGGGTGCGGTGTACCGGGCACCGGTCGGCAATGGCCAGCAGCGTCGCGCGCTGGGTGTCGTCGAGGTCGCCGTCGAGGTGGATCTCGCGGACGATCCGGTCGAGCCGGCCGGTGTCGGTCTCGCAGGTGAGGCAGTCCGCGGCGTGCAACTTGTCGTGGGTGAGGGTTACGGTGCTGCGCCGCAGGTCCCACCCCTTGCGTTCGGCGTACATCCGCATGGTCATGGTCGTGCACGCCCCGAGGGCGGAGAGCAGCAGCTGGTAGGGGTCGGGTGCGCTGCCGAGGCCACCGGTGGACGGCGGTTCGTCGGCGGACCACTCGTGCTGCGGGGTGCGGATGCGCTGGGTGAACCGGCCGACGGCGCTCTCGGTCACCTCGACGGTGCCCGGCTCCGGGGCCGTCTGGTCGGGTTGTGTCTGGTCGAGCTGGGCCTGGTCGAGGTAGGGCGCGGCCCAGGCGGAGATGAGGGCGGCGACCCGGTCGGCGTCGGCAGCGCGGGTGAGCAGGTGGTTGGCGCCGTCGAGGGCGACGAACGACGCCGCGGCCCCGGCGGCGTCGACGATCGATCGTGCGTTGGCGACGTCGACGGTGTCGTCGTCGGGTGCGTGCAGCACCAGCAGCGGGCGATCGAGCGCGGCGAGGCGGGTGCGCTGGGGCTGGTCGGCGATGTCGTCGAGGAAGGCGCGGCTGACCTGGAACGGGCGCCCGCCGATGTGCACCGCGGCGATGCCGTCGGCCTCGATCTCGGGACGGGCCGCGTCGAACAGGTGGGTCACGTGGTCGGGCGAGAACGGTGCGCCGATCGTCACGACGGCCCGCACCTCCGGGATCCGGGCGGCCGCGGCGATGACGGCGGCACCGCCCAGCGAGTGCCCGACGAGCAGGGTGGGGGCGCCGATCTCGGCCCGCAGCCAGTCGGCGGCCCGCACGAGGTCCTCGACGTTCATCGAGAACGTCGAGTCGCTGAACTCCCCGCCGGACTCGCCCAGCCCGGTGAAGTCCAGGCGGAGCACCCCGATCCCGCGGGAGGTGAGACCGCGCGCGGTCCGCGCCGTGGCAAGCTGGTCCTTGCTGCAGGTGAAGCAGTGCGCGAGCAGGGCGAGGCCAAGCGGCGGTCCGAGTGGCAGGTCGAGGCGGGCGGCGAGCGGGGCTCCGGCACCGCCGATGGTGTGTCGGGCGAGGGTCACGCGTTCGGAACCCGACCCGGCGCATGATCATTCCCGGGAGTCGGTCGACGGCACCCGGGACGCGGTGGGCGGCGGTCCGGCTCGCCGGAGAAGGGTGGAGATGAGATCGACGAGTTCGGCGACGAGGCCCGCGCGCAGCGGTCGGGCGAGCGCGGTGTGCTCCACCAGGGTCGGCTCGGCGGGCTCATGAGGTTCCCCCGGCGCGGCCACCACGAGTCCGACGGCCGTCGGACCGGGCAGCAGCCAGCGGCGGACGAGGCACCGGTGGGTCCGCCGCCGCCGGACTCCGAGACCGTGCACACGGTGCTCGATTCGGCGCTGCGCATCGGGGAGATCCAGCTCTCCAGCGGTGCGGGCGGTGCCGACGTCTCGGCCACCGTGCTCTGTGTGTCCTACGCGCTGGGTCTGCCCCGTTGCGAGGTCGACGTCAACCACACCTCGCTCGTGGCGACGTGTCTGCGCGGCAGCGAGTACCCGTCGGTCACCTCGGTGCGCGTGGTGCGCGACCGCGGGCCTGGACTACGGGCAGCTCACCGCCACCGAGGAGCTCGTCCGGGACATGGTGGACGGCAGGCTGCACACCGACGACGCTTACGCCGAGCTCAACCGGATCCTTGACGCCCCGCGGCTCTACCCTCGCTGGGTCTCCACCGCGGCCTGGGGCGGGCTGGCGTTCTGCGTGGGCTGGCTGTTGGGCGGCGGGCTCGCCGCGTCGGTGGGCGCGCTGGTCATCAGTGCCCTGATCGACCGGGTCGGCCGGGCTCAACCGCTACCGGGTGCCGCCGTTCTTCCAACAGGTCGTCGGCGGCCTGGTCGCCACGCTGGCCGCGACCCTGATCACCGCCGCCGATCTGGTGCCGATCGACCGTCCGACACTGGTCAGTGCGGCCGCCATCACCGTGATGCTGTCCGGGATGTCCTCGGTGGCGGCGATGCAGGACGCGATCACGGGGTACAGCATCACGGCGGCGGGTCGGGCCGTGGAGATCGCGCAGCTCAGCGCGGGCTTGATCGCCGGTGTGGTGCTGGCACTGCAGGCGGCCCCGCTGCTCGGTCTGCCGCCCAACCCGCCCGAGCTCCCGACCGCGGGCCCGGCGCTGCTCCCGGTCATGGCGCTCGCCGGTGCCGGGGCGGCCGCTTTCTTCGCCCTGGCCGGGTACGCCCGCCTGCGGGCCCTGCCCGTCGCCGCCGTGGCCGGCGCGATCGGCGTCACGGTCAACACGCTGCTGATCTCCGCGGGCATCCACCCCATCAGGCGTCCGCCGTCGCGGCGACGCTGGCCGGTTTCGGTGGAGGTCTGCTCGCCCGCGGGCTCAGGATCACACCGCTGGTCGTCGCGATGTCCGGGATCACCCCGTTGCTGCCCGGGTTCTCCACCTACCGCGGGCTCTACGAGCTGGTGGCGGGCGGCAGCCTGGTCGGGCTGATGACCGCCGTCGCGATCGGGTTGGTCCTCGCGGCGGGTGTGGTGCTCGGCCAGTTCCTGGCCCAGCCGGTGCGGACCGGGCTCAGCCGGCTCGAACGTCGGCTCTCCGGCCCCCGGCTGGCCGGCCCGCTGGACCCGCGCGCAGCCGTACCGGACTAGCGGATCACGGACTTGGCGACGCCCGGCCGCGAGGTCTTGAACGGTGGTCGGGTAGCGGGGGTGTGCTGTGTGGCCTGTTCCTCGTTCCGTGGTGGTGATCTTGGGTTCGGCGGCGGTCGGTACTCGAACGGGTCGCGAGGCCTGCGTGGCCCGCGCCGCGCCGGTGACCCTGGGGCGGGCCGACGACCGACGCCGGCGGGGAGCGAGGATCCGGATGACCGAGCGCTGTCAGACGTTGGTGATCGGCGGCGGGATGGCCGGTCTGCCGTTGGCGTTGCGCGCGGCGCGGCACGGCCGTGTGGCGTTCGTGGAGAAGGAGAAGCTGGGCGGCACCCGCCTCAACCGTGGCTGCATCCTCACCAAGACGATGATCGCCTCGGCGGAGGTGGCGCATCAGGTGCGGCGGGCGGCCGAGTTCGGGGTGCGGGTCGGCGACGTGGTGGTCGACCTGCCCACGGTGGTCGCCCGCAAGGACGAGATCGCCGACTCGATCCGGGACGGCTCGTACCGGGCGGTGGAGCGTGCCGAGTCGATGGACCACTACTCATCGCCGCGGGCCGGCCGCCCGACACCGATCGGCTCGACCTGCTCGGCCTGGAACCGGCCCGGTCGGGGTTCCTGCCCGTGGACAACGCGCTGCGGATCCCGGTGGAGGACTTGTGGAGGCTGGGCGGCATCCGCGGTGGGGGAGCTGTTCACCCACACCGCGCGCGACGACGCGGACGTCGTCTACCGCACCGTGTCCCGCGGCCAGGACCGCAGCATCGCGGGGCGGATGGTCCCGCACGCGGTGTTCGTCGACCCCGAGGTCGGCGCGGTCGGGCTGACCGAGCCCGGGCCCGGGCCGCCCACGCCGGCCGAGGGCGTCAACGCCGCGGCGGGTGGTGTGCACCGCCCCGCCGGCTGAGTCCCGCCGGACCGGGCATCGCCGGCAGGGCGGTGCGCGGCTACGAGCTGCGCCCGAGCCCCGCCCGGTGCCACTGTTCGAGGGCGGCCGGGCCGTTGCGCTCGAGCCGGGCCAGGAACGCCTCCTGGTCGATCGCTCGCCACTCGAGCTGCTCGGTGTGGTACGGACCGATCTGGGCGCCGCTGGGCCGGTCGCGCCGGGCCTCGACGTAGCGTTGGACGAACGACTCGACGCCCGCCGCGCTCGTCCAGCTCGCCTTGTAGGCGATCGTGCCGCCGCGGTCGACCACCCAGGTCATGTTGGGCAGGCCGCCGTAGGCCCGGTGCGCGGTGCCGGGCAGGTCGTCGACCAGGATCGGGCGGCTGATACCGATCTCGTCCCGCAGCAGGCGGGCGTTCGCGAGCTTGGTCTCGAAGGTGTCGTGGTGGGGCACGCGCTCACCGGGATGTGCCTCGTGGGTGTAGACGAACACCCAGTTCAGCTCGGGGTAGCGGCCGGCGAGCTCGTCGAGCAGAGGACCCTCTGCGGAGCAGTACGGTCAAGTGAACGAGCCGAACTCCAGCACCGTGGGCGTGCGCCGCCACAGCCGATCCAGCTCGATGGTCGTGGCGTCGTCGAGGCGGGTCAGCGGGAACGACGGAGCCCTCGACCCGGCGTGCATCCGGTCGGCGAACCGGTCGAAACCCGCCAGACCATCGTGCGCCACGTGCTCGGCGAAGTCGACGTAGTTGTACCCGTCAGCCTTGTACCCGTCATCTGCCATGGGGGTTCCTTCCCGAACGAGGTCGGGGGCCGCGGCTGCTCGCCGCGGAGCGGAACCCCGGCCGTCCGCTGCGGACGACCGGGTCCCTGATGATGCTCGGGCTCAGACGGCCGGGGCCTGGGGGACGTCGAGCTCGGTGCCGACGTAGTGGTTGAAGTAGTTGGTGTAGAGGTTGGCGGCGATGTGGGCGAACGCCTCGGTGAGCTCCTGGTCGCTCCAGCCTGCGGCCTGGGCCTGCTTCCAGGTGCCGTCCTGCACGGCGCCCACGTCGAGGGTGGCCTCGCGGACGACGGCGAGCAGGGTGTCGAGCCGGTCGTCGCCGGTCGGCCGTCCGGCCCGGGCGGCCAGCATGGTGTCGGCGTCGAGGCCCGCGGCCTTGCCGCCGAGGGTGTGCGCGGACTGGCAGTAGTCGCAGTTGTCGGCCGCGCCGACGGCCAGGGCGATGGCCTCGCGGGTCTTCGGGTCGAAGGTGCCGTGGGTGGCGATGGCCTCCTGCATGGCGGTGTAGGTGGCGAGGACGACGGGGGAGTGGGCCATCAGGCTGTGGATGTTGAGCAGCTTGCCCATCTTCTTGCTCAGCGTCTCGAGCGTGGGTCGGGTCTGTTCGGGGGCGTCGTCGAGGGTGTGGACGGGAACGCGGGGCATGGTGTGGCTCCTGGTGGTCGGCTGTCGTGCTCGGACTCCCCGGGGTAACCGGGCACGGCCGGGGTTCACACCGGCACTGTCAGCGAGACGACAGGATCAGGCAGCGAGATGACAGGATCAGGCCGATCGGATCCGTCGAAGTGCCGCGACGTCGATCAGTCGCACCGTGGAGTAGCCCACCTCGACGTGCCCGTGCCGCTCGAAGTCCTTGAGGATCTTGTTGAGCGAGGGCCGTGCGACGCCGAGCATCGCGGCCAGGGTGCGCTGCGGCAGGCGCACGACCCCGCTGCCGTCCGGGGCGCCGTCCGCCTCGTCGAGCAGCAGCCCGGCCAGTTGGGCGGGCAGCGGCCTGCCCAGCATCGCGATCAGCCGTTCGTGGCTGGCGGCGAGGCGTTGCGCGACGCTGGAGAGCCACCGGCGGGCGATCGCGGGGTGCCGCGCGAGCAGGTCCTCGAAGTCCGCGGGGCGCAGGTGCAGGCAGCTGACGGCGTCGACGGCGCGGGCCGCGTAGGGCAGGGCCAGGCCGAGCAGCAGCGGGATGTCGCCCTCGACGTCGCCGGGGCGGAGCACCCCGACCACGACCCGGTTGCGCCCGGAGGCGACGCTGAGCTCGACGTGGCCCGACCGGACGATCCAGACACCGGGGTCCGATCCGGTCGACACCCCGAACAGCGGCTGCCCGGCGGCCAGCTCGACGGGCTGCAGGGTCGCGGCCAACGCGGCCACGTCGGCCGGAGCCAGCGGCGCGTTGGTGCCCCGCCCGACGCAGCGCGCGACCCACGCGGCGTCGCGGACGGGGGCGTCGGCGGTCACCGATCCGGCACGGGCGGTCCGCAGCGCCTCGGACCACCGGCTGAACTCCACCCGCTGATGGTGTCACCTCGCTGACAATCCCCGGTTGGCGGTCGGCACCGGCGGGTTTCCCTGCTCCGGGTCAGCGGTCACCGCGATCAGGGTGGACCTCGTTCCGTCCGACATCCCCCGAAGAATGGAGCCCCCGTGGTCCACCGCCCGCACACCGTCGCCTTCGACGTCGTGGAGACCCTGATCTCGCTGGAGCCGCTGCGGCGCCGGTTCGTCGAGGTCGGCCTGCCCGACTCGACGCTGGAACGCTGGTTCGACCGGATGCTGCGCGACGGCATGGCGTTGACGCTGGCCGGTGACTACGAGCCGTTCCCGACGGTGGCGTCGGCGGCGTTGCGGGTGATTGGCAGTGCGCGGGACGGTCGGGGGCCGCTCTCCGACGACGACGTCGCCCACGTGCTCGACGGCTTCGCGACGCTGCCCGCCCAACCCGACGCCGAGCAGGCGATGCAGGTGCTCACCGAAGCCGGGATCTCGGTGGTGTGTCTGAGCAACGGCGCCCGGGAGGCCACCGAGGCGTTCCTGGACCGCAGCGGCCTGGACCGGTTCGTCGACCAGGTGATCAGCGTGGCCGACGTGCGGATGTGGAAGCCGCCGCGCGCGGTGTACGACCACGCCCTGTCCCGGATCGGCCGTCCTGCCGAGCAGGTGGCGTTGGTGGCGGTGCACGCCTTCGACTGCCACGGCGCCCACGCAGCCGGCCTCACCACCGGCTGGGCCGGGCGGCTGGAGCGGCACTACGCGGAGATCTTCACCCGGGCCGACGTGATCGGCGACGACCTGGTGGACGTGGCCAGGGCTCTCACGGCCCTGCCCGCCCGCTGAACGATGACGCAACACCCGACAAGAAGGAGCCGTATCTGATGGCAACACTGCGTACCCACCTGACGATCGACCGTCCCGCCGACGAGGTGTGGTCGGTGGTGAGCGATGCCGGCAACATCTCGGCCTGGTTCCCGATGGTGCGGACCTCGACCGCGGACTCCGGCGAGCGGCACTGCATGCTCGACGGGGACGTTCCGCTCGACGAGGAGATCGTCACCAACGACGCCGAGCTGCGCCGGTTCCAGTACCGGATCGTCGGTGGCGGGGTCCCGGTGGACTCGCACCTGGGCACCGTCGACGTGCTTGAGCAGGGCGGCGCCAGCCTGGTCGTCTACAGCACCGAGGTCACCCCCGACGAGGTCGCGGGCACGCTCGGGCCGGCGATCGAGGACGGCCTGCAGGGGCTCAAGTCCTACTGCGAGTCGCGCGGCTGAGAGTTCGTGGAAGATCCGTGATCCGGCCCGGGTTTCCTGCCCGACCACGACCGTCGGTGCAGGGGAAGGGATCACGACGTGCTCGATCGGCTGCGCGCACGGGAGCGGCGGACCCGGCCCGCCGACCCGGCGTTCGCTGCGGCGCTCGCGCGCCGTTGGGCGGAACTGCCCGACGTGGTGAAGACCGCGGGTCAGGTCCTGGGCCGGTTCGGGGTGGGCTGCGAGGGCACGCACGGCGTGTTCCCGGCGTGCGACCTTGCCTGCACGCCCTGCTACCACTCCCGGGACGCCAACCGGGTCCGCGTCGACGGCGCGCACACCCGCGCGCAGGTGCGGGCGCAGATGGCGACGCTGCAGCGGCTGCGCGGGCCGCGGGCGCACGCGCAGCTGATCGGCGGCGAGGTCACGCTGCTGCCGCCCGACGACCACGCCGAGTCGCTACTGATCATGCGGCGGCACGGGCGGGAACCGATGAGCATGACCCACGGGGACATCGACGACGACTACCTCGACCGGCTGGTGCTGGGCCCGGACGGGCGCAGGCGGCTGGACCGGGTGTCGTTCGCGGGGCACTTCGACTCGTTGATGTTCGGCCGTCGTGGGATCCCGCGCCCGCCCGACGAGGCATCGCTGCACCCCTACCGGCACCGCTTCGTCGAGCGGTTCGCGCGGCTGCGCCGCGAGCACGGGGTGCGCTCGTTCCTGGCGCACAACATGACGGTCACCCCGGCGAATGTGGGGGAGGTGGCCGACGTCGTGCGCGAGGTCGCCCGGATGGCCAGCGGGAAGGTGCACTGGGGCATGCTGTCGTTCCAACCCGCCGCCTTCGTCGGCGACGACCGGCGCTGGCACGAGGAGTACCGCGCCGGGGACATGAGCGCGGACGCGGTGTGGGCGCAGATCGAGCGCGGGGCCGGCACCCGGCTGGATCACCGGGTGTTCGAGAACGGTGACGTGCGCTGCAACCGGACCGCGTACGGCTTCTACGTCGGGCCGCGCTGGCACCCGGTGCTCGACGGCGACGACCCGCGCGACCTGCGCGTCCGGGACGAGGTCTTCCGCCGGCTCTCGGGGGTCGGGTTCGCCGCCACACCCCGGCGGCTGCTGGCGGTGAAGCTGGCGCGGCTGGTGGCGCGGCACCCGCGCGTCCTGGCGGTGGCGCTCGGCTGGGCGGCGCGCACGGTGCGCCGGGTCGGGCTAGGGCCGCTGCTGCGTCACCGCGCCCGGCCGGTGACGTTCGTGATGCACCGGTTCATGGACGCCGTCGACGTCGCACCCGCCTGGGAGCTCACGCAGCAGGGCATCGTGAGCGACGACCCCCGGCTGCGGGAGACCCAGGAGCGCCTCGCCGCGTGCCACTACGCGATGGCCCACCCCGAGACCGGGACGCTCGTCCCGGCCTGCGTACAGCACAGCGTGCTGGACCCGAAGGAGAACGTCGAGTTGACCGTCCTGCTCCCGATGCCCACCGCCCGCCGACGGAACGGAAGCCGATGACCTCATCAGCCCTCCCGCCCCCACCGGATGGGAGCGCGTGGGACCTGCTCGTCGTCGGCGGCGGCACCGCGGGCCTGGTCGGGGCGCGTACGGCCGCGTCGTTCGGGGCGTCGGTGCTGATGGTGGAGCGCGACCGGCCGGGCGGGGACTGCCTGTGGACGGGCTGCGTCCCGAGCAAGGCGCTGCTCGCCGCGGCGTCGGCCGCGGCGGACGCCCGCGGCGCCGCTCGTCTCGGGGTGCACGTCGACGGGGTCCGGGTCGCGTTCGACGAGGTGATGGCCCATGTGCGGGCCGCGATCGCGACGATCGAGCCCGTGGACTCGCCGGAGGCGATGCGCGCTGCGGATGTCGTGTACGCGGCCGGGACAGCGATGTTCACCGGCCCGGCGACGGCCGAGGTCGACGGCCGGGGGCTGCGGTTCCGGCAGGCGCTGGTCGCCACCGGATCGGACCCGTTCCTCCCACCGATCCCCGGGCTCGCCGAGACCGACCCGCTGACCAGCGACTCGGTATGGGACCTGACCGAGCGGCCCGACCGCCTCGTCGTGCTCGGCGGCGGCACGATCGGCTGCGAGCTGGGACAGGCCTTCGCCCGCCTCGGCAGCACGGTCACGATCGTCGAGGCCGCCGACCGGGTGCTGGGCAACGAGGACCCCGACGCCGCCCGGCTGGTGACCGAGGCGCTGGCCCGCGACGGCGCGATGGTGCTCACCGGGTCCCCTGTCACCGCGGTGGAGGGGGCAGACGTGGTGCTCGGTGACGGGCGCCGGATCCCCGCGGACCGGGTGCTCGTCGCCGTGGGCCGCCGCCCCGACACCCGCGGCCTCGGGCTCGCCGCGGCCGGGGTCGCCACCGACGACCGGGGGTTCGTCGCCGTCGACGCGCACCTGCGCACGAGCAACCCGCGGATCTGGGCGGCCGGGGACGTCACCGGCCACCCGCAGTTCACCCACGTCGCGGGGGTGCACGGATCGACCGCGGCGTCCAACGCGGTGCTGGGTGTGCGCCGGGCCGCCGAGGTCACCGCGGTTCCCCGCGTCACGTTCACCTCCCCGGAGGTGGCGTCGGTCGGGGTGCCCGCGGAATCGGACGGCACGACCACCCGGACCCGGTGGCACGGCGAGGTCGATCGGGCGATCGCCGAGGGACGCACCGTCGGTTTCACCCGGCTGGTGCTCGACCGGCGCGGCCGTGTCGTCGGGGCCACCGTCGTCGGCCCGCGGGCGGGGGAGACCCTGGCCGAGCTCACCCTCGCGGTCCACCGGGGCCTGCGGGCCCGGGACCTGGCCGGGGTCATGCACCCCTATCCCACCTGGGGCGACGGTCCGTGGAACGCCGCCGTCGCCGAGGTGCGCGAGCAGCTGGCGGGACCGGTGGCGAGGCGCGCCACACACGCGGCGACCGCGCTGCGCCGCCGCTGGCTGGACCGGGGCGCGGGGTCTCACCGCAGCGCGCGGTAGCCCGTCACGATCCGGTGGGTGGCGCTCATGCCCACCACCGCGGCCCACACCACCGCGATCTGCGGCGCCCAGAAGGGGAACAGCAGCCACAGGGTGTGCACCAGGATCGTCTCGCCGCCCTCGGCGAGGCCGCCGAGGAACGACAGTGACCGGCCGTCGTCGATCGTGCGGCCGGTGCGCTCGGCGATCGAGGAGAACGCCAGGAACGCGGCGCCGTTGACGTAGTAGGCGAGCAGCACCAGTAGGAACGGCCACAGCGGGCCGCCGCCGAGCTCGGCGCTGCTGCCCACCGCGACGCCGACGACGGTGGCGCCATAGACGGTGAAGTCGGCGGTGATGTCGAAGAACCCGCCCGCTCCGGCGTCGCCGTCTCCGCGGGGGCCGGCCCCCGCGGCCTGAGCGGTTCCACGCCGGCGGCGGGCGAGCGGGCCGTCGAGGCCGTCGGCGAGGCGGGAGGCCAGCCACAGCAGTACCGCCGCGGTCCACCAGCCGAGTGCGGCGGTCCCGGCGCTGGTCAGGCCGAGCAGCAGCCCGGCGGCGGTGAGCCGGTCCGGGGTGATGGCGCCGACGTCGAGAACGGCGGCCGCGCGATCCAGCGGGGGCTCGAGCAGTCGGCGGGCGCGGGCGTCGAACATCAGGTGGCCGGTTCGGCGCGGCGGCGGCGGGCGACGACGAGCCCGGCCACCGACAGCGCGACGAGCCCGCCGACGGCGAGTAGGAACGGCAGCGAGCCCGGTTGGGCGCCGAACGCGCCGATCGCGACGTAGGCGGTGGCCCCGGGCAGGATCCCGACCGCGGTGCCGGCGATGTAGTCGCGGGTGCGTACGGCGGTCAGGCCGCACAGGTAGTTCAGTGCGTTGAACGGCAGTAGCGGCACCAGCCGGACGCCGATCACGGCGAGCAGCCCGCGGCGGCGGAGCAGGGCGTCGAGGCGGTTCAGTCGGTCGCTGTCGACCCGTTCGACAGCACGCCGACCCAGGCTGCGCGACAGGCCGAACGCCCCGATCGCGCTGAGCAGGGCGCCGGTCATGACGACGGTGACGCCGCCTCCCAGGCCGAACAGCAGGCCGGCGGCGATGCTGAGCAGGGTGGCCGGCGCGGGGGTGAGGGCGAGTACCGCGTAGAGCCCGGCGAACACGACCGGGCCGGCCCATCCCGCCGCGCCCACCCAGGCCCGGACGTCCTCGACCGGGGGGACCCCGACCGTGATCGCCGCGGCCACGCCGATCCCCAGCAGGACCAGCAGGACCAACGGGCGGATCCACCATCGGTCGGTCCGGAAGTCGGGAACGGTGTCGTCGTTCACGCCTTCGGAACCCCGACCGCGCGGCGATCTCTTCCCCGATCGCGGAAGCATCTGCCGCCCGTCCGGGTTCCCCACCCGACCTGCGCCGGCCGTATCAGACGGATCGGGCTCCCCGCGTATCCCACGGAGGCACCGACGTGCGCCCCGGTTCCCGCCTCGTCGCCCTGTTCTGCGGCGCCACCGCGTTGCTGACTGCGTGCGCCACCGCCGCCCCGGTCGACGCCGGGTCGCCTGACCCCGCGGACTGGCCCGCGGTTCTCGATGCGGCGCGCGGCCAGACCCTCGACTGGTACATGTTCACCGGCGACGAGGCGATCAACGGTGTGGTGCAGGGCCACGTCGCCCCCCGGCTGGCCGACGAGTTCGGGGTGACGCTCAACGTGGTGTCGGTGGCCGACACCGGCGACGCGGTGAACAAGGTGCTCGCCGAGCGGCAGGCCGGCCGGGCCGGGTCCGGCACCGTCGACGCGATCTGGGTCAACGGGGAGAACTTCGCCACCGGCAAGCAGGCCGACCTGTGGGCCTGCGGGTACCCCGAGCAGCTGCCGAACGCGCGCTACGTCGACCTCACCTTGCCCGCGGTGGCCACCGACTTCGGGGTGCCCGTCGACGGCTGCGAGGCGGCGTGGCAGCAGGCCAACTCCGCGCTCGTCTACGACAGCGCCGCGCTGGGCGCGGCCGACGTCGCCTCGCTGACCGCCCTGACCGACTGGGCGCGGGCGAACCCGGGCCGTTTCACCTACCCGGCCCCGCCGGACTTCACCGGGTCGATGGCGGTGCGGACGTTCCTCTACGACACGGCGAGGGACACGGCGGGCGACCCCACCGCGCTCACCGGTCGGCTCGACCCGGCGCTGGCCGACGAGCTGTGGACCCGCCTCGTCGGTCTGGAGCCCGCGCTGTGGCGGGCCGGGGAGACCTACCCGACCAGCCAGGACGCCGTGGAGCAGCTCTACGCGACCGGCGAGATCTCCGCGTTCCTCACCTACGGGCCGGGCACGGTGTCGTCGAAGGTGGCCGACGGGGTCTTCCCGGCCACCACCCGCACCACTGTGCCGGACGTCGGGAACATCGCGAACACCAGCTACCTGGCGATCCCCGCCGACGCCGCCGACCGGGCCGCCGCGCTGGTGCTGGCCGACCTGCTGCAGGACCCGCAGACCCAGCTGCGGTTCTACGCCGACGGGGGGATCTACCCGGTGATCGACCTCGACCGGGTGCCCGCGGACCTGCGCGCGGAGTTCGACGCCGTCGACCTCGGCCCGTCGGTGCTGCCGCTCACCGAGCTGACCGCCCGCACGCTGCCCGAACTCGACGCCGAGGTCGCCGCGGCGGTCGACGACGGGTGGACGGCGCAGGTGCTGCAGCGGTGAGCCCCGCGACGCGCCCGGCCCGGCTGCCCCGCGGGCTGCGCATCGCGCTGCTGCTCGCGCCCGCACTGCTGGTCGTCGTCGTGCTGTTCGGCGGCGGGCTGGCCCAGGCGGTCGCGCAGAGCGTCGGCTTCCAGCCGTTCCTCCCCGCCCGGGACCTCTCGCTCGACGCCTACCGCGCGCTGTGGGCCGACCCCGCGGTGCGCGCGTCGATCGGGATCACGCTGCGGGTCGCGCTGATCTCCACCGCGGCCGCCGCGGTGCTCGGCACAGCCGCGGCGCTGCTGGTGCGGTCGCTGGGCCGACACCGGCGGGGGTTCGCCGCGCTGCTGCAGGTGACGCTGCCGCTGCCGCACGCCGTCGCCGCGCTCGCGATGATCCTGCTGCTCGGGCAGAGCGGCGCGCTCTCGCGGGCGGCCGCCGCGCTCGGGCTGATCGAGGACCCGTCCGGGTTCCCGGCGCTGACCCAGGACGCGTTCGGCTGGGGGATCATCGCCTCCTACGTCTGGAAGGAGGCGCCGTTCGTGGCCGTCGTGGTGCTGGCCGCGCTGTCGTCCGGGGTGGCCGAATTGGAGGACGCCGCCCGCGCGCTCGGCGCGAACGCCGCGCAGCGGCTGCGGCACGTGCTCGCCCCGGTGCTGGCGCCCGCGGTGGCCGCCGCGTCGGTGCTGGTGTTCGCGTTCACCCTCGGTTCCTACGAGGTGCCGTTCCTGCTCGGCCGCCCCTTCCCGGCGACCCTGCCGGTGGTCGCCTACCAGCAGTTCCGCGACCCGGACCTGGCCGCGCGGCCGCTCGCAATGGCGATCGCCGTGCTCACAGCGCTGCTCGTGGGGGCCTGCGCGGTGGCGTATCTGTCGTTGAGCGAACGGCTGCGGCGATGAGGTCTGCGCCGATGAAGAAGCTCGGGGTCGGCCTGCTCGCCGTCGGGCTGCTGGCGCCGCTGGTCCCGCTGCTGCTGTGGGCGGTGGCGGGGGAGTTCCGCTACCCGGCCCTGCTGCCGACCATCTCCGGTCGCGGCCTGGCCCTGCTGGGGGAGGCCGCCGTGCGGTCCGCGCTGGGCACCTCGGTGCTGATCGCGTCGAGCGTGGCCGTCCTCGCGACGCTGGCCGGTGCGGCGGCGGGCCGGGCGTTGGGCCTCTACGCGTTCCCGGGGCGGCGGGCGATCCAGCTGCTGCTGCTGGTGCCGGTGCTGGTGCCGACGCTGGCGGTGACCCTGGGCATCCAGGTGTTCTTCATCCGCTTCGGCCTCGCCGACACCGTCGCCGGGGTGGTGCTGGTGCAGCTCATCCCCACCGTCCCCTACGCGAGCTTGGTGATGGCGGCGTCGTTCGCGTCGTTCGACGTGGACGTCGAGGACGCCGGGCGGGTGCTCGGTGCCGGCCCGCTGCGCCGCCTGCGGCACGTGACCCTGCCCGCGGTCGCCCCGGGCCTGGCCGTCGCCGCGCTGTTCGCGTTCCTGATCTCCTGGAGCGAGTACATCCTCACGCTGCTGATCGGCGGGGGCACCGTGCAGACGCTGCCGCTGCTGCTGTTCGCCTCGATCGGCTCGGCCGACCTCACCGCGGCGGCGGCGCTGTCGCTGGTGATAGCCGCGCCCCCGCAGCGGCTGGTCGGGCTCACCGCGCGGTTCCTCACCGGTGACCGGGCCGCCGTCGTCGGGTTCGGCCGCCTGTGACCGGCGGGGAGCTGGCAATCACCGGGCTGCGGGTGGCCTACGAACCGGGCGTCCCCGTTGTCGACGGGATCGACCTGGCCGTGCCCGCGGGCACGCTGACCGCGCTGCTCGGCCCGTCGGGCTGCGGGAAGACCACCGTGCTCAAGGTCGTCGCCGGGCTGCTCACCGCGGGTTCGGGCGAGGTGAGCGTCGACGGGACCCCGCTCGACTCGACGCCCGCCGAGCGCCGGCCGGTCGGCATGGTGTTCCAGAAGCCGCTGCTGTTCGGCCACCTCACCGTCGGCGACAACGTCGCGTTCGGGCTGCGCATGCGCGGGGTCGGGCGGGCGGCGCGGCGCCGGCGGGTGGGGGAGATGCTCGAGCTCGTCGGGCTGCCGGAGCTGGCCGGGCGCCGGGTCGGGGAGCTGTCGGGCGGGCAGGAGCAGCGCGTGGCACTGGCCAGGGCGCTGGTGCTCGACCCGCGGGTGCTGCTGCTCGACGAGCCGTTCTCGGCCCTGGACGCCGAGCTGCGGCACCGGATGCGGGAGCTGGTCCGCCGGGTGCAGCGGGAGCTGTCGATCACGATGCTGTTCGTGACCCACGACCAGCAGGAGGCCGTCGACCTCGCCGACACCGTGGTGCTGATGCTCGGCGGCCGGATCGAGGGCGCCGGGCCGCCGTCGTCGTTCTACACCGACCCGCCGACGCTGGCCGCCGCCCGGTTCTTCGGCGGGACGAACGAGATCCCCGGCACCGCGGTCGGGTCGAGCTTCACCTGTCCGCTCGGCGAGCTGCGACTGGCCCATCCCGCGCCCGGCGGGCCCGGGGTGCTCGTCGTGCGCCCCGAGGCCGTGCGCCTGCTCGGCGCCGACGGCCCACCCAACACCGTCACCGCCACCGTGCGCGAGACGCGGTTCCGCGGCACGCACCGCACCGTCGTCGCCGTGGTGGACGGGGGCGCCACGGTGCTCACCGCCACGGTGGCGCCCGCCGTCCCGGTGGAGCCCGGCGAGCGGGTCCACCTCCAGCTCCCCCCGTCCGCCTGCCGGGTGCTGCCCGCCGCGCACCGGATCGTCACCACCACCGAGAACGAGGACGCCCGTGCGTGAACTGACCGTCGACACCCCGCTCGAGGGTGTCGTGCTGACCGACGTCTCCACCGGCGGCCCCGTCGACCTGGGGCGCCTCGCCGGCGTCACGGTCGTGACACTGATCCGGCACCGCTTTTGACTGCCGTGCCAGGAGCACCTGGTCCAGGTGCAGAGCGAGCTCGACGGTGCCGTCCCGCTGGTCGTCGTCGGGTTCAGCCCGGCCGACGCGCTCGCCCCGCTGGGGCGCCACCTCGGGCTGACCGGGCTGGTCCTCTCGGATCCCGACCGGGTGCTCTACCACCGGCTGGGGCTGCGCCGGGCGCCGATCTGGCAGGTCTACTCGCCGGGCACGATCGCCCGGTACGCGCTGCTCAAGCTCCGGGGCGCGAGGCTGCACAAGCCGGTGGAGGACACCCGTCAGATGGGCGGTGACACGCTGGTCGTCGACGGGCGGGTCGAGCGGCTCTGGCGGCCCGCCACCCCCGACGACCGGGCCGCGCCCGCCCGGATCGCCGACGTCGCGCGCGAACGGAACCGCTCCGCGCCGGGCTGATCCCGGCAGGCCACACCGAACGTGCGACCGCTGCGGCCCCGGGGGCGCTCGGTCACCTAGTCGACCGGAACTCTTTCCGCATGCGGACGGTGTGCTGCTTGGCGGTGGTGCGGGTCAGAACGGCCAGCGGTCGCCGAAGCGTGCGGCGAGGCGCCCGTCGAGGCCCCACATGCGGCCCGTCGGGTAGATCGCGAGCAGCAGCAGCAGCAGCAGCGGCAGCAGGTCGACCGGGTAGGTCCACAGGTACTGGGTGGCGGCCGAGGCCAGGTACATGACCCAGATCGGGCCGATCAGCGCCACGGTGCCCAGCGCCGCGGCGCGGGTGAGCACCCCGAACAGCAGCGCCAGGCCCGCGGCGATCTCGACGATCGTGAGGAATGTGCCGTAGAAGCCGTAGTTGGGCAGCACCACCGACTGGTAGAAGGCGCCCAGTGGAGCGAGGAACGTGTTGCGGGAGGCGTCGTCTGCGATGAACTCGGCCTGGGGCAGCCACAGCAGCCCGAACGTGGCGAAGCGGAGGTCGTAGGTGCCGACGTCGATGAGCTTGGCGATCCCGTTGCTCAGCCAGATCAGGCCGAAGAAGATCCGGAGCACCGCGAGGGCCTGGGCGAGCGAGCGAGGCGACGCGGGGATCGTCGCCGCTCGTTCGGTCCCGGTCGGATCGGACACGGTCGGGTCGGACACGGTCTGCACCTGTCTGGTGGGTCGTGCGGAGCGGGGATGTCGGAGGTACCCGGACCGGGTACGAGGAGGTCATGCTCAACGGATGCAGAGGGCCGAGTCCGCTCCGCGGGGGCGGCCCTCGATCAGTCTGAGCAGGGCCTGGGCCGGTACCTGCAGGGGCCGGGTGGTGCGGGTGATCAGCAGGTCGGTGTCGAGGCGCCCGCCGCGGACGGTGGGTCCGAACGGGCTCCAGAACGCGCCGTCGGCGGTGATGGTGAGCTCCGCGGGCAGGTCGTTCTGCGTCGCCTGCACCCCCAGGCCCTCGTCGATCGCGCGACCGCGGGAGATGATCGGCCGGATGACGTGGTCGCTGTCGGTCACGCCGAGCCCGCGGTGCAGCGCGCACAGCCGGTCCAGCTCCGCGTCCTCGATGGACTCGACGGTGGTGGCGATGCGGACCTGCACCCCGCGCTGCACCAGCGCCGGGATCGCGGCGACGACCTTGGCGAAGTTGTCGGGGGCCCGCATCTCGTCGTTGGCGTCGGCGTCGGGGCGGTCGAGCGAGATCTGCAGCGACACCGGCTTGCCGGCGAGCACCTCGATGCGCTCGACGCGATCGTGCGCCTGCGGGAGTTCCTCGGCCACGAGGTCATCCGGCGCAACCACCTCGGCGACTGGGGCACGCCGTTCGGGATGCTCATCGAGCACCTCGTCGATGAGGGCTGGACCGCGGGCGACGAGAACGAGCACTCGATCTCCGATCTCAACGGCTTCTACCAGAAGGCGCGCAAGAAGTTCGACGTCGACACCGAGTTCGCTGAGCGGGCCCGCCGCCGGGTCGTGGCCCTGCAGGGCGGGGACGAGCCGACCCTGGCCTTATGGCGGATGCTGGTCGCGGAGTCCCAGCGGCACTTCGAGATCGTCTACCGCGCGCTCGGGGTGAAGCTGACCGCCGAGGACTCCTACGGGGAGAGCTTCTACAACCCGTTCCTCACCGACACGATCGCCGAGCTGGAACGCGCCGGTCTGGTACGGGAGAGCGACAGGGCGCTGTGCGCGTTCCCGGACGGGTTCACCGGTCGCGAGGGCGAGTCGGCGCCGATCATCGTGCGCAAGTCCGACGGCGGCTACACCTACGGCACCACCGACCTCGCAGCGACCCGGTACTGGACCCGGGACCGCGACGCCGCCGACCTGCTCTACGTGATCGGCGCACCCCAGCGCACGCACCTGGCGATGGTGTTCGCGACATCCACCGACGCCGGATGGCTCGACGACAAGCATCGGGCCGTGCAACGTGTCGTTCGGGTCTGTGCTGGGTGCCGACGGGCGGATGCTGCGGACCCGGTCCGGGGACTCGGTGCGGCTGATCGAACTGCTCGACGAGGCGGTCGAGCGGGCCGCGGCGGTGATCGCCGAGCGCAGCGAGCTCGACGAGGCCGACCGGGCCGGGGTGGCGCGGGCGGTCGGGATCGGCGCGGTGAAGTACGCCGACCTGTCCAGCGCTCGGGACAAGGAACTAC
Organism: Pseudonocardia sp.; assembly: GCA_052387455.1. Lineage (GTDB taxonomy): Bacteria > Actinomycetota > Actinomycetes > Mycobacteriales > Pseudonocardiaceae > Pseudonocardia. The sequence goes on from JBQTJE010000051.1 coordinate 45,236, forward strand.
GTGTTCGCGTGGGACCGGATGCTGGCGATGGAGGGCAACACCTCGGTCTACCTGCAGTACGTCAACGCCCGGATCCAGTCGATCCTGCGCCGCGCCGACGCCGCCGGGGCCCGGGCCGGTTCGACGATAACGGTGGGGGAGCCGGCCGAGCGCGCGCTGGCGATCGCGTTGCTGCGGCTGCCGGCCGCCGTCGCGGCGACCGACCGGGGGCTCGCCCCGCACACGCTGTGCGTGTACCTCTACGAGCTGGCCACGGCGTTCTCGGGCTTCTACGAGAACTGCCCGATCCTGGCGGACACGACGACCGGCGAAGTGCGGGCGTCGCGGCTGGCCCTGGCCGAGCTCACCTCACGGGCCCTGGTCCTCGGGCTCGACCTGCTCGGCATTGAGGCGCCCGAGAGGCTGTAGTCGCTCGCGGAGCCTCTGTCACGTGGCACCGATGGCGCGGCGCGATGGACGGCGCCACCGCCGACCCGATCTTCAGCCCGTCGATGCGCGTCGATGGGTAGCGACTCGACGGCTGTCGATGGCGAGAACGGCGTTGACGCCCGCGGCGCGCAGGGCTGTTGGACGTCCCCAATGTTCTAGATGTCTCGAGGTCCTCGTGATTAGTCCGGCTCAGCCTTGCTCGTCGGGGGTGTCTGCTGAGTCGAGCCACACGGTTGTCGTTCCGGCTGGGGTCGCGGTGATTCCGTAGCGGGTCCGGTCCGGGCGGTTGCACGCGAACCAAGCAGTGCGCGCGGCGGCGATCTCGTCTCCGATCGATCGTGATCCGCTCTGTTGGGCTGTGCCATCACCGCTGATCTCAACCCAGGATCCGTCCTCGGTGCGCAGGACTCGGGTTCCGCGGTCCGGAAGGCCCAGCGCCTGGGCGATGTCGGGGACGCGCAGGGCGAGCTGGAAGCCGAAGTCGGGATCGTCGAGCAGCCCGGGATCGATATCGGGCGCTTGCCGGATCGCGGTTCGGTCGAACGAGGCGAGGCCTTCGCCGGGTGAGCGGAACGGGTCGTCGACGTGCGGGCGAAGCCACATGAAATGGCCGGGAACTGCGTGGAAGTGTCCGACGAGGTCGCCAGTGTTGATGCGGCGGGCGGTGAGCAGCGCGCTGGAGGTAGCGGTGCGGATGTCGGCAACGAGGCGTCCGTCCTCGCCGAGCTGTGCGACCCACGGTGCGGGGACGGTGGACACGGCGCAGGTGGCGATGATGCGGTCGAAAGGCGCTCGGTCGGCGACGCCGTCCGCTCCGTCTCCGGCCACCAGCACCGGGGTCAAGCCGAGCGAGGACAGCCTCTCGCGGGCCGTGCCGACCAGGGCCGGGTCGATGTCGACACTGGTCACGGCGGTGCTGCCGAGACGGTGACACAACAGGGCCGCGTTGTACCCGGTCCCGGTCCCGATCTCCAGCACGGTGTGCCCGGGTGCGGTGTCGAGCATGCCCAGCATGCGTGCCATCAGGCTCGGGCGGGTCGAGGAGCTGGTCGGTACGACCTGCCCGGTGCCGGGGACGTGGGCGACCTGGGTGGTCAGGGATTCGTCGCGGTAGACGGCCTCGGCTGCATCGGCCCGCAGGGTTCCGTCGTGGGTGAACACCGTCGGTACGAACAGGTGGCGGGGGATGTTCTCGAACGCCGCTCGCCAACCGCGATCGAGCACACCCTGTTCGGTGAGATCGGCCGCCAGTCGGTAAGCCTGTTTCTGCCAGGTCATCGCGATTCCGTTCCCGCGAGCACCGCGGCGAGCGCGGCCGCGATCGGCTGGTCGGCTTCGTCTTCGAGCCAGAGCCACTGCCCGTTGGGGTTGCACTCCAGGAACCGCCAGGTGCCGGTGGGTTCGACGACGAAGTCGAACGCTCCGTAGCACAGACCGAAGTGACCGAGGTAGGCCGACATGCCGAGCCGGACATCGTCGGGGACAGTGATCGGCTGGTAGCGGAGGTTGCGGTAGTCGGCTCGCCAGTCCTCGCGCCCGGCGTCGGTGTCGGTGTGCACGGCGACGGCAAAGGCGGTGTCGCCGACCATGGTCACGCGCGCATCGTGTGCCTTCGGCACGCGCTCCTGGAACAGGTGTGCGGTGGCGGCGAGCTGGTCGCGGTCGATCTCGGTCGGGTCGACGGTGGTGGTGAAGACGGAGGTGACGGTGCCGTCGCCGTCGTCGAGCAGCAGCGAGGAGAAGGTCTTGCAGACGATCGGTGCACCGACGGCGGTCGCGAAGGCGCGGGCGGCGTCGACGTCGTTGGTGACCAGAGTGCGGGGCACGGCCAGCCCGAGCTGCTCGGCGACGGCGAGCTGCAGCGGCTTGTACTCGGCATGCGCCATCCGGGCAGGATGGTTGACCCAGGTGACGGACAGCGAGGCAAGTACTCCACCCACTCCGAGCTTCGCCTCGGTGAGCGCGAATGCCGTGTCACCGCCGGCAAGGCCGGGTGGAAGCCGGAATCGGGTCGGCCGCCGGTAGTAGACCGAGCGCACCCGGTCGAGCTCGACCGACGTGTACACGGTGCTCAGAGTCCCGGTCCACCGCCCGTCGTGGTTGCGGGCGTCGAGCCGCATCTGTGTCGGGAAGTCACCGGTGTCCAGACGCACCACCGGGACTTCCCGGGCCTTGAGCCGAGCCTCGACCAGATCCGCGGTGGCGTCCTCGGGGGCGCTGAGCACGAGCACCGGCCCGTCCGGATCAGTCATCGACGTCGGTGTCGGTGACGGAGTCGACGGACCGGGTGCCGTCGTTGACGGTCTCGCTGTTGGTCCGGTACGACGACTTCGTCGCGCTGGTGTCGTGCTGCTTGCCGTCGATCTGATGCGCCACCCCCAGCGTCGCCGCGAACGGGCGAAACGGGCCCGGCTGGTTCGGTGGGAGCACGCGGACGCCGCCTGGATCGCTCTGAGGCAGCAGGGAAGTCGGGGGGAACATCGGGTCGGCCGTGGCCATGAACATCACCTTTCGGGTGGGCTGTGTGGACGGTGACCCGCCGCATGCTGGCGGGGTAGAGAGCGGGCGGCATACGCTTTCGGGGGTGCGAGGGCAGGGCGGCCGCGAACCGGAGCTGGGGTCGCCCCGCCAGAGCGCTTCGGTCGATCATCGTGGACACCTCCCGGTTTCGTGGGGATTCGGCAACATCGCGCGCCAGCCCGGCCGGCGCTCCTGTGCCGGGCGCGCTGCGGCCCTACTCCGTCGGTTGCGGCGGCGCGGGCTGCGACCGGCCAACGGCCTGGATGCGGGTGGTGGCGTCGGGGTCGATGTCGACGGTGACGACCTGGCCGTGCGGGCCGACGAAGTGGGACAGCAACGCGGCGTTGTAGCCGGTGCCGGCACCGATTTCCAGAACGCGGTGTCCGGGCTGGACGTCGAGCTGGTCGAGCATCAGCGCGACGATCGGCGGCGCGGAGGCGGAGCTCAGCGAGCGGCCATCGGCAGCGCGCTTGGTGACATAGGCGGTGTGGGCGTTGAGCGCCTCCATCGACGCCTCGGGGATGAACGCCTCGCGGGGGACCGCGTGCAGGGCCTGCTCGACTCCGGGGCGCCAGGCATGTCCGCGCTCGCGGACCTCGTCGATCATCGCGGCGTACTTGGTCACTATCTCGTCGGTGCTGATCAAGGGCCGTCCTGTCTAAGAGGAGGGGTTGGGGATCGAACGGTAACGAGTATCGAACGGACGTTCTGTTATGCGATCTGGTGGTTGCCCGCCAGGCGTGCGGGTCGATGCGCGCACGTTGCGGCAACGGCTTCAAGCGGTCTCGTGGAGATCGGTGGATCTGGTCCAGCTCATGATTGTTTCGTGGGTGGTCGGGAACAGGTCATAGCGGCCGAACACGCGGGCGATGTCGGGGTGGAAGCGCTGCTGTCCGTGCGCGCGGTTCTCGCGCAGGTCCTCGGTGATCAAAGATCAAGTGCTTGCAGGGACCGGACGGTGGTATCAACGGGGGGCGACGCGGACACGGCCTCACCAGATGTCGAGCTCGGACAGCACGGTGGCCAGGGGACCCCGCGGCATCGCTTCGTGCCCTGGTTCTACGAGCCTTCGTGTGCGGGCGGTCCGTGGCGGAGCGTCCGAGCGGAGGCCCCGGCGCATCTCCGCCGTGTGTACGCCGAGGCAGGGCGGCGAGCGCGTCGCACCAGTGATGGTCGACCAGGTGCCCGTCCAGGACGAGCCGGTTCACCATCGCGCCGGCGAGCCGATCCGCACGGCTGTCGTCGTCGGACGCCGTCACGGTTGCTCGACCAGCGCTATTTCGGCCTGCGCGCCCGAACCTGTCGACACGGCGACGGCGACGAGGCGTGCATCCCCCGGCGGGCGAGCCGATCGCAAGAACCAGGTTGCGAGATGCTCGGCGATCGCCTCGCAGGTGGGTGACCGGTCGAGAAGCCGATCCAGGTCGCGGTAGGCGAGTCGTTCGCGCACGTGCTGTTCGATCTCGTGCCGGGTGTCGTCGTCGACGACCACGCCCGGGTAGACGAGGTGAGCGGTCTCGAACCGGAACTCGGCGGTGAAGTCGTGCCCGTGCGCGCGGCTGATGTCGGCGCCATCGGCGAGCCCGCGAATCGAGTGGAGCGCCGGAAATCCGACGCGGACCGTGCTCCGATACCGATGGTGGATCCGCGCGGCGCTCATTCGGGCGTCACCGCCATGAGGTCGTCGCGGTCCGCGAGGTGATCCGACCAGCACCGGACGCTTACACCGCTGCCGCACACAGTCGGACTCCCGTCCTCGACGCACCTGTTGGGCCGAGCCGCGCCCGGAGACGGTCGACAAGACCACGGGTGCGGGGTTGTTCCACGCGGTGATGTCGTCCGCGCGCCGGGCTCGGACCGATCGCGAAGGCTGGCCCGCGAGGGCGTACCCACCAGTCGACGCCACGGCTCACGTCGACCCGATGCGACGTGGGACCGGTGAGCCCGGCCGCTGGCCCACGCAGGCCGGGCCCACCGGGGTATGAGTGATCGGCGGCGCCCGCCCCAGCCGTCCGTGGGGTGCTTGTCGCTTGTCGCCGTCGCATCGCTGGCCTCCTGCCTTCGCTGTCGGAATCCATTACGACAGCGGGAACGGCGAGCGACCACGGGGCATTCGTGGGCATCCGTGGGCACGGCGTCGTTGTGCCCATGGGGTCGGTTCTGCCATTCGTGGCCCTTTATCGGCGGACACCGGTATGGTCGTTTGGCGGCGCGGAGCTGGGCCGCGCCAGGAATCCGCGAAGTTGCCGACGGGAACGCAGCACCGGTGAGCACTCCGAATCACGCGCTACGACGAGTCCGCGAGAGCCGACCGTCCTCCCGGCTCCCGGGCTGTGCCTTGTCCCGCGACGAACTGGCGACGCTGGTCAACGCGTGGTTGCAGCGCGAGACAGGTGCGATCTACGCGCTCGACGAACGGGCCATCGGCCGGTGGGAGCGTGGCAAGGTGCAGCAGCCGAGGGCGCCCTACCGCGCCGCGTTGCGCGCCGTGCTCGCCGTCGACCACGACTGGGAGATCGGATTCGCCGATCCGCCCACCGCGCCCGCACCGCCTCCGATAGCGAACGGAGAGGCCCCCGGGGTCGACGCCATCCGGGCGATGGCGACATCGGTACACGCCGTCGACCGCAGGCTCGGCGGCGGCGGGCTCTACGCATCCGTCGTGACCTACCTCCAGGCCGACGTGGCCCGGGCCTTGTTCGCGCCCTCCTCCGGCGCCCAGGTGTACGCGGCAGCGGCGACGCTGACCGAGATCGCCGGGTGGATGGCCCACGACAGCGGGCGCGACGTCGACGCGCGCACGCACTTCGACGGCTCGTACCGGCTCTCCCTGGCCGCCGGGTCGTCCGCACTGGCAGCGAACATGTGCGCGTCCATGTCACACCTCGCGGGCCAGCTCGGGCAGGTGGAGGACGCGCTCCGGCTGGCCGAGGTCGGGCTGGACCGCGTAGCGGAGACCGGCGGTATCGCGCGGGTTTCCGCGCGACTTCATGCGATGCGCGCCAAGGCGCTGGCCTCGCGCGGTGACAGCGACGGCTGCCGGAACGCGCTTGTCCGAGCGGAGCGGGCCCTGAGCGGGAACGACGACAACGAGCACGCGAGTTGGTCCGCGCACTTCGACGAGGGATCCTTCGCCGCCGAGGCCGCCACCGCACTGCACCGGCTCGGCGATCTCAGTGGCGCCGAACGACACGCTCAGCTCGTACTCGATCTCCGACGCGGAGATCGGGTACGAGCGATGGCGTTCGGCCGTCTCACTCTCGCGTCCATCGTTCTCGACGCGGGCCGGGCCGACGAGGCCGCCGCCCTGGGCAGCCTGGTCTCGGCCGTCGCTCCGAACCTGTCGTCCGCGCGGGTGCGCTCCCGTCTCGGTGAACTCGCGCTCGCGATCCGCGCCCGTCCACGTAGCGCGACGACGAACACCTTCCTCTCAAACATAGCGGCGGTGGACTGCGGCCGGACAGCGGAGGTGATCAACGCATGGCCGGTGTAGACATCCACCTCGTGGACCCTCATTTCGCCCACCTCGCCGAGGGCAACGCCCGGCAGGCACGTAAGCGGGTCGCTGCCGACGTGCTCATCCGGGACACCACCGGCCGCGTCCTGGTCGTCGACCCGACCTACAAGGAGGGCTGGGACCTCCCGGGCGGCATGATCGAAGCCAACGAGTCGCCCACCGCGGGAGCACTGCGCGAGCTTGAAGAGGAACTCGGAATCACACCGACCATCGGCCGCCCGCTCGTCGTCGAGTGGGTCGGGGCCCACGGGCCGTGGGACGACCAGATCGTTTTCGTCTTCGACGGCGGCGTCCTTCCCGACGAGGACATCGCCGTCATCGAGGTGCGCGACCGGGAGATCGGTCGCTGGCAGTTCGTCGACGTGGATGACATCCGAGGTGAGATGCGCCAGCACGTCTGGCGTCGACTGCGCGCCGCCGTCGACTCAGCCGCGCATGGTGGAACGCTGTACCTCGAACGCCAGCCGCGAGACTGACCAACACAACGGGCGGACAGGCCCATCACGCTATGCTCATCATCGCGCGCATCATGCAGCCCGCTAAGTGGTGTCCATGAGGCTGTCGAGGACCGTGCCCGCCCTGCCCGTGCGAGAACACCGACCAGGCCGCCGCGTTCTATCAGCAGAGGCTCGGTTCGTCGTGCAGTAGGTCAATGACGGCTTCGCGCAGCCGCGGCAGGTGTGCTGCACCCGACCGACCCGGGAAGCGCCCGGGGACACCGACTGGCACCCGCGAGTTCGTCGCGCTGGATCCCGAGGGCAACCTGCTGACCTTCTTCCACCGTCCGCCCCGTTGACGCTCCGCGAGTATGCCCTGCCCCGACCTTGCGCCCCTGCGGGCGCGCTGCGGCCCCGCCGAGGACGAGCGGTCACATCGGCGGGGGTCGTGAGCGGCTACCGATCGATGCTGGGGTGGGGCGAACGGTCGGAGTCGCGGCCCGTTGCGGGTGTCGGTGGACAGCAGTCGCGGTGCACAGTGTCGGGGGATTGGCGGCGGAGCAACAGGACCGCGGCGCCGGCGATCACGGCGAGGGCGGTCGCGGTGAGCGCGACGGCGGCCAGGTTGGTGCTGATCCAGGTGGCGACCTGTGCGGAGAGCGCGGCGACGCCGCCGTCGGAGGGCCGGTCGGCGCCCAGCAGCGGGGGCAGCCAGTAGTAGAGGAGGTAACCACCGGACAGCGCGAGCAGCGCCCCGGCGATCCGCCCGGCGTACGGGGCGACCCTGCGCATGCCGCGGGCGAGGGCGGTGCTGGCGGCGGCGGCGAGCAGCGCGAGGGTGATCAGGAGCAGCGCGGACCCGGTGGCGTAGGCGGCGAACACGGCGAGCACCCCGATCCAGGTGGTCGCGGCGGCCTGGGTGACCACGGCGAGCAGCACGGCGAGGGTGCAGGAGGCCGAGGCGATCGCGTAGCCGGCGCCGAACCCGATGAGCCCGCGGGTGCTGGTGGCCTGGCGGGTGTCGGGTTGGCGGGTGCCGATCCGCAGGGTGGGGTGCCAGCCGGCGAGCATCGCGATGCCGACCAGGGCGAGCACGCCGCCGAGCGCGGCGGCGAGCCAGGGGACCAGGGTGATCACCGAGCGGACCCCGACGGTGAGCAGCAGCCCGATGACGGTGAAGGTGGCGGTGAACCCGGCGGTCAGGGCCAGGCCGGCGCGTAGCCCACCGGCGAGGCGCTCGACCAGGCCGGTTCCCCGGGTGTTGCTGGTGGTGGTGGCGGTGAGGACGGCGGGGAGCAGGCCGAACCCGCAGGGGTTGACCGGGGCGAGCAGTCCGGCGCCGAAGGCCAGCACGAGCAGTGCGGTCACCGGGCGCCGGCCTCGGTGAGCGCGGTCTGGATCTGCGCGATGTCGGGCTTGTAGCCGCGGAAGACCTCGTTGCCGGTGGCGTCGAGCACGACGGCGACGCCGATCTGGCGAATCTGGTAGCCGCTGACGAGTTGGCCGTCGGTGTCGATGGCGTAGGCCAGCTCGGTGGCCTGGTTGGTGTCGAGAAAGCCGCGGATGTCCTCGACGGTCTCGTTCGGGTCGAGGTCCACGGCGGCGAAGTTCGCGCCCGGGGTGGTCTGCTGGAGCTGGGCGAGGGCCTGGGCCTCGGGCCCGCAGGTGCCGCAGTTGACAGTGAAGAAGTACACGACGCTGGGTTTCCCGCCGGGCACGCTGATCTGTTGTCCGGACAGCGTGGCCGCGGTGAACTCCACCCCGGTACTCGAGGTCGCGGTCGCGGTCGGGGTCGGGGTCGGGGCGGGGGAGAGCGCGGTGTAGGCCACGGCGAGCACGGCGATCACCGCCAGGCCGATCCCGGCCAGCAGCGGCCAGCGCCGCTTCGGGGCCCTGGGGGATCGCGGACGGGTGGCGGACTCAGACACCTGAATGCTCCTGACGGTCGGTGATGTGGGGGTTTCGGGGACGGTTCAGCGGCCGGGCGGGCGTGGGCGGCACGTCCGGTGTGCTGGTCTCAGCGTGTGCGGGCGTCGGGCGCGGGGGGCGACTGGTCGGCCTTGGGTGCGGGTGGGCAGCAGAGCTCACCGTCGGCACCACCCGAGGTGCTGGCGCGGTGGCGCAACCGCAGGCCCACGGCACCGAGGACGAGCAGCACCGCGGCTCCGATCAGCCAGGGGTCGATCAGCCAGGACCCGAGCACGCCCAGCGCGCCGGCGGCGAGCAGCGCGGGCCCGGCGCAGCACAGCACCGCCAGCCCGCCGATCGCGGCGATACCGAGGGAGTCGCGCATCGAGTGGGGGGTGGGATCAGTGGACATGGCGGGGGAGGGTTCCTCTCCGGTCAGGTGCGGGGTGTGATGCGCTCGCAGGCGGCCAGCGCGGCGCAGTTGTCCGCGGCCAGCGACCGGGCCAGCACGACCAGGTCGGCCACCCGCGGGTCGACCACCCGGTAGTGGGAGTAGCGGCCGTCGCGCCGCGCCGCGACGTAGCCGCAGTCGGCCAGACACGCCAGATGGACCGACACCCGGCCCTGGGACAGCCCGACATGGGTGACGCACTCGCTGACGGTGTGCTCACCCGCCAGCAGGAACTCCAGCAGTCGCAGCCGGGTCGGATCGCCCAGCGCGCGGAAGAACTTCGCGACCATCCCCACCTGTTCGCCGCCCTCCCCGAGCAACGGCGACACCGCAGCCGTCGTCGTGCCCGGCCGGGCGGTCGTGCCCGAGCTACCAGCCATGTGTCGGTCCTCCACGTAGATGCATCCGCTTTGACGAATGCCGGACGCTAACATACATTCGGAAAAACGGATTGGATGGTTCGGGGTCGGGTACCCGCCATGACAGCACCCGGCGACCACCGCGACTCCCCCGTCCGCCCACCGTCTGGGCACCATCGCTCGGGCCCACCGCACGAACTGCAGGAGGTCCCACGTGAACGACACCCCACTGCTCGACCTGGCCGTGATCGGTTCCGGTGGCGGGGCGGGGGGCGCCGCGCACGCCCCGCCCCACGCCCCGACCGACCCGGGGGTCACACACGC
>JBQTJE010000052.1:0-51990 GCA_052387455.1 Pseudonocardia sp.
GGGTGACACCGCCCCGACGAGACTCGCGGCGCCGCCCCGCCCGTCGCGGCGCCGCCCACCTCGCCCGCCCACCTTGACGCCCGCCCACCTCGTCGCCCGCCCACCTCGTCACAGCTCCACCCTCGCCGCACCTCCACCCGGATACGATGGCCCGCAGGCGGCCACCGCCGTCCGATCGCGCCACCGGCGGATCGCCGAGCAGGCGAGGGGCAAGAACCCAGTGATGAGCTCAGCCAACCCGGACCCCACCCTCCCCCCGAAGTTCGCGATGCTCGGCCTGACGTTCGACGACGTGCTGCTGCTGCCCGCGGAGTCCGACGTCGTGCCGGGCGCGGCCGACACGTCCACCCAGCTCAGCCGGCGGGTGCGGCTGCGGGTGCCCCTGGTGTCCTCGCCGATGGACACCGTCACCGAGTCGCGGATGGCGATCGCGATGGCGCGTGCGGGCGGGCTGGGCGTGGTGCACCGCAACCTGGCTCCGGACCAGCAGGCCGCCCAGGTGGAGGTGGTGAAGCGGTCGGAGGCCGGGATGGTGACCGACCCGGTCACCTGCTCGCCGGAGGACACGCTGGCCGACGTGGACGCGCTGTGCGCGCGCTACCGCATCTCCGGGGTGCCGGTCACCGACGCGCAGGGCTGCCTGGTCGGCATCATCACCAACCGGGACATGCGCTTCGAGATGGACCACACGCGCACCGTCCGCGAGGTGATGACCCCGGCCCCGCTGGTCACGGCGAAGGTGGGCGTCACCGCGGAGGCGGCGCTGGGGCTGCTGCGCAGGCACAAGCTGGAGAAACTGCCGATCGTCGACGGCAACGGGCACCTGCGCGGGCTCATCACGATCAAGGACTTCAACAAGACCGAGGAGTATCCGCTGGCCACGAAGGACCCGGACGGGCGCCTGGTGGTCGCCGCCGCGGTCGGGGTCGGGGAGGACGCCTACGCCCGCGCGATGACGCTGGTCGAGGCGGGCGTCGACGTGCTGATGGTCGACACGGCGCACGGCCACTCGCGGCGCGTGCTGGAGACGGTGGCGAAGCTGCGGGCCGAGGTCGGCGGGCACGTCGACGTGGTCGGCGGGAACGTCGCCACCCGGGCGGGCGCGGCGGCGCTGGTGGAGGCCGGGGCGGACGCGGTGAAGGTGGGCGTGGGTCCGGGCTCGATCTGCACGACGCGGGTCGTCGCGGGCGTCGGCGCGCCGCAGATCACCGCGATCTACGAGGCGGCGCAGGCGTGCGCCGCCGCGGGCGTGCCGGTGATCGGCGACGGTGGCATCCAGTACTCCGGCGACATCGCCAAGGCCATCGCGGCCGGCGCGTCCACGGTGATGCTGGGCAGCCTGCTCGCGGGCACCGCCGAGTCACCGGGGGAGCTGATCCTCGTCGGTGGCAAGCAGTACAAGACCTACCGCGGCATGGGTTCGCTGGGGGCGATGCAGTCGCGCGGGGACGCGAAGTCCTACTCTACCGACCGCTACGCCCAGGACGACGTGCTCAGCGAGGACAAGCTGGTGCCGGAGGGCATCGAGGGGCGCATCCCGTTCCGCGGGCCGCTCGCGCAGGTGGTGCACCAGCTCGTCGGCGGGCTGCGCTCGGGCATGGGCTACGCGGGAGCGGCGACGATCACGGCGTTGCAGCAGGCCCAGCTGGTGCGGATCACGGCGGCCGGGCTCAAGGAGAGCCATCCGCACGACATCACGATGACCGTCGAGGCGCCCAACTACGCCGCGCGCTGACCCGCCGCCTCCCAGCTCCAAGATCGGCAGGATCGGGACATCAGGTGCGTATGTGCAGCTCATGTCCCGATACGGGCGATCACGGGCAGGGCCGACGGGCCGACTACGCTCAAGCCCCGTGCGGGACGTCGTCGAGATCGGAATGGGCCGCGAGGCCCGGCGCGCGTACGACCTCGCGCAGGTGGAGATCGTGCCGTCGCGGCGCACGCGCAGCTCCAAGGACGTCTCCACGGCCTGGCAGCTCGATGCGTACCGCTTCGAGATCCCGCTGGTCACCCACCCCACCGACGCCGTCGTGTCGCCGGCGAGCGCGGCGGCGATCGGCCGTCTCGGCGGGCTCGCCGTGCTCAACGCCGAGGGTCTGTGGGCCCGCCACGCCGACGCGGAGGGGGCGCTCGCGCGGGTGCTCGACGCCGCCGCCGACGACGACCCGGCGGCCGCGGTGCGCACGTTGCAGCAACTGCACGCCGCGCCGATCCAGGCCGACCTGCTGGCGGAGGCGCTGCGGGCGGTCCGCGACGCCGGGGTGACGGTCGCGGCCCGGGTGAGCCCGCAGCGGGCCCGGGAGCTGACCCCGATGCTGCTCGCGGCCGGCGTCGAGATCCTGGTCGTGCAGGGAACGATCATCTACGCCGAGCACGTGTCGGCGGGCGAGCCGCTCAACCTCAAGGAGTTCATCGCTTCCCTCGACGTCCCGGTGGTGGCGGGCGGGGTGGGCGACTACCGCACGACCATGCACCTCATGCGCACCGGCGCGGCCGGGGTGATCGTCGGGTACGGGCAGTCGTCGGCGACCACCACCGACGACGTGCTGGGGATCGGGGTGCCGATGGCCACCGCGATCGTCGACGCCGCGGCGGCCCGGCGCGACTACCTCGACGAGACCGGCGGGCGCTACGTCCACGTGATCGCCGACGGCGGCATGGCCGGCTCGGGCGACGTGGCGAAAGCCATCGCCTGCGGGGCCGACGCGGTGATGCTGGGTGAGCAGCTCGCGGACGCCGCCGAGTCGCCCGGTCAGGGCCTGTACTGGACGTCGTCGGCCGCGCACCCGTCGCTGCCGCGCTCAGAGGTCACCGGCTTCGCGCCCGGCGAGCGCGACCTGGCCACCGTGCTCTTCGGCCCGTCCAGCTCGCCGTACGGGACGGTGAACCTGTTCGGGGCGCTGCGCAGGGCGCTGGCGAAGTCGGGCTACTCCGACCTCAAGGAGTTCCAGCGGGTGGGGCTCACCGTCCGGGCGTGACCGTTCGGACACCGGAATCCACCGACGGGCGCTCGGTGCTTCGACGTTTCTGGTGCGGCCGGTAGAGTCGCGCGCGATCGGCGGTCAGCAGGAGGGGGTGCGTGGTGTCGCCCGTCGCTGACGTCCACGGGGCGTTCGCCCACGAAGCCTTCCTCTACTCCGGGGCGGCCGAGTACCTCGCCGTCACGGTCCCGTTCGTTCGTGAAGGGCTGAGCCGGGGGGAGCCGGTGCTCGTCGGCGTGCCCGGTCCGAACCTGGCGCTGATCGGTCGCGAGCTGGCCGGGGACGCCGCCCGCGTCCGCCTGTTCGACATCGAGCCCGCGGCGCGCAACCCGGGCCGACTGGTCGGCGCGTTGCAGCAGTTCCTCGAGGAGCATCCCGCCGGCCGGGTGCGGGTGATCGGTGAGCCGCTGTGGCCCGGCCGCTCGCCGGCCGAGCGGCTGGCGTGCGTGCAGCACGAGGCGCTGGTGAACATCGCGTTCGCGGATCGGCCGGCGCGGTTCCTCTGCCCCTACGACGCCGCCGGCCTGGACGCCGACTCCGTCGCCGCGGCGGTGCGCACCCACCCCGCGCTGCTCGGCCGGTACGGCTCGCGGCGCAGCCCCGCATACGCGGACCCGGGCCGGGTCGCGCGGGAATGCAACGTGGCGCTGCCCGATCCCCCGCTCGACGCGGCCACGCTGATCTTCCAGGCGCCGTCCGGTCCGCGGCACGCCCGGCGCCTGGTGCACGAGGTGGCGACCGAGGCCGGTATGGGCGCGGCGCGGGTCGACGAGCTGCGCGTCGCGGTGAACGAGGTCGTGACCAACACGGTGTTGCACACCGGCCGCCCGGGGATCCTCTCGATCTGGCGGGAGGACCGGGAGATCGTGTGCGAGGTCCAGGACTCCGGGCACCTCACCGACCTGCTCGTCGGGCGGCTGCGGCCCGACCCGCGTGCGGGCGCCGGGCGCGGGCTGTTCCTGGTCCACCAGCTGTGCGACCTGGTGCGCGTGCACACCCACCCGGGCGGCACGACGGTCCAGATGCGGATGCGGTTGCGCTGACACCCGACCGGCCGGTTCGCGCGTGGAAGGATGGCCCGGTGACGACTCCGGCGCAGGCCCTGCGGCGGTTGCGCGATGCCGCAGCGTCCGGCGATCTGGCGTCGTTCTGCCGCCGTCACCATGTGCGGGTGCTCACCGTGTTCGGCAGCGCCGCCCGCGGCGAGGACTGCGCGCGGGACCTCGACGTCGGTGTCCTGGTCGAGCGCGACGCGGAGTTCGACGTCATCGCCGCGATCACCGAGCTCATGGACCTGACCTGCACCGACGCCGTCGACGTGGCACATCTCAACCGCGGCGGCCCGGTGATCCGCGAGCGCGCGCCCGTCGGCTCGGTGGTGCTGTACGAGAGCGTCCCGGGCGCGCTCGCCGATGCCCAGGTGCGGGCGATCGCGCAGCGGATCGAGACCGACCCCATGCGGCGGCTGAACCTGGAGCTGCTCGCCTCATGACGCCGGGAGCCGTTCGGGGAGTACGTGCGGCAGGTGTCGCGGTGGTTCCTCGACCGGGGCGACGCATAGGCTCGACGTCGTGCAGCCGCCCACGGTCCTCGTCGTCGACTACGGGGCGCAGTACGCCCAGCTCATCGCCCGGCGGGTGCGCGAGGCGCAGGTGTACTCCGAGATCGTGCCGTCGGGCACGCCCGTCGAGGAGATCGTGGCCCGCAAGCCGGCCGCGCTGATCCTGTCCGGCGGCCCGGCGAGCGTGTACGCCGACGGCGCGCCGCGGGTCGACCCGGAGCTGTTCACCGCGGGTATCCCGGTGCTCGGGCTCTGCTACGGGTTCCAGGCCATGGCGCGCGCGCTGGGCGGGGAGGTCGCGCCGGACGGCACCCGCGAGTACGGGCGCACCCAGCTGACCGTGTGCGGCGGGGGCGTGCTGCACGACGGGCTGCCCGGCCGGCACCCGGTGTGGATGAGCCACGGCGACTCGGTGGTCCGCGCGCCGGCCGGGTTCACGGTGACGGCGGCGTCGGAGCGGGCCGCCGTCGCCGCGTTCGAGGACGTCGAGCGGCGGCTGGCGGGCGTCCAGTACCACCCGGAGGTCGGGCACTCCCCGCACGGGCAGGAGGTGCTGCGGCGGTTCCTGCACGAGATCGCGGGCATCGCACCGGGCTGGACCACGGCGTCGATCATCGACGAGTCGGTGGCGGCGGTGCGCGCCCAGGTCGGCGACGGTCGCGCGGTGTGCGGGCTGTCCGGCGGCGTGGACTCCGCGGTGGCTGCCGCCCTGGTACAGCGGGCCATCGGCGACCGGCTGACCTGTGTGTTCGTCGATCACGGGTTGCTGCGGGCCGGTGAGCGCCGGCAGGTCGAGCGCGACTTCGTCGCGGCCACCGGCGCGTCGCTGCACACCGTCGACGCGCGGGAGCGGTTCCTGGACGCGCTGGCCGGCGTGACCGATCCCGAGCAGAAGCGCAAGATCATCGGCCGGGAGTTCATCCGGGTGTTCGAGGCCGCCACCGCGGAGGTCGCCCGCGACGAGCACGTCGGGTTCCTGGTGCAGGGCACCCTCTACCCGGACGTCGTGGAGTCGGGGGGCGGCGGCACCGCTGGTCACACTGCAAAGATCAAGAGCCACCACAACGTCGGCGGGCTTCCCGACGACATCGAGTTCGCGCTGGTGGAGCCGCTGCGGGCGCTGTTCAAGGACGAGGTGCGCCGGGTCGGCGCCGAGCTGGGGCTGCCCGAGACGATCGTGCACCGCCAGCCGTTCCCCGGCCCCGGCCTGGGCATCCGGATCATCGGCGAGGTCACCGAGGGGCGGCTGGAGACGCTGCGCGCGGCCGACGCGATCGCCCGCGAGGAGCTCACCTTCGCCGGGCTCGACCGCGACATCTGGCAGTGCCCGGTGGTGCTGCTCGCCGACGTCCGCAGCGTCGGGGTGCAGGGCGACGGCCGCACCTACGGCCACCCGGTGGTGCTGCGGCCGGTGTCCAGCGAGGACGCGATGACCGCCGACTGGACCCGCCTGCCCTACGACGTCCTGGAACGCATCTCCACCCGGATCACCAACGAGGTCGCCGAGGTCAACCGGGTGGTGCTGGACGTGACGAGCAAGCCACCCGGGACGATCGAGTGGGAGTAGCGCTCGCGGGCGGGCTCCCGGGGCGGTTGGCCGGGGCGCTGCGGGACGGCCGGTTCGCCGTCACCGCCGAGATCGGGCCGCCGCGCGGCGCCGATCTCGCACCACTGCGGGAGACCGCCGCGGTGCTGCGCGACCGGGTGGACGCCGCCAACGTCACCGACAACCAGGGCGCGCAGGTGCGGGTGTCGTCGCTCGCAGGGGCGATGGCGTTGCTCGAGGCGGGGCTGGAGCCGGTCATGCAGCTCACCTGCCGGGACCGCAACCGGATCGCGCTGCAGTCCGAGCTGCTCTCGGCCGGTGCGCTGGGCGTGCCGAACCTCGTGCTGATGACCGGCGACAAGCCCGAGCGCGGCGACCACCCCGACGCCACCGCCGTGTTCGACCTCGGCTCCGACGAGCTCATGGCCGCCGCCCGCACGCTGCGTGACGACGCGCGACTGCTGTCGGGGCGCGCCGTGGACCCGGCGCCGCGCTACCTGCTCGGAGCCGTCGACCTCGGGGCGGGATCGCCGGACCGGCTGGCGCGCAAGGTCGCGGCGGGGGCGCAGTTCGTGCAGACCCAGTTCGTCTTCGATGTCGCCGCCTTCGCCTGCTGGCTGGCGCGGGTGCGCGACCTCGGCCTCCACGAGCGCTGCGGCATCCTCGCCGGCGTGGGGCCGGTCCGGTCGCTGCGGGCCCTGGAGTTCCTCGCCGCCGTCCCCGGGGTGGTCGTGCCGGACGCGCTGGTCCGGCGGTTGCGGGGCGTGCCGGGCGACCGGGTCGCGGCCGAGGGGACGGCCGCGTGCGTGCAGACCGTCGCCGCGCTGCGGGAACTGCCGGGCCTGGCCGGGGTGCACGTCATGGCCGTCGGGTACGAGCGCGGGGTGCCGGAGATCCTGGACGCGGCGGGCGTGCCGCGCCCGGCCGACCGCTGACCCCCTCGCGCTGTCGTTGCGCCCGACTCGCGGGTCAGCGGCGGCGCTGGCGCAGGCCGCTGGTGAGCAGCCACGCCCCGACGGCCGCGGCGCCCGCCGCGAGCAGCCACCGCGGGTCGAACCCGCTGAGGTCGAGGGTGACGCCGGCGAACGTCGCGACCGCCGCCACCAGCGTGAGCAGCCCGACGACCAGCAACAGCGCGTCCGGTCGCCTGCGGTCCGGTGGTGGCGGGTCGGCGGTGGTGATGACGTCGTCGATCGGGGGCGGCGGTACCTGCGGGGGCTGCTGCTCAGCCACGGTGCACCTCCACGTTCCCGAAGCCGGCGGTCACGTCGAGCACGATCGGCCGCCCGGTTCGCACGCCGTCCGCGCCGAGGTCGTCGACCACGTCGAGGCGGGCGTCGGGGCCGCCACTGCCGAGCTCGCCGAAGCCGACGTGGCCGAAGCCGACGTCGCCGCGCAGCGTCACGTCCGCGTCCGGGGGCACGAACACCTGGACGTCACCGCCTTCGGCGCGGATCGCGGTGCGCAGCGGCTCGGTGGGCGTGCCCGGCGGCACGCTGAGATCGACGTCGCGCAGGTCCAGCTCGAGTGACCCGAGACCCACCGAGTACAGCGGCAGCACGCCGGCGGCCGCGGCCGGTGCGTACCGCACCTCGGCGTACTCCCCGCCCCAGCCGTCGAACGGCGCCGCGACGACGGCCCACGCGATCGCCGCCGTCACCAGCGCGATCGGGACGAGCGCGCGCCCGCTGCGTAGGAACGCCCCGGCGACCAGCCCGGTGCCGAGCACCGCGAGCAGCACTCCGAACAGGATCGTGACGCTGCCGCCGGCCAGCAGCAGCACCAGGCCGGTGACCCCGCCGGCGAGCAGCGCGGCGGCCAGGGTCACGGCCGCCACGCGCGGGCCGGGCGGCGGGGGCGGTATCGGCGACGGCTCGGGCAGGTCCCACGCGTAGGGGGCCACGCCGAGCGGGTCCCAGGCCGGTGGGCGGCGCTGCGGGTCCGACGGGCCGGATCCCGCGACCGAGGTGCCGGTGGGGTCGACCCCGGTGGCGCCAGTACCGGTGGCGTCCGGTGCGGCGGGGGGTGTGGCCGCGGCGGTCCCGAGGTGGGCCCGGTTGCGGTGCAGCGCCACCAGCAGCCCGACCGCCACCACCCCGGCGAGCAGCGCGCCGAGGTCGAACGCGACGACCGCCCCGAGCCCGACCATCGTCGCGACGACCAGCGCGATCGCCGGCAGTGCCCGCACCGCGGGGCGCGGGCCGGCGCCCCGGCCGTCGGGCAGCGCGACCCAACCGGCGACGTAGAGCAGCGCGCCGATCCCGGCGAACCCGGCCACGGCGAACCCCACCCGCACCAGCACGGGATCGACGTCGTAGCGGCGCGCGAGCGCGGCGGCGACGCCCGCGACCTGGCGGTCGTCGGGCGGCCGGGCGGGGCGGGTGTCCCACATCTCGCGCAGCGTGGTGTGCAGTTCCGTCTTCGTCATGGCTCCCAGCGTCGGCTCGCCGCTGCCGCGCGACCTCCGGGGTGGCCCTGAGGAACCCCCGAGATTGTCCCGATGTCGCGGGCACCGGCACGTGTGACGATGGACCCGTGACCCACCCGCCGTCCACCCGGTCCGCGACGCCGCCGCTCGCGCGCAGGCGCAGCGGCCGGTTCGTCGCGGGCGTCGCGGGCGGGGTGGCCGACCATCTCGACGCGGACGTGTTCTGGGTGCGGCTCGCCTTCGCCGCGCTGGTGCCGCTCGGAGGGCTGGGGATCCCCGCCTACGGGCTGCTCTGGATGTTCGTGCGCCAGGAGCGCGCCGGCGTCGCGCGGGTGGTCACGGCCGCCGAGCGCCGCCAGGCGTACGGGCTGATCGCGCTCGCCCTCGCCGCCGGCCTCGTGGGCTCCGCGCTCGGCGGCGCCGGGATCGGCCTCGTGGTGGGGCCGCTCGGGGTCGCGGCCGTCGGCGCTGCGGTGGTGTGGCGGGAGATCGACGGCCGGGTGGAGCGACGCCCGGTGGCCCGCGGCCGGTGGTGGCGGCCGGTCGCGGTGCTGCGGGTGCTGTCGGGTGCGGTGTTCGTCGCGACCGGGATCGGGGTCTTCCTGCTCGGCAACCTCGACGTCGGGCAGGTGCAGTTCGGGCTGCTCGCGGTGCTGGCCACGTTGGTCGGCGTCGCGGTGCTGACGATCCCGTGGTGGCTGCGGCTGGTGCGCGACCTCGGCGAGGAGCGCCGCGCCCGGATCGTCACCGCGGAGCGTGCCGAGATCGCGGCGCACCTGCACGACTCGGTCCTGCAGACCCTCGCGCTGATCCAGCGGCAGTCCGACCGGCCGCGTGAGGTGCTGCGCCTGGCGCGCGGCCAGGAACGGGAGCTGCGCGCGTGGCTCTACGGCCCGGGCGGCTACCACGGGGACGCCCGCGCGCCGCTCGACGCGGGCTTCACCGAGGCGCTCGCGGCCGCGGCCGCCGAGGTCGAGGACACCTACGCGGTGACGGTGCGCCCGGTCGTCGTCGGCGGTGACCGCCCGCTCGGCGACGGGCTGCGCGCGCTCGTGCTGGCCACCCGGGAGGCGATGGTCAACGCGGCCAAGCACGCCGGCGTCGAGGAGGTGTCGGTGTACGCCGAGATCGGCGGCGACCGGGGCGAGGGCGGTGCGGGCGGTGACGCCGGCGGGCGCGACGGCGCGGGCGGCTCCGGCGGCTCGGGCGGCTCGGGCGGCTCGGGCGGCGATCCCGACGACACCGTGCACGTGTTCGTGCGCGACCGCGGCATCGGGTTCGACCCCGCCGCGGTGCCCGGCGACCGCCACGGCCTCGCCGACTCCGTGCACGCCCGGATGGCCCGCCACGGCGGTACGGTGCGGCTGCGCAGCGGCGCGGGCGACGGCACCGAGGTGCACCTGGCGATGCCGGCGGGGGGCCGGCCCGCCGTGCCCGAGGCCGACGGCGCCGCCCGGGTCGAGGGGAGCAGGCGATGAGCAGGAGCCGTCGATGAGCGAGGCACCGATCCGGGTCGTCGTCGTCGACGACCACGCGCTGTTCCGCGCCGGGGTGCGCGCCGAGCTCGAACGCGGCGTGCCCGACGTGGAGGTGGTCGGCGACGCGGGCTCGGTGGACGAGGCCGTCGCGACGATCCGCCACCTGCGGCCCGACGTGGTGCTGCTCGACGTGCACATGCCCGACGGCGGCGGCGCGGAGGTGCTGCGGCGGTTGCGCCCCGAGCTGCCCGACGTGGTGTTCCTGGCGCTGTCGGTGTCCGACGCCGCCGACGACGTGATCGCCGTGATCCGGCTCGGCGCCCGCGGCTACGTCACCAAGACGATCTCCGCGCACGACCTCGCCGACGCCGTGCGCCGGGTGCGATCCGGCGACGCGGTGTTCTCACCGCGGCTGGCCGGGTTCGTGCTCGACGTCTTCTCCGACCGCGGCGGAGCGGGTGCCGTGGGCGACCCCGAGCTGGACAGCCTCACCCCGCGCGAGCGTGACGTGCTGCGCCTGCTCGCCCGCGGCTACGCCTACAAGGAGATCGCCGCGGAACTGTTCATCTCGGTGAAGACGGTGGAGACGCACGTGTCGAGCGTGCTGCGCAAGACGCAACTGTCCAACCGGTACGAGCTGTCGCGCTGGGCGTCGGACCGCAGGCTGGTGTAGCTGACGCGGACCGGGCCGTCACACCGGGCCGGCGAGCGGCGCGCGGTAGGCGGGTACCTGCGCTGGATCTTCAGGCGTCTGTGCCGCACAGTCGCGCGCCGCCTCGCCGATCCGGCGCGCGGAGCACGGCGCGGCCGTCCGGCAGCGCGAGCACCAGCCCTGCGCCGGATGCGCGGCGAGCAGCCGGGGAGCGATCCCGGGGTCCAGCGCGGCGATCAACTCCGGCACCTCCCACCGCGGTTCAGCCACGACGACCCGGGCGCAGCTCCATCGAAGGGCGCGGGACGTGAGCTCGCCGGTGGCGACCGCGGCGTGGCTCGATGCGGGCGGCGCGCAGGCGCTCCCACGCACGGACGAACGGGAGTACGGTCGGCATCGCAACGCCCTTCCTGGCCTGGTGGGGTGTGCTCGCGGGCCCGGTGGTGACAGCCGCCGGGCCCGCTCCTTGCGTCGATCACGTACGAGACTATTCGCCACTAGTGCGTAGTGCGCAAGCATCTTGTCCAGCTAGTTCCGACATGCAAGACTCATGCGTCCCACTCGGTGGCCGAGGAGGCAGCATGGCCCTACGACGACTGCGCAAGTCGGCAGACTCGTTCGGCAAGGAGAATTGCCCGGCGGTCTACATCGACGACGACCCGGCTGTTCTGGTCGCGCAGGGTCGCGCGCTCGCCCCGCCCCGCGAGCCCGAGCTGCTGGAGCGCGCCGACGACGAGATCGCGGTGGTGCTGCCAGCCGAGACCGTCCTGCGGGCCGTCGGGGTGTACCTCGCCGAACGTGGCCGCCCGGGCGTGCTCGCCGAGATCGAGGACCACCTCGCGGGGGCGACGAGATGACCCGCTTCATCGGTGACGCCGACGACGCCGAATGGGCGGCCCTGTTCACCAGCTACCAGAGGTCGGCCTACCGGCTGGAGGGTCAGCAGATGTACTCCAGCTCGGAGGAGGACGAGTACCTCGTCGAGTTCGTGTCCGGGCGCCCCCACACGATCGACCTGTCGTGGCGGTTGTCGAAGGCACGTGCACAGCTTGCGGCTGGACGCACCAAGAGCCTCGTCCGGATCGTGGTCGAACCGCCGACCGCCTACACCCGCCTGGAGCTGACCGTGTACCCGCAGCTCACCGCGGCGGGCGAAGACATCCGGATCATCGCCGTCCCGCAGGGTGGGCGGCCGCCCGAGCTGCCGATGCACGACTACTGGCTCTTCGACGACCGCGACGTGTGGAAGATGCACTACTACGAGAACTTCCGCTTCGCAGGCGCGGAGCTGCTCGACGATCCCGAGGTGGTCGCCCAGCACCTGCGCTGGCGCGACCTCGCGCTGGCCCGGGCCGTCCCGCTGGACGAGTACCTGGCCTCGCGCGCGACGATCGACAAGGAGCGCAGCCCCGCTTGACCGCCCGTCCCGTCAACCCCGCCCTCGGCGAGCTCGGCGGCCGCCTGCGCGCCCTTCGGGAGCAGGCCGGGCACACCGGCGTCGGGCTCGCCGAGACGCTCGGCGCCGGCTGGGGCCAGTCCAAGGTCTCGAAGATCGAGCGCGGCCGCCAATTGCCCAGCGAGGCCGAGATCGCCGCCTGGACCGGCGTCACCGGCGGCGATCCAGGGCCTCTCACGGCGCTGCGCGCGCAGGCCGCCACCGCGTACCGCAGCTCCAAGGACCGGATCGGCCGGGCGGGCGGCGCAGTCGCCCACCAGCAGAACCTCACGGATCTCGCGGAGTCCTGCACGTTCATCGGCGAGTTCCAACCGGCGCTGGTTCCGGGCTATCTGCAGACCGCGGCCTACATGCGGGAGAAGTCGCTGCGCGACCCGACGATGGCCGAGGACGGCATCCCGCCGGAGACACTTGGTAGCGTGATCGCCGCGAAGATCCGCCGGCAGGCGATCCTCTACGAACCCGGCCGCGAGTTCGTGCACGTGGTCACGGAGGCCGCGCTGCGGCTGCGGTTCGGGGTGACCACCGCGACCACCATGCGCGGGCAGCTCACGCACCTCGCCGAGCTGGCCACCCTGCCCGGGCACACCTTCGGCGTGCTGCCGTTCGACGTCCCGTGCCCGATGGAGCCCACCGGCTTCCAGCTCTACGATCGCGATCTCGTCGTCATCGAGACCGTCGGCGGGGCGCTGGAGCACACCGATCCCGACTCGGTGGCCCGCTACGCCCGCTGGCTCGACCAGCTCGTCGACGCCGCGTTGACCAGCTCGGCGGCCGCCGACTTCTGCCGGACGGTGGCCGCGTCCCTGCCCGACTGAGGGTTGCCCGGGTCGATCTGGGCAACGTCGCACAGGCCGGCCGGCTCAGCCGCCCAGCAGCCCCGCGGCCGTGCGGCCGACCGTACCCAGCAGGCCGCCGCCCTTCCCGTTGCCGCCGACCTTGGTCATGGCGGGCTCCCGGTCGTCGTCGTGGTCGCTGCTGCTGCGCTCCTGGTGATCGTCGTCGTCCCCGCCGCCGAGCAGGCCGGTGACCGGTGCGGCCACCTTCTCCACGGTGTCGGTGACGGGCTTCGTGGTCTTGCGGACCGGCCCGGCGAGCGGGCCCGCAACATCGTCGACGACCCCGCCGACCGCGCCACCCGCGTCGTCGACCACATCGCCCGCGCCCTCGACCACGCCGCCGAGCGGCCGCGGGAGCACCTTGGCGGCGCCGTCGGTGAGGTCTGTGACCGGCGCGGTGACCGAGCCGACCACCTGCGTCGCCGGTCCGCGGCCACCCGGCGTCGTGACGGGGACGGCGCCGGGGTCGCCGCCCGGGAGGGTGCCGCCGCCGGAGGTGTCCGGCGAACCCGGGAAGCCGCCCGGGAGGCCGCCGGGCACGAGGAACGGGGTGGGCGCGGCGCCGGGGGTCTGGAAGGCCGCGAGGGCCACCGGGCCGCCGAGCGCGACGTCCGAACCGGGGACGATCGGCCCGAGCAGGGCCAGCCCGGGCAGGGTGCCGACGCGACCGTCCGTCGACCCCGGGCCGCCCGGGGTGGCCGGGACCGGGTCGTCCGGGCGCCCGGTCGTGTCGGTCAGCACCGCGGCGCCGAACACCGACGCGGCCGCGACCAGCGCACCCGCCGCCACGCCCGCCCGCCGCGCGGCCACGCCGTCGAGCCACGACCCCGCCGCGACCGGCCGGAGCTGGTGGGCCCGCGGCTGGAGCGGCCGGTCCGCGGCGTGCGGCACGCGCATGCCCTCGCGGCGCAGCAGGCTCGTGACCGAGATCGGCGAGTCACCGTCCTGCGGACCCTCCTGCACCGGGATCTCCTGCCCGCGCTGGGCGGGGATGCGCACGCCGGTGTGCCCGGCACGGCGCAGAACGCGATGGGGTGTCGGGGCCACGGGGAGCGTCCTCCTGAAGGATGAATCGTCTCCCTCGGGTCTACCTGCTCGTCACCGGCGGGAGCAATTGCTGTTCGCCCGTTCATCGCACATCACCCGTTCGGCGTTACGGCCGTTCGTGGCTGCGAATCGACCGTTCAACCGATCGACACGACCTGGAACGCCTCCGCCAACCGTCCCTCCGGCAGGCCGAGGCGCCGGGCCGAGCGCTCCGCCCACTGCCGGATCCGGTCCTCCAGCCCGTCCATGTGCGCGGTCTGCGACGCATGCGCCAGCAGCGCCGCGAGCTTGCGGTCGAGCGTGCCGGTGATGTCCACGGCGTGGTCGATCCGCTCCTCCGGCGCGGCCATCAGCCACACCTCGCCCACCGACCACGGCTCCAGGCCGTCGTCGGCGAGCAGTTCGGGATGCGCGAACGGGTTGCGGGCGTCCGGGTAGACCGCGGCGAGCGCGGCCTCGCCGGTGGCCCGGTGATCGGGGTGCGACGCGCCGAGCCGCTCCCACCAGATCTCCGGGGACTGGGTGAGCACGCGGTCGGGCCGAAACCGGCGGATCTGGCGGCTGATGTCGCGGCGCAGCTCCAGGCTCGGGGTGAGCCTGCCGTCGGGGTACCCGAGGAACACGACGTCCTTGACGCCCAGCTCGGCCGCCGCGGCCCGCTGCTCGGCCTCCCGCAGCGGCCCGATCTCGGCGCGCGGGGTGTCGTCGAAGCCGCCCGCGTCGCCGGAGGTGCAGATGCAGTAGGCGACCTCGATGCCCGCGGCCGTCCACGCGGCGACCGTCCCGGCGGCGCCGAAGTCGACGTCGTCGGGATGGGCGGTGACGACCAGGGCGCGCTCGACGTCGTCGCGCACCCGGGCGCGGCGGCGGGTACCGGTCACGAGCTGCGGTAACGCGCCCGGGTGGCGTCGAGCGAGCCCTTGGCCACGATGCCGCCGCCGGCGCCGAGCAGCAGGCCCAGCACGTCGGGCACGACCCCGCCCGCGGTGAGCAGCAGGCCCACGAGAGCGGCGGCGGCCGCACCGCCCGCGACCGGCAACCGACCCTTGACGTACCCGGCGACCGGGTCGCCGGAGAGGCCGCGCTTGCGCGCGGCGTTGCCCAGCATGCCGAGGTAGCCGAGGTTGCCGAGCGCGACGAGGAGCCCGAGCAGGGCGACCACGAACGCGACGACTCCGATCACCGTGCTCATGGCCACAGCCTGCCATGTCGGGCGGGCGGGGGCTGCCCCCGCGCGGCTCGGTGTTCCCCGCGGCCGGTGCCCGCGCGGCCGGTGTTCGCGCGGCTCAGTGCCCGCCGAGGCGGCCGCGGCCCAGCCGGAGCAGGATCATGCCCAGCTCGCGGCCCTCGGTGCCCAGCTCGCGGAACCGGGCCAGCACCGCCATCTCCCGGTTGTAGACGATGCGCGGGCCGCCCGCGGCCATACGGGCCCGGCCGATGCGCTGCGACACCTCGCTGCGGCGCTTGATCAGGCGCAGGATGTCGGCGTCGAGCTGGTCGATCTCGACGCGCAGGGCGTCGATCTCGCCGGGTGCGGGGACGTCGGCGCCGGGGTGGTCCGATCCGCCCTCGTTCTGCGCGGTCACGGTCACGGTCTCCTCCTTCGAGCCCCGCCGCCCGCCAGGCCCGTGACGTTCCTCGACAGAAGTCCGCCCCGGGTCCGTCGGACTCCGGGGCGCTTCGTGGCTGGTCGGGCTCAGGCGGCCACGGGCACCGGAATCCGGTACCCGTAGAAAAATCGCCACTGCGCCGTCACGCCGGGAAGTCTGCCACACGGCGACGGCTCCAGGAACGGTCGGGGCGGAACGGTCGGGGAGCGCAGGTAGCGTGTGCTCCCACGATGAGCGCGCTGTTCGAGCTACCCGTCAAGCCCCGGTCGGCGCGGGGCGCGGCCCTGCTGGAGGGCCTCAACCCGCGGCAGGTCGAGGCCGTCGTGCACGCGGGCTCGCCGCTGCTCATCGTGGCCGGCGCCGGGTCGGGCAAGACCCGCGTGCTCACCCACCGCATCGCGTGGCTGCTGGCCGAGCGCGACGTGCACCCCGGCGAGATCATGTCGATCACCTTCACCAACAAGGCCGCGGGCGAGATGAAGGAGCGGGTGGACGCGCTGGTGGGGCGGCGCGCGCACGCCATGTGGGTGTCCACGTTCCACTCGATGTGCGTGCGGGTGCTGCGCCGCGAGGCCCGCCACCTCGGGGTGCGCAGCGCCTTCTCCGTCTACGACGCCGACGACACCCGCCGCCTCGTCGGGCTCGTCGCGCGCGACCTGGAGCTCGACCCGAAGCGCTACGCCGCCCGCGGGCTGGCCGCGCAGATCTCGAACCTCAAGAACGAGCTGCGGACGCCCGACGATGCCACTGCCGCCGCCGTCAACGACTATGAGCGCCGCGTCGCCGAGGTCTACGCGATCTACCAGGCCCGGTTGCGCACGGCCAACGCGTTCGACTTCGACGACCTGATCATGGAGACCGTCGCGCTGCTGCAGCGACTGCCCGCCGTCGCGGAGTACTACCGGCGGCGGTTCCGCCACGTGCTCGTCGACGAGTACCAGGACACCAACCACGCGCAGTACACGCTGGTCCGCGAGCTGGTGGCGGCTGCCGTCCCGGGCGCGGCCGGGCGGGAGGGGCAGGGCGGCGAGCTGTGCGTGGTGGGCGACTCCGACCAGTCCATCTACGCCTTCCGCGGCGCGGACATCCGCAACATCGTCGACTTCGAGCAGGACTTCGCGGGAGCCCGCACGATCCTGCTGGAACAGAACTACCGCTCCACCCAGACGATCCTGTCGGCGGCCAACGCGGTGATCGCGCGCAACCCCGCGCGGCGGGACAAGCGGCTGTGGACCGACCAGGGCGACGGCGGGAAGGTCGTCGGGTACGTCGCCGACAACGAGCACGACGAGGCCGCGTTCGTCGCCCACGAGATCGACCGGCTCGGCGATGCCGGTGAGGCGCGCAACTGCGACGTCGCCGTCTTCTACCGCACCAACGCGCAGTCGCGGGTGTTCGAGGACGTGTTCCTGCGGGTCGGGATGCCGTACAAGGTCGTCGGCGGGGTGCGGTTCTACGAGCGCAAGGAGGTGCGCGACGCGCTGGCGTACCTGCGGGTGCTGTCCAACCCCGACGACACGGTCAGCCTGCGACGCATCCTCAACACCCCGCGCCGTGGCATCGGCGACCGCGCCGAGGAACTGGTGGCGCAGTACGCCGACCGCGAGCGGATCTCGTTCGCGGCCGGCCTGCGGATCGCCGCGGAGGAGCCGGACCGCATCCCGGGCCTGGTCACCCGCTCGCAGCGGTGCATCGCGGCGTTCGTCGTGCTGCTGGACGGCCTGCGCGAGCTCGTGGACGCGGGTGAGCCCACCGCGGACCTGCTGGAGGCCGTCTACGCCCGCACCGGCTACGCGGCCGAGCTGGAGGCCAGCGAGGACCCGCAGGACGGCTCGCGGCGGGAGAACCTCGCCGAACTGGTCACGGTGGCCCGGGAGTTCGCCGGCGACGCGGCCGTGGCCGATCTCGATCTCTCCGACGTCGCCGAGGGCGCGCCCGAACCGGGGTCGCTCGCGGCGTTCCTGGAGCGGGTCGCGCTGGTCGCCGACGCCGACTCCGTACCCGACTCGGAGGCCGGCATGGTCACGCTGATGACGCTGCACACCGCGAAGGGCCTGGAGTTCCCGGTCGTGTTCCTCACCGGCTGGGAGGACGGCGTGTTCCCGCACCAGCGGGCGATGGCCGACCCGGCGGAGCTCGCGGAGGAGCGGCGCCTGGCCTACGTCGGCATCACCCGCGCCCGGGAGCGGGTGTACCTGTCGCGCGCCGTGATGCGCTCCTCGTTCGGCCAGCCCAGCGCCAACCCGGCGTCCCGGTTCCTCGACGAGGTGCCCGCCGAGCTGGTCGACTGGCGACGCTCGGCGCCCGACCGGTCCGCGCCCGTCGGCCGGTTCGGGTTCGGCCGCCGCAGTACCGGGCCGGACCGGGGCGACTGGCGGGCGCCGGGACGCACGCTCGCGCCGTCGATCAGCCTGGAGGTCGGCGACCGGGTCAACCACGACAAGTACGGCCTGGGCACGGTGGTCGCGGCCGACGGCGTCGGGCCGCGGGCCACGGTGACGATCGACTTCGGCAGCGCGGGCACCGTGCGGCTCATGCTCATCGGCGGGGTGCCGCTGCAGAAGCTCTGATCCGGTGGAACCGTGGTCGCTCGGATTCCGTCCATGACCGGGTGACCCGAGAACGTGTGACACTGACCGCGGGAGGTCTGCGATGTCGCTGGAAGCTTCGCTCGACGCCGTCCTCACCCACGCCGGACCGTGGACCGAGGACGACTACCTCGCGCTACCCGAGATGCCGACGCGCGTGGAGCTCGTCGACGGCGTACTCGTCGTGAGCCCGCTGTCGGCGCTGCCGCACCATCGCCTGATTCGTGAGCTCGCGCAGCTGTTCACCGTGACGGCGCCGCAGGACCGGTGGGAGGCATTCCCCGGGGGAAACGTGCGGCTGTGGCCCCACCACATCCGGCTTCCGGACGTCGTCGTCGCCCGTTGCGGGCTGGACGTGCTCTACCTGCACGTCCCGCAGGTCCTCCTGCTCGTCGAGGTCACCTCGCCCGGCAACTTCCGCCAGGACATGATCGTCAAGCACGGCGACTACGCCGAGGCGGGGGTCCCGTTCTACCTGCGGGTGGACCTGCACAAGGGTGTCGAGGCGCTCACGGCGTCGGCGTACGAGCTGGTGGACGGGGAGTACCGCGAGTACGCCTCGGCGCCGGACGGGGTGCTGCGGCTGGAGCGGCCGTGGCCGCTGGTGGCCGACCTGCGCGCGCTGGCCCGCGGCCGCCGCTGATCCGCCGCGGGCGCCGCTGACCTGACGCGACGCGCGTCAGAACGTGATGCCGTGCTGGCGCAGCCAGGTGATCGGGTTGAGCTTGGAGTCGTCGGCGTTCCACACCTCGAAGTGCAGGTGGGGGCCGGTGGAGAAGCCGCGGTTGCCCAGCTCGGCGATCTGCTCGCCGGCCCGGACCCGCTGGCCCTCCTTGACCAGCGACCGGTTGATGTGGCCGTAGATGCTCTGGGTGCCGTCGGTGTGCCGGAGCTTGACCCACAGCCCGAACCCGGACGCCGGGCCGGACTCCTCGACCGTGGCGTCGGTGACGGCGTAGATGGGGGTGCCGATGCGGTTGGCGATGTCGATGCCGTCGTGGTGACGGCCCCAGCGGGCGCCGAAGGCGGAGGTCAACCGGCCGAAGGTGGGCTGGACGAAGGCGAGGTCGCCGCGGACGACCGCGACGGCCGCGCCGTCGGCGAGGGCGGCGTCGAGGATCGAGGCCCGCTTCGCGAGCTGCGCGCCGATGTCGACGGCCTTGGCGAGGTTCGCGACGTCGACCTGCGAGCCGGGGTCGAGCGTCGCGAGCGCGACCGTGTCGGCGGGCGGCCGGTCGCCGCCCACGCCCAGCGCGGCGGGCGTGATCTCCTCGGTGACCGACGTGCGGGTGGCCACCGGGACGAGCGCGGCCGTGGGGCTGTCGTCGACGAGCGCGGTGAACGCCGTCTGCCCGCCGGCGACGGCGGCGCCGGCGGCGACCGCGACCATCGTCACGCGGTGCCGCACGGACGCGTGCGGTGGCGCCGGGAGCCGGTGTGCCCCCGGCTCGGCCGCCGCGCGTCGCGGCGAAGGTGAGCCGGGTACCGGTCGGGCGCCGCTGGGGGAGCGGTGGTGCGCCAAGACCTGCCCTTCTCGACAGACTGTGCAGCCTTAGAGACTGTGCAGCGTTAGAGACTGTGCAGCCTTCTCGTGCGCCGACGCTCGGGGCGCAGGCTGGTCCGGGAGCGTCGCGGCGGCAGGGTCGGGGGGCCCGGCAGGACCGGATCGGGGTCTGGTCCTGTGCCGTCGTGACGGGTTCGTGACCCGGATGCGGGGGAAGGTAGCGGGCCGCACCCGGGGGGTGCAAATCCCTCGGGCCGTGTCGTTCGCCCAGTGGTCGAATCGCCGAGACGGACGCCGGAGTCGGCGGCTCCGAGAGGGTCAGGCGGCGGGGACGGCCACGTCCCGCTGTGGCGGCCGGGCCGGACGGGTCAGGCCGGCGGCGACCCAGTGCGCGACGCGACCGTCGAACGGCAGCGCGGCATGGCCGACGTCGCGCAGCTCGAGGTGCTCGACGTCGAGATCCGGGTGGTCGAGCCGGGCGGTGGTGCGCGGCACCATCAGGAGGTCGAGGTGGCTCCACGCGACGAGGAAGCGGGTGGAGCATCGCGGGGCGGGCGCGGCCAGCTCGGCGAGCAGGTCCGACCCCGGGCGCAGCTGCCGGCCCACGCAGCCGGGCAGCCACCCGGCCATCGACGACCCGCCGTGCGGGCTGCCGAGGGTGGCCACCGTGCCGACCGCGTCGTGCCCGCCGAGGCACTGGACGTGGTAGCGGGCGATGATCCCGCCCAGCGAGTGCCCGACGACGTGCACCTTCTCCGCGCCCGTGCGCTCGCGCAGCTCGTCCACCCGGGCGCCCAGCAGGGCCGCGGCGGCGCGGACGTCGTCGACGAGCGGGTGGTGGTTGATCGCGTGCACGCACCCGTTGCCGCGACGGTGTATCCCGGTCACGCCATGAGCGCTGCGTACCCCGGCTTGATCACGTCGTTGATCAGCGCCAGCCGCTCGTCGAAGCCGATGAACGCCGACTTCATCGCGTTGACGGTGAACCACCGCAGGTCGGCCCAGCCGTAGCCGAAGATGCCCGCGAGCGCCACGAACTCGTCCGACAGCGTCACCCCGGACATCAACCGGTTGTCGGTGTTGACCGTGACCCGGAACCGCAGCCGCGCCAGCAGCCCGATCGGGTGCTCGGCCAGCGACGGCGCCACCCCGGTGTGCACGTTGGAGGTCGGGCACATCTCCAGCGGGATGCGCCGGTCACGCACGTACGCGGCCAGCCTGCCGAGCTCGGCCTTGCCCTCGTCGGTGACCGTGATGTCGTCGACGATCCGCACGCCGTGGCCCAGCCGGTCCGCGCCGCACCACTGCAGCGCCTCCCAGATCGACGGCAGCCCGAACGCCTCGCCCGCGTGGATGGTGAGGTGGGCGTTCTGCTGGCGCACGTAGTCGAAGGCGTCGAGGTGGCGGGTGGGCGGGAAGCCCGCCTCGGCACCGGCGATGTCGAAGCCGACGACGCCGGTATCGCGGTAGCGCACCGCGAGCTCGGCGATCTCGCGGGAGCGGGCGGCGTGGCGCATCGCGGTGAGCAGGCAGCCGATGCGCACCTTCCGGCCGTGTGCGGCGGCCCGCGCGCTCCCGGCCCGGAACCCGTCGAGCACCGCCTCCACCACGGCGTCGGGGTGCAGCCCCTGCTCGACGTGCAGCTCCGGGGCGAACCGGACCTCCGCGTAGACCACGCCGTCGGCGGCCAGGTCCTCGGCGCACTCGGCCGCCACCCGGTGCAGCGCCTCGGGGGTCTGCATCACCGCGACGGTGTGCGCGAACGTCTCCAGGTAGCGCTCCAACGACCCGGAGTGCGCGGCCCCGAGGAACCATGCCGCCAGCGCGTCGGTGTCCGTGGCGGGCAGCGGGCCGTAACCGGCCGCGTCGGCCAGCTCCAGCACCGTGGCCGGGCGCAGGCCGCCGTCGAGGTGGTCGTGCAGCAGCACCTTGGGCGCGTCGCGGATCGTTGCGACATCGAGGGGAACGGGCACGCCGCCAGGTTAGTGCCCGACGCCGAGTCGGTGCCGCCGTCGCCGCCGCTACCCTGAGCCCCTCCCCGCACCCCGCCCCTTGCCCTCCCCCGCCCCCGACAGGAAGCTCCCCGCGATGAATGACCAGACCCTGTCGTTCGATCGGATGCGCGGCATGCTCGTGCGCGCCGCCGAGCTGCGCGACAGCGAGCAGCAGCAGATCTTCGACTCCCTCGACGAGATCCACGCCCGGCTCGCCGGGCTCGACGCGCTCGGCACGGTCCGCAAGCGGCTCACCGAGCTGCCCGACCGCACCGAGGTCGGCGTCCTCGCCGAGCGCCTCGACGAGGCCGTCGCCAAGCTCGACGCCCAGGACGGCGCGCTCGCGGCGCTGACCCGCACGCTGGAGGCGCTGCCCGACAAGCTGGGCCGCCCCATCGCCGCGCTCGACGGGCGGCTCGACGGGATGGCCGGGCGGCTGGAGGGCGTGTCGGGCCGGATGGACGGGCTCGACGACCGCCTCGGCGGGCTGCACAAGCGCCTCGACGAGCTCGACGGCCGCCTCGACCGGCATGAGATGCGCCTGGACGCGATGCCGGCGACCGTCGGCGGGCCGGTGAAGGAGAAGATCGACGGCGTCGAGCGGATGGTGCGTGAGCAGCTCGCCGGCGCCGTGAAGTCCTTCGACGAGACCGGTGACGGCCTGCGCAACCTGCTCGGCGACTCCACGGTCGGCCTGCACCGGCGGCTGGAGGACATCGCCGCCCGACCCACCGTCGACCCCACCCCGCAGCTCGACGGGCTGGTCGCCCGGCTGGAGGCGCTGGCCGCCCGGCTCGACGCGCTGGAGGGCGCTTTGGTGGCGCGACCGGACACGGACTCGCTGCGCGCGCTCGTCACCACCGCCAACGAGGAGTCCGAGCGCCGCGGCGCCGGGCAGCTCGACGAGGCCATGGCCACCTTCGCCGAGCTGATGATGGGCCGCGGGCCTGCGTTGCCGTCGGCGCCCGCCCCGCCCCGGGCCACCGCCCGCCGCACCCCCCGGGCCAAGAGCTCGGCGCACACCAGCAACGGCCACGGTCACGGCGACGACCCGGACGTGGACGCCTGACCCCCGCGAGTCCGCGTTCTCGGCACGGCGAGTCCGCGTTCTCGGCACGGCGAGTCCGCGTTCTCGGCACGGCGAGCGGGGCGCTGCTCGGTCCGGCCTGATCAGCCGTGGCGGTCGAGCACGAGCGCTGCAGCGGATGCCGGGGCGTCCGCAACCTCCCACGCCCCGACGAGCGCGGCCCGCGCACCCGCGACGGCGCGCGGGGTGTCGGTGTGCAGCTCGGCCAGCACGTCCCCGGCCCGGACGGGGTCGCCGGGCCGTGCCCGCAGCAGCACGCCGGCGCCGGCCTGCACGGCGTGCTCCTTGCGGGCCCGGCCGGCGCCGAGCCGCCACGCGGCCGTCCCGACGGCGAGGGCGTCGCAGCGGGTGAGGGTGCCGGACCGGTCGGCGCGCACCTCCTCGACGTGGCGTGCGCGCGGCAGCGGCGCCGCCGGGTCCCCACCCTGCGCGGCGATCATCTGCTCCCACACCGGGTACGCTGCGCCGCTCGCCAGGACCCCGGCCGGATCGACGTCGAGCCCGGCCAGGGCGAGCATCTCGCGGGCCAGCGTCACCGTGAGCTCGACGACGTCTGCCGGGCCGCCGCCGCGCAGCACATCCACGGACTCCGCCACCTCGAGCGCGTTGCCCACCGCGTAGCCGAGCGGTACGGACATGTCGGTCAGCAGGGCGGTGCACGCGAGCCCGTGGGCGGCCCCGATCTCCACCATCGCCGCGGCCAGCTCGCGGGCGCGCGGCACCGTCTTCATGAACGCGCCGGACCCGACCTTCACGTCGAGCACCAGCCCGCCCGTCCCCTCCGCGATCTTCTTGCTCATGATCGAGCTGGCGATCAGCGGGATCGACTCGACGGTGCCGGTGACGTCGCGCAGCGCGTAGAGCTTGCGGTCGGCGGGGGCGAGGGTCGGGGTGGTCGCACAGATCACGGCGCCGACGTCGGCGAGCGGCGCGACGATCTCGTCGACGGAGAGGTCGGCCCGCCAGCCGGGGATCGACTCCAGCTTGTCGAGCGTGCCGCCGGTGTGCCCGAGGCCGCGGCCGGACAACTGGGGTACCGCCGCCCCGCACGCGGCCACGAGCGGCGCCAGCGGAAGCGTGATCATGTCGCCGACGCCGCCGGTGGAGTGCTTGTCCACCAGGGGGCGGCCGACGTCGGGCAGCGCGAGCCGCTCCCCGGACGCGATCATGGCCGCGGTCCACCGCGCGGTCTCCGCCGGCGACATCCCGTTGAGCAGGATCGCCATCGCCAGCGCCGCCATCTGCTCGTCCGCGACCTCGCCGCGGGTGTAGGCGGCGACGACCCAGTCGATCTGCCCGTCGGTCAGCTGTGCCCCGTCCCGCTTGGCGACGATCACGTCGACGGCGTTCACGGTCGACCGGCCCGTGGGTGCCGCGGCGGCCCGGGCAGCCGTTCCATGATCGTCGTTCGGGGACGGGAGGCCGGGTGGGGCACGGTTCCGCGTCCCCAAACGATGATCACCGCCGGAGGGACGGTCACCCGCGCCGGCACCGTGATCACCGCCGCGCCCCCGGCCTCGCCCCGCCCATGATCGTCGTTCGGGGACCAGCAGCCGCGCGTGGCCCAGTCCCGCGTCCCGAGACGGTGATCTTCGCCGTCCCACCCGGGGTGGTCATGGGAGATCCGCGGAGCCGAAGGCGTCGGGCAGGACGTCGCGCAGGGTCACCGGGCCACGGGGGGAATCGACGAGGCAGTCGGGTCCGCCCAGCTCGTACAGCACCTGGCGACACCGCCCGCACGGCATGAGCAGCTCGCCGGCCGCCGACCGGCACGCCACCGCCACGAGCCGCCCCCCGCCGGTGAGCCGCAGCTGGCCCGCGAGGGTGCACTCGGCGCACAGGCCGAGACCGTAGGAGGCGTTCTCCACGTTGCACCCGGTGACGACCCGGCCGTCGTCGCACACCGCCGCGGCCCCGACGTGCAGACCCGAGTACGGGGCGTACGCCGCCGCCGCGGCGACGACGGCGGCGGCCCGCAAGCCGTCCCAGTCCGTCACTCCCGGCTCGGTCACTCTCGGCTCGGTCACGATGTTCGCACTCCCCCCGCAAGCTCCGCTCAGTCACCCTCACCCCGCCGGTACTCCACGCCGACGGCCGCGGGTGGCCGCAGCCGTTGTGAGGCCACCGCGAGCACGACCAGCGTGACGAGCTGCGGGGCGTACGAGGCGAACTCGCGCGGCACCGTGTCGATCGACGCGTACACCGCGTAGACGGCGAGGCCGGAACCCAGCGCCACCGCTGCGCCCCGCCAGTTGCGCCGCGCCACCCACCACAGCGCCACCGCGACGGCCAGCAACGTCCCGGCGTAGAGCAGCGCGTGCACGGCCTCGCCGCCCGCCCGCAGCTGGAGCCCGTCCACGTAGCCGAAGAGGGCCGAGCCGGCGAGCAGCCCGACCGGCCGCCAGTTGCCGAAGATCATCGCGGCGAGCCCGATGTAGCCGCGCCCCCCGGTCTGGCCCTCCAGGTAGCCGAGCTGGCCGGGGTTGAGCACGAGCGCGGCCCCGCCGAGCCCGGCCAGCACCCCGGAGGCCACCACCCCGACGTACTTGTACATCAGGACGTTCACCCCGAGCGTCTCGGCGGCGACGGGGTTCTCGCCGCACGAGCGCAGTCGCAGCCCGAACCGTGTGTGCCACAGCAGCAGGTAGCTCACCGGGACCAGGGCGAAGGCGATGACCACCAGCGGCGTGAGCCCGGAGAGCAACCCGGACAGCAGACCCGCGACGTCGGACAGGCCCACCCGTTGCTGGGCCTGCAGCGCGGCGAGCCAGCCCGCGACCGGCTCGATCGAGAACGTCTCGAAGCCCTCGACCCGCGGTGACTGGCGCGGGTTGCGCGACACCGGCTCGAACAGCAGCGTCGCCAGGTACTTCGTGACACCCAGACCGAGCAGCGTGACGGCGACGCCGGACACGATGTGGTTGACGTTGAACGTGACGGTCGCGACGGCGTGCAGCAGCCCGCCCAGCCCGCCCATCACGATCCCGCCGACCAGCGCGGCCCAGGGCCCCCACTGGTATCCGGCCCACGCCGCGCCCCACGTGCCGAGGATCATCATGCCCTCGAGGCCGATGTTGATCACTCCGGCGCGCTCGGCCCAGAGCCCGCCCAGGGCGGCGAGCAGGATCGGCAGCATGAGCAGGACAGCGGCCTGCGCGGTGCCGCCGGAGGTGAGCTGGAACTGGCCGGTGAGCGTCGCGGTGATCGTCAGGATGGCGACGCCCGCGGCCACCACGATCGCCGACCACGCCCACCGCGGCAGTCCCCGCCCGACCGCGCCCCGGGCGTCCACTGCCGTCACGTCGTCGCCCTCCCCGTGACAGCACTTAGTGACCTAGGTGCCGTCGAACGACCCCTCTCGACAGCACTTAGGTCACTAAGTGCGGTTCTTGCGGTCGCGAGTGGGGGGGTCATGACGGCACCTGCGAGGGGGACGGTGTCGGGGGGGCGGCGAGTTGTGCGGCCACCCGGCGCTGCTCGGCGGCGAGCTCGTAGCGCCGCATGATCTCGTAGGCGACGAC
Organism: Pseudonocardia sp.; assembly: GCA_052387455.1. GTDB lineage: Bacteria > Actinomycetota > Actinomycetes > Mycobacteriales > Pseudonocardiaceae > Pseudonocardia. The sequence goes on from JBQTJE010000052.1 coordinate 26,293, forward strand.
CACGGACAGCACCACCGACCCCTGCATGATCAGCACGATCTCGCGTGGCACGCCGACGTTGTCCAGCGCGAGCGCCGACTTGTCGAGGAACGCCCACAGCAGCGCCGCCAGCGCCATCCCCAGCGGGTGGTTGCGCCCCAGCAGCGCGACGGCGATGCCGGTGAAGCCGTAGCCCTGGGGCGAGACGAGGGTGTAGGCCAGGTCGCGGCCGAGCACCTCGGGTAACCCGACCAGCCCGGCCACGGCGCCGGAGAGCAGCAGCGCGATGACGATCATGCGCCGCTCGTCCACCCCGCCCGCGGCGGCGGCGGTGGGCGACTCGCCCGACGCCGTCAGCTCGAAGCCGAACCGCGTGCGGCCCAGCAGCAACCAGTAGCCGGTGCCGAGCAGCGCGGCCACCAGGACCATCCCGAAGACCGTGCCGGAGGCGCCGAGGTCGAGGCCGGGGAAGCGTCCGGTGGGCTCGATCGGCTGGGTGGAGATGTTGTTGCCGCGCAGCACGCCGAAGGAGTCGGTGCTGATCAGGTAGGCGATGAGCCCGGTCGCGACGAAGTTGAGCATGATCGTCGAGATGACCTCGCTGACCCCGCGGTACGCCCTGAGCAACGCCGGGATCCCGGCCCACGCGGCGCCGACGACCATGCCGGTGACGATGATCAGCAGGGTGTGCAGCACCGGCGGCGCGGCGACGGCGCCGCCGACGATCGCGGCCACGCACGCCGCGAGCCGGAACTGGCCCTCGACGCCGATGTTGAACAGCTTCATCTGGAAGCCGATCGCCACCGCGAGCGCGGCCAGGTAGTAGATCGCGCCGCTGTTGACGACGTCGACCGCCGTCGTCCCGGCCCCGATCTGCGTGACCATCGCGGTCAGCGCCGTAGCGGGCGAGTCGCCGCTGACCAGCAGTACCACCCCGCACAGCGCCGCGGCGAACAGCAGAGCCAGGGCGGGGGGCAGCGCGACGGTGCGCAGCCGGTTCACGGCGTGCCCCCGCCCGCTCCGGTCATGGCCGCGCCCAGTTCCTCCGGGGTGACGGTCGCGGGATCGGCTTCGGCGACCAGGCGGCCGTCGAACATCACCCGGATCGTGTCCGACAACCCGATCAGCTCGTCGAGGTCGGCGCTGACCAGCAGCACCGCGAGCCCGCGCGCGCGGACCCGGCGGATCTCCTGCCAGATCGCGGCCTGCGCGCCGACGTCCACGCCGCGCGTGGGGTGCGCCGCGACCAGCAGCACCGGGTCGCCGGACAGTTCCCGGCCGATCACCAGTTTCTGCTGGTTGCCCCCGGACAGGGCCGCTGCGGCGACGTCGACACCGGGCGTGCGGACGTCGAACTCGGCGACGATGCGCTCGGTGTCGCGGCGGGTGGCGGGGAGGTCGAGCAGGCCGAACGGCCCGCCCCGGGACACCGGCGGACGGCTCTGGTGGCCGAGCATCCGGTTGGCCCACAGCGGCTGGGGGGCGAGCAGGCCGGGGCGGGAGCGGTCCTCGGGGATGTAGCCGATGCCCGCCTCGCGACGCGCCAGGGTGTGCGCCCGGGACAGGTCGCGCCCGCCGAGCAGCACCCGCCCCGTCGCCGCCCGGCGCATGCCCATGATCGCCTCGACGAGCTCGGTCTGGCCGTTGCCCTCCACGCCCGCGATGCCGAGCACCTCGCCGGCGCGCACGACGAGGTCGATCCCGGCCAGCAGCGCCCGCCCGCCGGCGCTCCCGGCCAGCTCCAGGTCCTCGACGCGCAGCACCTCCCGGTCGGTGACGGTGGACTCGCGCGTACCCGGGTCGGGCAGTTCGCTGCCGACCATCATCTCCGCGAGCCGGCGCGTGCTCACCGTGTGCGGGTCGGCGGTGCCGACGGTGCGCCCGCGGCGGATCACGGTGATCGTGTCGGCGATCGCGCGCACCTCGTCGAGCTTGTGGGAGATGAAGACGAACGTGTAGCCGTCGGCCCGCATCCGGCGCAGCGTCGCGAACAGCTCGTCGACCTCCTGCGGCACCAGCACCGCCGTGGGCTCGTCGAGGATGACGGTGCGCGCGCCCCGGTAGAGCACCTTGAGGATCTCGACGCGCTGGCGGTCGGCCACGCCGAGGTCTTCCAGCGGGGTGTCGGGTGCGGCGCGCAGCCCGACCGTGCGCGCCAGCTCGGCCACCCGTGTCCGGGCCTTCGCCCCGATCCCGTGTGCGGCCTCGGCGCCGAGCAGGACGTTCTCCAGCACCGTGAAGTTGTCGGCCAGCATGAAGTGCTGGTGGACCATGCCGATCCCGGTGCGGATCGCGTCGGCGGGCGTGCGGAACCGGACGGTCGAGCCGTTGACGTCGATCGTGCCCTCGTCCGGCTGCTGCATCCCGTAGAGGATCTTCATCAACGTCGACTTGCCGGCGCCGTTCTCGCCGCACAGGGCGTGCACCTCGCCGCGGCGCACCCGGAGGTCGACGCCGTCGTTGGCGACGACCCCCGGGAAGCGCTTGGTGATGCCCGCCAGCTCGACGGCGTACCCGGCCCCGTGCTCGGTGCCTCCGGTCACGAGGTCGTCGGCACCGTGATCCCGCCGCCGACGATGGCGGACCGGTAGGCGTCGAGCTGGGGGACGATGTCGTCGACCTTGCCGCCGCTGGTGGCGTAGCCGACGCCGTCCACGCTGAGGTCGAACGCCGGCGGCAGCGTGGAGGTGTCGCCTGCGGCCACGGCGTTGACGTAGCTGAACACGGCCGTGTCCACCCGCTTGAGCATCGAGGTGATGATCACCTGGTTCACCGGGGCGGCGACGGTGTTGTACTGGTCGGAGTCGACGCCGATGGCCTGCTTCTGCGCGGTGTTGACGGCCTCGAACACGCCCTGCCCGGACGCCCCGGAGGCGTGGTAGATCACGTCCGCGCCGGCGTCGAGCTGGCCGCGCGCGACGACGGTGGCCTTGGCCGGGTCGTTGAAGCCGGTGAAGTCGCCCGCCGGGGTCAGGTACTTGACGTCCACCTCGATGTTCGGCGCCACGGCCTTCGCGCCCGCGACGTAGCCGGCCTCGAACTTCTCGATCAGCGGCGTCTCCACGCCTCCGACGAAGCCGATCTTGCACGTCTGCGTCTTGAGCGCGGCCGCCGCGCCGACGAGGAACGAGCCCTGCTCCTCGGCGAACACCAGCGGCGTGACGTTGGGCAGCTCCACCGTGGAGTCGTCGACGATGCCGAACCGCACATTCGGGTTCTCGGCCGCGACGGTCTGCACGGCGGTGGCGTACTTGAAGCCGACCGCGATGATCGGGTCGAAACCGTCGGCGACGAGCTGGCGCAGGCGGGTGGCCGCGGCGTCCTCGCTCTCGTTGGGTGCGGCGGCGAGCTCGCGGGTGTTGGCCTGCGGCAGGCCCAGCTCGGCGATCGCCCGCTCCAGGCCCGCAGCGGCGGAGTCGTTGAACGACTGGTCACCGCGGCCGCCGATGTCATAGGCCAGGCCGACCTTCAGCCCGCTCGCGTCCGCGTTGGGGACCGTCCGGGTCGCCGCGCCGCCGCCCGCGGCGGCCGGCGGGGCGTTGCGCGTGCACTCGGTGGTGCCACCCGCGGCGCCGCCGGGCGCGGCACCGGTATCGCGTGCGCAGCTCACCAGCGCGGCGCCGGCGAGCACGATCGCTGCCAGGGCGATGCCCCGCCTGGTCCGTGCCTGCCCGATCCGTGCCAGCCCGATTCCCGCCGACCTGATCCGCGCCTGCCTGCCCCGCGGCTGCCTGATCTGCACGACGACGCCCCTCCGGTCCCGCCGGCCCCCGGACGGGCGCGGTCGCCAGGGAACCTAACCCGGCCGGGTCGCCGCCACACGGCCTGATCGCGGGCGTGACCGAATCGTCGATTGCGGCTGGTGACGGCGCCGTCACCGCGCGCGCTCGCCCCCGAACCGGGGTCGAGCCGCGACGGACCGCGGCGAGCTCCCGCCGTCCTATGATCGGCGGCCGGGGACGTGCCGCCGTGCTCGTCGCGGCCGACCGTCCCCGGCCGGTGATCTTGCGTGCCGGCACCCGGCGTCCGCGTGTCGGGGGCTGCGCAGCGCGTGTCGGGAGCGACGGCAGCGCGAGGCGGCGCGTCCGCCGGGGGTGCGACACTCGGCAGGTGGTGAACGACCGGGCGCCGTCCCCCGCGGCGGTGTCCCGCCCGGCCGGCGCGGCGGTGGTGGGCGCGCTCGCTCTGGTACTGCTGCTGGTGATCGGGTCGCCTGCGGCGGCGGGGCCGGCGCCCGCGCTCGTGACCGTCACATCGGCGCTCTACCCGCGCGTCGCCGCGCCGGACGTCGTTGCGCCGCCCGTCGGCTGTCCCGGTGCCCAGGTACCGCCCCCACCCGCGGCCGACGAGGAACTGGCCGCCGCACCCGCCCCGCTGCCCTGGCCCGCGGCGCCTGTCGGGGGCCCGCAGATGGCGGCCTGCGGGGACGTCCTCGCACCGGGGTTCGCCGTCCCGCCCGGGATCACCGCCGCAGCGTGGCTGGTCGCCGACCTCGACACCGGCGCCGTCCTCGCGTCGCGGGCCCCACACGCGCGCCACCGGCCGGCGTCGACACTCAAGGTGCTCACCGCGCTCGTGGCGCTCGACCGGCTCGACCCGGACACGGTCGTCGAAGGCACCGTGGCGGACGCGGGCATCGACGGCAGCCGCGCCGGCATCGGGCCCGGCGGGCGCTACACCGTCCGCCAGTTGCTGGCCGGGTTGCTGCTCAACTCGGGCAACGACGCGGCCCATGCACTGGCCCGCTCGCTCGGCGGGCCGCAAGCCTTCACCGCGGCGATGGACGCCACCGCCCGCCGGTACGGCGCGCTCGACACGCGCGCCGCGACCCCGTCGGGGCTGGACGGCCCGGGCATGGCGTCGTCGGCCTACGACCTGGCCGTGCTGTTCCGGGTGGCGCTGCGGGATCCGCTGTTCGCCGAGGTCACGGCCACGCGGTCGGTGCCGTTCCCCGGCCACGGTGAGCAGCCGGGCTTCACGCTCACCAACTCCGACAAGCTCGTGGCGCGCTACCCCGGCGCCCTGGGCGGCAAGACCGGATTCACCGACGCCGCGCGGCACGCCTTCGTCGGGGCAGCGCAGCGCGACGGGCGGCGGCTCGTGGTCGCACTCGTGCGCGGGGAGCAGGCGCCGGTGCCGATGTGGCGCCAGGCCGCGACGTTGCTCGACGCCGGGTTCGCGACGCCCGGGGATTCCGTGCCGCTCGGCACGCTCGTCGACGCCACCCCGGCGGCGCCAGTCTCGCCTGCTGTCGGGCCCGGTGCGGTTCCGGCGACGCTCGTCCCCCGGCCGGTTGCCCCGTTCGCGCTCGCGGCGGCCGCCTGTGCGGGGGCGGGGGGCCTGCTGCTGCTCCGGCGCGCGCGCCGTCGCTGAACCGTCCGCCCGCGCTTGATCCCCGGTTCGGGACGGGCGACGGCAGCGGGAGCGGTCGGAGGTCCCCGAACGGTGATCATGGGCTGAGCGGGCGGCCGCGGGTCCGTTCGCCGTGTCGGGAACGCGGACTCGCCGTGTCGGGAACGCGGACTCGCGGTCAGCGGCGGCGGCCACCCAGCATCCGCACGCCGAGCAGTGTCAGCACGCCCGTGACGACGCCGGCGCCGACCAGCCCGGCGGCCGCCGGGACGGTCGGCCCGGAGCGGACCACCAGCTCCGGCCGGATGACGGCGGGGGCCGGCACCGGCACGTCCTCGGTGTCCTCGTTCTCCCGCGCGGTCGCCGCCCACGCGGTGACGAACAGGATGAACCGGGAGACGAAGAACGCGAACACGAACAGCCCGATGATCCCGCCGAACGCGGCGCCGCTGGGCGAGTTCGTCACCGAGCCGAGGTAGAACGTCATGACCTGCTTGAGCACCTCGAACCCGACGGCGCCGAACACGGCCGCCTTGGCCGCGCTGCGCAGCGTGACGTGCCGCCGGGGCAGCCGCGCGATCACCCACAGGAAGATCAGGAAGTTGGCGAGCAGCCCGAGCAGCACGCCGAGCAGACGCAGCAGGACCCTGGCCCACACCTGCTCGTCGAGGCCGACGAACTCGAGCACGACCCGCGCGAACCCGGACGCGATGCCGGTGATGCCGAACGAGCCGATCATCGCGAGTCCGAGCCCGGCCAGTGCGAGCAGGTCCAGCAGCAGCTTCTTGACCAGCGGTGGGGCCTCCGGCGGTTGCGCCCACTGCTCCGAGAGGGCCTCGCGCAGGTTGCCCATCCAGCCGATGCCGGAGTAGAGCGCGCCGAGCAGCCCGAAGCTGAGCACGGCGTTGCGCTGGGAGACGGCCTCCTCGATGGCGGGGTTGAGCGTGCCGGCGATCCCTTCCGGGACGTTCTTCGTGATCTGCTCCTGCAGGGCCGCCAGCAGCTCGGGGTTGAAGAACAGCACGTACCCCGCAACGGCGAACCCGACCATCAGCAGCGGCACCAGCGACAGCACGCTGAAGAACGTGATCGCCGCGGCGTAGTGGTCGCCGTGCCGCTCGGTGTAGCGGGCGCCTGCGCGGGCGAGGTGGTCGAGCCACTCGTACCGCGCGCGCAGCTGCGCCATCTTCGACGGCTTCTCCGGCGCGGCCACGGCGCCCTCCTCAGATAGGCGGCAGGAACCCGATCCTCTCGTGCACGGCCGCCAGCGTCGAACCGGCGACCTCACCCGCACGGGTGGCACCGTGGCGGAGTACCCGGTCCAGCTCGGCCGGATCGTCGAGGTAGCCCTGCACCGTCGCCCGCAGCGGGGCGACGAAGTCGCCGACCACCTCCGCGAGGTCCTTCTTCAGGTCGCCGTAGCCCCGGCCGGCGTACTCGGCCTCCAGGTCGGCGACCGACCTTCCGGTGAGCGCGGCGTAGATCGTCAGCAGGTTGGAGATGCCGGGCTTGGCGGCGGGGTCGAAGCGGATCTCGCGCTCGGTGTCGGTGACCGCCGAGCGGATCTTCTTCGCCGAGACCTTGGGGTCGTCGAGCAGGTCGATGATCCCGGCCGGGGTGGACGCCGACTTGCTCATCTTCGACGTCGGGTCCTGCAGGTCGGTGATCTTCGCCGCGCCCCGCGGGATGTAGGCCTCCGGGACGACGAACGTGGCGCCGTAGCGGGTGTTGAAGCGCTGCGCGAGGTCGCGGGTGAGCTCCAGGTGCTGGCGCTGGTCCTCGCCGACGGGCACCCGGTGGGCCTGGTAGAGCAGGATGTCCGCGGCCTGCAGGATCGGGTAGGTGAACAGGCCGACCGTCGCCCGGTCCGTCCCCTGCTTCTGCGCCTTGTCCTTGAACTGCGTCATCCGGCCGGCCTCGCCGAACCCGGTCATGCAGCCCAGCACCCACGCGAGCTGCGCGTGCTCGGGCACGTGGGACTGCACGAAGATCGTGCACCGGTCCAGGCCCAGGGCCAGCAGCTGCGCGACGGCCCGGCGGGTGCGGTCGCGCAGCACCGCGGGGTCGTGCTCGACGGTGATCGCGTGCAGGTCCGGGATGAAGCAGAACGCCTCGTGGTCGTCCTGCAGCGCCACCCACTGGCGGATCGCGCCGAGGTAGTTGCCGAGGTGGAACGAGTCGGCGGTCGGCTGGATGCCGGAGAGGATCCGCGGCAGGCTGCTCATGGCGCGATCCTCCCAGGCGGGGCGAGCGGGTTCGGATCAGGCGCTCCGGAAGTACCGCTGCAGCGACGCCCAGCCGTGCGGGGGCTCGTCGCCCCACCAGTGGTAGCCATCCGCGTCGGTGAACGACGGTGGGTCGCTCGCGTGCAGATCATGGAAGAGGTGCGACGCGAGCCGGTCGGCGTCGATGGGCCGGCCGCCGACGCCCGGGTCGACGTCGAGCCGGTACCGGACGGCCAGCGGCGCGCCGCGGATGACATAGCGGACGAGCAGCGCGAGATCGTCGCAGATGCGGGTGTCGACGACGCGCGGGTCGCCGGTCGAACGGTCCGCAACTTCGGTGAAGGTCCGCCGGATCGCGAACGCCCACTCGGCGTCGAGCCCCATGAAGATCGTCATAGCGCCTCGATTCCGGCTAGTCGACAGCGAACGCCCGATTGACCCACTCCGGGCAGCGTGGGGTATCCAACGCAGTACGCAGTCACCACGCCCTGGGGCCCAGGTCCTTGCCAGCCATGGTAGTTGATCACCACGCGAACGGGAACGCGGTCCTTCACTCCGCCGAGGCCTACCAGGATGGCTTCCTTCTCGTGTACCCACGTCCCTGAACCGCGTGGTTCATTTCGGGTGACCTGCGGCGCCCGGACTACAGCTCGGACGACAGCGATGTTCGTTATCCCGTGTTTCTGGACGATCTTCTCGTGGCCGAATCCACGTGGTGTGCCGCGCCGTAACGGTACGTCGCCACCGGCTGAGTTCGTCAGCATCGTCACTACTTGTGCCTGCTGAGTGATGGGGATGGGCTGCGCCGCGAAGGCCGTAGGCACGGAAATCAGCATGCTGGTGGCGATGGCGACGATGAGCGCACATGGACGGAGGTTCCGCACGTTGGTCCTCTCTTGGTCCCGGCGTACTTCGCGGGGCGAGCGGCAACGTCGCATGATCGCGAGCCGTTCCGACGAAGGTTCCGAGGGCATCGTTTGCGAGCGGCAACGTCTCGACGGCGGCGACCGGTGTGCAGCGCGAGTCGGACGACAGTCCGTAGGACGTCGGACGCGCGCAGCGGCCCGCGGCCACCGGATACGCTGGCGTCCCGTGGGTGAACCGCGGGTGGTCGAGGTCGTCGCCGGGGACGTGGCGCTGGGCGCGCGTTCGTGGCCGGGAGGTGACGGGCGGCCGGTTCTGCTCGTGCACGGGCTGTCGTCCAACGCCCGGCTGTGGGACGAGGTGGGCGCGCGGCTGGCGGGCGAGGGGCACCCGGTCGTCGCGGTGGACCTGCGCGGGCACGCGACGTCGGCCGCGGTGCCCGATCCGCAGGACGGCGCGGGTGCCACGCGCACCGCGGCCGCCGACCTCGCCGGTGTCTGCGCGTCGCTGGGCTGGTCGCGGCCGGTCGTCGCGGGGCAGTCGTGGGGCGGCAACGTGGTGCTCCAGTTCGCCGCCGACCGGCCCGATCTCGTGCACGGCCTGGTGCTCGTCGACGGGGGCTGGCTGCATCTCGCCGACCGCTGGCCGACGATCGAGGCGGCGTGGGGGGTGCTCGCGCCACCCGCGTTCGCCGGTCTCACCGCCGCTGCCCTGCGCGCCCGACTCGGCGCGATGCACCCGGACTGGTCGGCGTCGGCGGTCGACGCCACGGCCGCCAACCTGCGCGAGCACCCCGACGGCACGGTCACCCCGTGGCTGGAGCGCGGGCGCCACCGGGCGATCGTGGCGAGCCTGCTCGACCACCGCCCGCGCGAGCTCTACCCGCTCGTCGACTGCCCGGCGCTGCTGCTCGCGGCGCTGCCCGGCCCGCCCGGCAGCCGCGCGCTGCTCGACGAGGCCGCCGCGGCGCTGCGGCACGTCGCGGTGCACGAATTCCCCGGCGCCGACCACGACCTGCACGCCCAGCACCCGAACCGGGTAGCCGCGCTGATCGGAGGTCTGGCGTGACGACGCGACCCGGCCGATTGGTGATCATGGGTTCGGGCGAGACCGCGCCGACCATGGTCGAGGTGCACCGCGCCACCCTGCGCGCGGCGGGCGAGGGTCCGGCGCTGCTGCTGGACACCCCCTACGGCTTCCAGGAGAACGCCGACGACATCACCGAGAAGGCGATCGCGTACTTCGGCCGCAACGTCGGGCGCGAGGTGGCGGCGCTGCGCTGGCGCGAGCGGCTCGACGGGGCGGAGCTGGACCGGGCGCTGGCGGCGGTGCGCGGGGCGCGGTGGGTCTTCGCCGGGCCGGGCAGCCCGACCTACGCGCTGCGGGTGTGGGCGGGGGCCGGGTTCGACGACGCCGCCGCGACCGTGGTGGCGGGCGGGGGCACGGTCACGTTCGCGAGCGCCGCGGCCCTCACGCTGGGCACCTCGACGGTGCCGGTCTACGAGATCTACAAGAGCGGAGCCGACCCGTCGTGGGCGGCCGGGACGAACCTGCTGGAGCGGCTCACCGGGCTGCGCGCGGCGGTGATCCCGCACTACGACAACGCCGAGGGCGGCACGCACTCCACCCGGTTCTGCTACCTGGGCGAGCGGCGGCTGCGGCTGCTGGAGTGCGCGCTTCCCGAGGGGGCGCACGTGATCGGGGTGGACGAGCACACCGCGCTCGTCCTCGACCTCGCCGACGGCACGGCGTCCGTGCTGGGCAACGGCACGGTGACCGTCCGCTTCGACGGCACCTCGCGCACCCTCCCCACCGGAACGTCCGTCCCCATCACCGACCTGGCCTCCCGCGAGTCGGGGTCCTCGACAGCGCGAGTCGGGGTTTCCGCCAGTGCGAGTCGTGGTTTCCAGCAGCCCGAGTCGAGACGTTCGGCTGCTGTCGCGGCGTCGTTGCGCGACGCCGCCGACCGGGCCCGGACAGCGTTCGACGCCGCGCTCGCCGTCCGCGACGCCGACGCCGCCGCGGGCGCCGTGCTCGACCTGGAACAGGCGATCGCCGACTGGACCGCCGACACCCTCCAGTCCGACGACGCCGACCACGCCCGGCGGACGCTGCGCGGCATGGTGCTCGAACTGGCCCGCGCCGCCCGCGACGGCCTGGCCGATCCCGCCGAGCGCGTCGCACCGCTCGTCGAGGCCCTGCTGAACGAGCGGGCCGCTGCCCGGGCAGCACGGGACTTCGCGCGCGCCGACGAGCTTCGCGACCGGCTGGCCGCCGCCGGCGTCGAGGTGCGGGACTCGCCCGCCGGGGCACAGTGGTCGCTGACCGCGTCGTGACGGGCGGCGGCGACCGCGATCACGTCATGCCGGGGGGCCCTGCAGCGCGGTCAGGCCGCTGAGCCTCGCCGGCTCGGCTCTCTCATGCCACGTCTGCCGGTTCGCCGTCGGTCACGGCGACGAGCTCGGCGAACGTCGTCGGGAACACCCCGTGCGGGATGCCTGCCGCAGCCCACACCTCGTCGTGGGTGCCGAGGGCGTTGTCCACGAGCGTGCGCAGCGGCCTCGGGTGGCCGACGGGTGCGACCCCACCGATGACCTGGCCGGTCGCGTCGCGGACGGCGTCGGGCGTCGCACGCCGCACGCGCGCGGCGCCGACGAGCGCGGCGACCTTGACCGTGTCGACGCGGTGCGCGCCGGAGGTCAGCACCAGCAGCGGCTCGCCGTCCGCGTCGAAGACCAGGGAGTTGGCGATGGCGCCCACCTCGACGCCGAGCGCGGCGGCCGCGGCGGCCGCGGTCGTGACGGCGTCGGGGAGTATCCGCATGCCGTCGAGGGCGCGCGGAGTGGCGCCTGCGGCCGCGAGGGCGGCGACGACGAGGGCGACGTTGGGGTGGGCGGTCGGACCGGTCACGGGCCGTATCCCAGCACGGCCCGCCCGGCCCGGTCAGCGGGGACGCCCCGACTCGCGCTGCCGTCGGGCCCGACTCGCGCTGCCGTCGGGCCCGACCCGCGGGGCGGCGTCAGCCGCAGGACGAACCGGGGACCGGCGCGAGGTGTTGGTCGAGGGTCCACAGGCCGCCGTCGAGCTCGCGGTAGCCGTTGTCGATCGTGGGGGTGGCGGCGACGCGCTGGCCGCGGGTCAACGTCTGCACGGGTGCGTTGCCGTCCTGGCTGGGCGCGGTGCGGACGTTGAGGTTGTCGATCGTCACCTCGAACTGGCAGGCGGCGCCCGCCGCGGGTTCGACGACCTGCTCGGCCCCGACCCCGCCCCGGTGCAGCAGCGCGAGCACGGCGAGGAGGGCGCCGAGGATCAGCACGAACGTCCAGCCCTTGAAGATCTTGGGGTCGGGCTTCTTGATCGTGGTCGTGAACTTGCGCGCCATGGCCTCTCCCTCGTGCTCGGACGAACGGTAGCCGAGCGTGACCCCCCTGCCCAGCCGCCCGGCCGCCACCTCCGCGGGCGCCCCCGCCGCGAGCACGGGATAGCGTGTCGATCGCCATCCATTCCGACGGGTCGAGGCGGGTCCAGCAGCGATGAAGGTCATCTACACCTACACCGACGAGGCGCCCGCGCTGGCGACCCAATCGTTCCTGCCGGTGGTCTCGGCCTTCGCCGCCAAGGCCGGGGTGGACGTCGAGACGCGCGACATCTCGCTCGCCGGCCGGGTGCTCGCCGCGTTCGACCTGGCGCCGGACGCGCTGGGCGAGCTGGGCGCGCTCGCGAAGACCCGCGCGGCCAACATCATCAAGCTGCCGAACGTCAGCGCGTCGATCCCGCAGCTCAAGGCCGCCATCGCGGAGCTGCAGGCCGCCGGCCATGCCGTCCCGGACTATCCGGAGAACCCGCAGACCGACGCCGAGCGGGCCGCCCGCGCCGCCTACGACGCGGTGAAGGGCAGCGCGGTCAACCCGGTGCTGCGCGAGGGCAACTCCGACCGCCGCGCGCCCGCGTCGGTGAAGAACTTCGCGAAGAAGCACCCGCACTCGATGGGCGCCTGGTCGCGCGACTGCGCCTCCTACGTCGCGACGATGGACGACGGTGACTTCCGCCACTCCGAAGTGGCCACGACCCTGGCCGAAGCCGCCACGCTGCGCATCGAGCACGTCGCCGCGGACGGTGCCGTCACCGTGCTCAAGGACGACCTGCCCGTGCAGGCGGGGGAGATCGTCGACGCGGCGCGGATGTCGGCGGCGGCGCTGGACGCGTTCCTCGCCGAGCAGGTCGCCGCCGCGCGCGAGGCGGGCGTGCTGTTCTCGCTGCACCTCAAGGCCACGATGATGAAGGTGTCGGACCCGATCCTGTTCGGGCATGCGGTCACCACCTACTTCGCGGACGTCTTCCAGCGCCACGGCGACGATCTCGCCTCCGTCGGTGCCGACCCGAACGACGGCCTGGCCAGCGTCCTCACCGCGCTGGGCAAGCTCCCGGCCGAGAAGCGCTCGCGGATCGAGGACGCGATCAACGCCACCTACGACGACGCCCCGCGGATCGCGATGGTCGACTCCGACCGGGGCATCACGAACCTGCACGTCCCCTCCGACGTGATCATCGACGCGTCGATGCCCGCCGCGATCCGCTCGTCGGGCCAGATGTGGAACGCCGCGGGTGAGCAGCAGGACACCGCGTTCGTCATCCCGGACTCCTCCTACGCCGCCCTCTACGCCGAGACGGTGGCGTTCTGCCGCGAGCACGGTGCGTTCGACCCGACGACCATGGGCACCACGCCCAACGTCGGGCTGATGGCGCAGAAGGCCGAGGAGTACGGCAGCCACGACAAGACCTTCGAGATCACCGCGCCGGGCACCGTCCGGGTCGTCACCGTGGACGGGGAGACGCTGCTGGAGCACGCCGTCGAGACCGGCGACGTGTGGCGCGCCTGCCAGACGAAGGACGCCCCGATCCGCAACTGGGTGGAGCTGGCCGTCGGCCGGGCCCGGGCCACCGGCGCGCCCGCGGTGTTCTGGCTCGACGAGACCCGCGGGCACGACGCGGAGGTGCTGCGGAAGGTCCGCTCGCAGCTCGACGCGCTGGACACCGACAGTGTGACGATCGAGATCCTGCCGGTCGCCGCCGCCACCCGCTACACCCTCGAACGCGCCGCCCGTGGCGAGGACACGATCTCCGTCACGGGCAACGTGCTGCGCGACTACCTCACCGACCTCTTCCCGATCCTCGAGCTCGGGACCAGCGCCAAGATGCTCTCGATCGTGCCGCTGATGAACGGCGGCGGGCTGTTCGAGACCGGCGCCGGCGGCTCGGAGCCCAAGCACGTGCAGCAGCTCGTCCGGGAGAACCACCTGCGCTGGGACTCCCTCGGCGAGTTCCTCGCGCTGGCCGTCTCGCTGGAGTTCCTCGCCGACGCCACCGGCAACGCGCGGGCGGCGCTGCTCGGCAGGGCGCTGGACGAGGCCACCGGCGCGCTGCTGGAGAACGGGCGCTCGCCGTCGCGGAAGGTGAACGAGCTGGACAACCGCGGCTCGCACTTCTACCTGGCGCTGTACTGGGCGCGGGCGCTGGCTGAGCAGCCCGACGACCGGGAGCTCGCGGAGATCTTCGCGCCGCTGGCCGACCGGCTCGCCGCCGACGAGGAGACGATCGTCGCCGAGCTGAACGCCGTGCAGGGCGCGCCGGTGGACCTGGGTGGCTACTACCTCGTGGACCCCGCGCGCGCCGATGAGGTGATGCGCCCGAGCGCGGCGTTCAACGCGGCGCTGGTGGAGTTCTGAGCCGTCACGGGGTGGTCGGCCGATCGACGGCGCGGCTCAGCGCTGCTCAGCGGGGCTCGGCGGCGAACCGGCCCGGCGTCAGCCCGGTGACGGCGCGGAAGTCGCGGGTGAGGTGCGCCTGGTCCGCGTAGCCGAGGTCGGCCGCCCACCCGCGCGAGATCCGACCCGTCGGCGCGCAGCCGCGCCGCGGCCTCCTGCAACCGGCGGCGCTGGATGAGCCACTTCGGGTGCAGCCCGAGGCGGCGCACGAGCAGCCGCTGCAACGTGCGCTCGGTGAGGCCGAACTTCGCGCAGACCTGCCCCACGCGCAGCACGTCGGGATCGCCCTCCACGTGCTCGACGACGGCGTTGACCAGCAGGCCCTCGGCGTCGACGGGCGACAGCGCAGCCAGGGCGCGCTCGACCACGGCGACGGCGGCCCGGCGATGGGCGGGGTCGCCTGGCCGCTCGCCGACCGCCGCCCGGACGGCGGCGGTGAGCGCGGCGCCGTCGAGGCCGGGCAGGTCGTCGAGGTCGGCAAGGCCGTCGGTGACCTGCGAGACCGGCCCGTCCAGCAGCAGTGCCCCGGCCGCGGGCTGCAGCATCGCGCCGACCGCCCAGCCCGAGCCGCGCAGCTCCTGGAGCGACAGCCCCGTGCGCACCCCGACGAGCCGCGCGTACGAGTCGGCGACCACGAGCTGGCACACCGGGTACTGGAGCACCCGCTGCACCGACGTCACGCCCGGCGGCAGCGACCACACCGGCACCCAGAACCGCCGGACCACGTCGGCCAGCGCCGGGTCCGGGGCGTAGCGGTGCACCGGCGGGCTGAACCCGGACGCGTCACGCAGGTGCGCGTGCTCCACGGGGTCGACGCTGCGGGCCACGTGTCGGATTCTTTCAAGCCGGGGCGGTCGCGCGCAGCCACGCTGGCCGGCATGAGCGATCTGAGGGACGGTTTCCTGCTGCGGGCCGACGGCGTCGGCGCGGTCCTCGCCGGAGCGTCGCGCTGGTCGGCGCCGAGCCCGTGCGCGGGCTGGAACGTGGCCGATGTCGTCGACCACCTCGTCGACACCCAGCGTGACTTCCTCGCCCAGCACGACGTCGACCTGGGTGCACGGCCCGGGGGGAACCCCGACGAGGTGTGGTCCGCCCACGTCGCGGCCGTGCGGGACCGGATCGGTGACGACGTCTGGCACCGGGAGTACGACGGGTACTTCGGGCCCACCACGGTCGGGGCGACCCTGGCCGACTTCTACGGCTTCGACATGATCGTGCACCGCTGGGACCTCGCGCGTGCGCTGGGCCGCGAGGCCCTGTTCACCGCCGCCGAGATGGACGCGCTGGAGAGCTCGATCGCGGTGTTCGGCGACGCGATGTACAGCCCCGGGATCTGTGCTCCGCCGGTGCCCGTGCCCGCCGACGCGTCGCGCCAGGACCGCCTGCTGGGCGTCCTCGGTCGCGACCCGGCCGCGGCCGTGCCCGGGTGACCGCCGCGCCGGGCGGCCGCCGCGCCGACCCGGGGGTGACCGCACTTCGGTACCGAAACGCTGTTCGAGACCCCCTCCGGACCGCACCCAGGTCACTAAATGCTGTTCGGGGCGGTCAGCGGGAGGACGTCACGCCGGGGATGGTGCCGTTGCGGAAGGACTCCACGAACAGGGCGTGGTCGGTGCGCACCTGGGCGGCGTAGGTGTGGGCGAAGTCGGTCACCTCGTCGACGAACTCCTGCTCGCGGCCTGCGACCTTGTTCAGCACGGCGTCCTCGGTCTGGAAGTCGACCAGGGAGTGGTCGGCGTCGGTGTCGGCCACGCAGTGCACCTTCGCCGTCGCCCGGCCCAGGGCGTCGACGACGGGGGTGATCTCGTCGGGCTCGGTGAGCTCGGACCAGTCCAGGTCGGCCTCGTAGGGCGACACCTCGCTGACCACGAAGCCGACGCCGTCGAGGTCGGTGTAGCCGAGCAACCGGTCGGCGTGCGCCTGCAGCGCCCGCTGTGAGACGGCGGTGCGGTGGCCGTGGTGGTGGAACCGCGCGGCGATCGCCGGGTCGGTGACGACCCGCGACGGCGCGGCGACGTTGCCCTGCTTCATCGACAGCACCACGTCGTTGTCCAGCGCCTCGTTGAACCCCTCGATGAGCACCGTGTAGGCGGGCAGTCCCGCGCTGCCGATGCCGAATCCGCTGCGCCCGGCCACGTCCTTGATCGTGTAGGTGACCCCGCGGTAGCGCTTCGCCGCCGGGATCGTCTCGATGTAGCGCTCGAACGCCGCCACCACGCGGGCGCGCTCGTCGTCGTCGAGGCGGCGCACGCCGGGGCCGTCGCGCAGCCGGCGGTCGAAGCCCTCGGTCTCGGTGATGCCGTCGAGCAGCGTGACCCGGGTGCGCAGCTTCGCCACCTGGAGCACCTGGTGCACCGGACCGTCGGTGGTGTCCAGGCGCAGCGCGAAGCCGCGGTCGTCGGGGGTCTCGGTGAAGATCCGCACCTGGTCGAGGTAGGCGCGGGCGTAGGTCGCCACGAGCGCGGTGATGTCGGCGTCGGAGATCGCCTTGCGCCACCCGAGCAGGGCCAGCGACGCGGCGAACCGCAGCACGTCCCAGGTGAAGTGGCCGAGGTACGCCTCGTCGAAGTCGTTGACGTCGAAGATCAGCACGCCGTCGCCGTCCATGTAGGTGCCGAAGTTCTCCGCGTGCAGGTCGCCCTGGATCCACACCCGGCTCGTGCGCTCGTCGGCCCAGGGGTCGGCGCGGCCCGCGACGTCGGCGTAGAACAGGCAGGCGCTGCCCCGGTAGAACGCGAACGGGTCGGCTGCCATCTTGCGGAACTTCGTGCGGAACGCCGCCGGAGCTGCAGCCATGAGGTCGGCGAAGGCCTCCACGAGGGTGTCGACGATCTGCGCGGAACGGTCGTCCATGACAGCGATCCTGCCGCAGCCGGACGTACAACCTGAGATTCCTCTCAGCCGATCTTCACGGGGGTCCAAGAACGGGCGCCCATCCTCGGTGGTGACCAGGTAGGCGAAACCACACCGGAGGACGATCACCATGAGGACCACCACCATCGCACGCCGATCGCATCGGGCCACCGTCGCCGGGATCGCGCTCGTCGGCGCGCTTGCCGCCACCGGCTGCGCCGCCGCGGCCGAGCCCGCCCCGGGCCCGGTCGAGCTGAGCTCTGCCGCCGGGGTTGCGCCGTCGCTCGTGCCCGAGCGCGTCCCGTCCGGCCTGCCGGCCCCGCCGCCGTCGGTCGACGGGGAGTACCGGGTGCTGGCCGGGGAGGCGGGCACGGTGACCTTCGCCGTGGCCGGGCAGCGGGTCGACCTCGTCGACGTCGCGTTGGAGCCGGGCTGGCGGCAGGCGGGGGAGTACCGGCAGGTCGACGAGGTCGAGGTGGTGATCCTCGGCGAGCGGGACCGGGTCGTGGTGAAGGCCGAGACCGACGACGGCCGGTTCGACAGCGACGTCGACATCGACGTGCCCGCCGATCCGGCGCAGCGCACCTACCAGGCAGCGGACGCCGGGACCGTCACCGTCGACATCTCGCCCGCGCGGGTCGGGCTGGTCGGGCACCAGGCCGCGCCGGGCTGGATCGCCACCGTCGACGAGCGCGAGCTGCACGAGGGCGAGGTGAAGATCTTCTTCCGCAACGACACCGACCGGCGCAGCGTCGAGTTCGACGCCGAGATCGACGACGGCTGGATGAACGTCGACATCGACAGCCGCACCGGGCCGGACCACTTCGTCCGCCCGTCCGCCCGCTGAGCACATCGCTCCATCCCGCCGGACGCCCCGTCCGGCGGGATGATCGCGCGTGAAGGGAGCTGCCGTGCGTGCGCTGATCGTCGAGGACGAGGCCCGGATCGCGTCGTTCGTCGAGTTCGGGCTGACCGCCGAGGGTTTCCGGGTCGAGATCGCCAGGGACGGCGTCACGGGCCTGGCGCGGGCCGTCAGCGGGGAGTTCGACGTCGTGGTGCTGGATCTGATGCTGCCCGCGATGTCCGGCGAGGAGGTGCTGCGGCGGCTGCGCGGCCAGGGGTTCACCGTGCCGGTGATCGTCCTGACGGCCAAGGACGCGGTGCTCGACCGGGTCGGCAACCTCAACGCGGGTGCCGACGACTATCTGGTCAAGCCGTTCAGCTTCGCCGAGCTCCTCGCCCGCATCCGGGCCCGGCTGCGCACCGCCCCGGCCGCCGCCGGCGCTGCGCCGGTGATCACCAGCGGGCCACTGCGGCTGGATGTGACCAAGCGCCGGATGTGGCGCGACGGCACCGAGATCGCGCTGACCAACCGGGAGTTCGCGCTGCTGGAGGCGCTGTTGCGGCACCCCGGGCAGGTGCTGTCCCAGCCTCAGCTGCTCGACCTGGTGTGGGGTTACGGGCACGACCCGGGGTCGAACGTGGTGGAGGTGTACGTCAGCTACCTGCGCCGCAAGCTCGGACCGGGCGTGATCGAGACCGTCCGCGGTGGCGGCTATCGCAGCGCGGAAGCCCGATGACAGCCGAAGCCCGATGAGAGCCGCCGAGTCGCTACGGGTGCGGCTGCCGGTGCTGGCCGCGCTGGTGCTGGCGGTGAGCCTGGGCCTGTCGCTGCTGCTGTCGCACCAGCTGCTTCGCGTCGTCGGGCAGCGCGACCTCGACCAGGCGCTGGTGCGCGAGTACGACCGGTTCACCCGGGCGGTGACCACCACGATCGCTGACGTGACGCCGACGGGCAGGTCCGTGACCGACGAGATCGTCCGCCGCGCCGTCACCGACTACTACCGCTTCAACCCCGGCAGCGACACGTACCTGACGGTCGTGCGGCTGGGCACGGAGGTCGTCGTCTCGCCCGACCCCCCCGCGGAGCTCGCGGAGCTGGCGCTGCGCCTGGAGATCCCGGCGCAGACCGCGGACGGCTTCCAGGCGCTCACCAGCCCGGCCGGGCCGCTGCGGTCGTTGCGCGCGCCGATCCGCCTCGACGGCGCCGATGTCGGCAGCGTGCAGGTCGTCGGCCGGGCGCAGCCGATCTCCGATGCCACCGCCGAGTCGCTGACCTGGCTGGTGGTGCTCGCGGTGACCAGCCTGCTCCTGGGTGCGGCCGCGCTGACGCTCGCCCTCGTCCGGGCCCTGCGCCCGCTGGGCGAGCTGGCGGCCACCGCGCAGCGGACCGGGCGGCTCGAACAGCTCGCGGAGCGGGTCCGCGAGCCCGTCCGCGCCGACGAGGTGGGCGTGCTGGCGCGGGAGTTCAACCGGATGCTCGCCCGGCTGGAGGGCTCGGCGCGCGAGCGCACCGAGTTCCTCGCCACCGTCTCCCACGAGCTGCGCACCCCGGTGACGATCGCCCGCGGTCATGTGGAGACCCTCGAACGCGATCCCGGCGACCCCGAGCGGACCCGCGCGACCGCCGGCGTGATCGGGGAGGAGCTGGTGCACGTCGGTCGTCTCGTGGACGACCTGCTCGCGCTGGCGCGGGCGCGGTTCGACGACTTCCTCGCTCCCGCAGACGTCGACCTCATGGCGCTGTTCGCCGATCTGGAGCTGCGCCTGGCCGGGCTGCGGCTGCCCGACGTCGAGCTGTTGCCAGCGCCGGAGCTCACCGTGCGCGCCGACGCCGCACGGCTCCAGCAGGCCCTGCTCAACCTGGCGATCAATGCGACCGTGCACACCCCCGCGGGTACCCGCGTCATCGTGTCCGCCGAGCACTGTGTGTCCGCCGAGCACGGTGTGTCCGCCGAGCACTGTGCCGACCGGGTCGTGCTGGCCGTCACCGACGACGGGCCGGGCCTGCACCCGGACGTCGCCGGCCGGGCGCTGGAGCCCTTCGTCGGGCGGCGCGACGGCGGGCACGACTCCAGTGGCCTGGGCCTGGCCGTCGTCGACGCGGTGGCGCGGGCGCACGGCGGGACCGTCGAGATCCACACCGGGCCCGACGGCGCGAGCGTGCGGATCGTGCTGCCTCTCGGGTAGTGGTCAGCGCCCCAGCCCGGCCTCCCGGGCCCGCACGATCGCCTCGGCGCGCCCGGCGCCGAGCAGCGTCGCGAAGATGTTGGACACGTTGTTGCGCACAGTCTTGGGCGACAGGTACAGCGACGCCGCGATCTGGGCGTTGGACCGTCCGGTGGCCACGAGGTCGAGGATCTCCCGCTCGCGGGCGGTGAGGTGCGGGAACGGGTCCTCCTCCGGCGCGGCGGGTTCCCCCGGCGCCACGGCGAAGAACTCCGCGACGCGCCGTGCCATGTCCGGCCCCACGAGCACCTCGTCGCGGGCCACCGCCGTGATGGCCCGGACGATCTCGGCCTGGTTGGCGCCCTTGAGCAGGTAGCCGCGCGCCCCGGCGCGCATCGCGGCGAACTGCGGACCCGCGCGATCGGGACGTCGCGCGCCTCGGTGTGGATGCTCAAGGTCGAGGGCGTTCTGCTCGGGCCGGCGAGCGTGTGGTCGCTGCTGCACGCCGTGCTGCCCGACCCGTACCAGGACGCCCTGTGGCTCGCGATCCTCGACGTCTGCTGGCCGCTGTCGATGCTCGGCATGTTCGTCATCGCGGTCAAGCTGGCGTTCGCCGGCCGCTGGACCGGCGTGCTGCGCGCCTGGCCGCTCGTCGCCGAGAGCTGGGCCGTGGTGAACGTCCCCGCGTTCCTGGTGTTCGGCGACGCCGCGTGGTGGACGGGCCCGACGCACCTGCTGATCGGCTACGTGCTGCTCGGCGTGCTGATCGCGGCCGTGCCCGAGCGCACCGGCGCCCGGTAGCCCACCAGCCCCATGATCGTCGTCCGGGAACCCGGGACCGCGTCCAGCGCGGCTCCGGGTTCCCGGTCGTCGATCACCGTGGCGTGGGTCCGATACCCGATGGCCGTGCACGACGGTCGTGCGGTCAACTGGGCGGCGTGACGACAGTCGATGAGGTGACCGGCGGGCTGCTGGCCGAGATGCTGGCCGGCGGCTACGTGCGTTCCCAGCGGCACCCGACGCTGCCGTTGACGATCTACAACTACACCGAGCGGGCCGTCTACGAGCGGGTGTGGAACGCCGCCACCCGCACCTGCCGCGGCCTGGTCGTCGACGACGGCGGGATCGTGCGCGCCCGGCCGTGGCCGAAGATGTTCAACCTCGGGGAGCCGGACGCACCGGATCTGGACCCGATCGAGCCGGTGGTCACCACCGACAAGCTTGACGGAAGCCTCGGTGTGCTGTTCCCGGTACCCGGCGGGCACGCCGTCGCGACCCGCGGCTCGTTCGTCTCCGACCAGGCCCGGCACGCCACCGCGCTGTGGGATCGGGAGTACGCGCCGCGGTTCCCGGAACCGGATGGCGTGACGGTGCTCGTGGAGATCGTCTACCCGGACAACCGGATCGTGCTCGACTACGGCGCGCGCGACGAGCTGGTGCTGCTCGGCGGAGTCGACATCGCGACCGGGCGCAGCGTCGACGTCCGGGGCTGGCCGGGGCCCGCGGCGCAGCGCTACCCCTACCCGACGCTCGCCGACGCCCTCGCCGCACCGCCGCGGCCCGGCGCCGAGGGGCTCGTCCTGCACGTCCTGCGGACCGACGACCGGGTGAAGCTCAAGCAGGCCGACTACGTCACCCTGCACCGGTTGATCTTCGGGCTCACCGCGCGCCGGGTGTGGGAACGGCTGGCCGTGGCCGCCGCCCGCGCCGACGACCCCGGTGCTCCGGCGAAGGAGATCGCCCGGATGCTGCGGCTGGACCCGGTGGACGCGGCCGCGATCCTGGACGCCGGGCCGTCCTGGTGGAGCGACGTGCGGCGCACGCTGCCCGAGGAGTTCCACGGCTGGCTCGACGAGACCTCGGCCGATCTGGAGAGCCGGGCGGACGCCGTCGAGGCAGACGCTCTGTCGCGCGCCGCGCCGTTGCGGGACCTGCCCCGCCGGGAGGCGGCCGCCGCGCTGGCCCGCGACCCGGACCGCGGCCTGGTGTTCGCCGCGCTGGACGGCAAGCCGCTGCGCGCCCGGGCATGGTCGGCGATCCGCCCGGAGCACGAGCGCCCGCTCATGCAACGCGGCGAGGACGTCGCGTGAACGGGTGTTCGGGCGGGTGGGGGATGTTATGGTGATGTTATGGCGACGGTGCGCATCACGTTGAGTGTCCCGGAGGAGCTGGCGAACCGGATCAAGAAGTCGGCCGGTGAAGGCACGGTGTCGGGCTGGGTGGTGAACGTGATCGAGAACCACATCGCCGAGGACGCCGAGCTGGAGCGGCAGTTCGTCGAGTGGCTGGAGGCGATCCCGCCGGACGAAGACACCATGAAGAGCGTCGACGCGGCGATCGAGCAGGCCCTCGGGCCGCGACGTGCGCGCGGAGCGGCGTGACCGAACCGGGATACGTCCTCGATGCCGGAGCGTTCATCGCGCTCGAACGGGGCGATCCGACGATGAAGGGATACGCGCGCCGCTTCGCGGAGCGAGGTATCCCGATCGCCACCTCGGCCGGCGTCGTCGCCCAGATCTGGCGCGGCGGGATGAACAAGCAAGTGCCGATCGCGTTCCTGCTCAGGCGGGCCGAGGTCGTCGACCTCACCGACTCGCAGGCGCGCGTCGTCGGCACGATGCTCGGGATCAGCGGCACGCGCGACCCGGTCGACGCGCACATCGCCTTCATCGCCGGCACCCGTGACTGGCCGGTGCTGACCTCCGACGCCGCCGACCTGCGCGCCGTCGACCGGTCTCTCGAGCTGTACGACATCTGAAAATCGGTTGCGCCCGGCCGTAACGTGGGAAGACGTGCTCGCGCCGTACCCGCAGTTGCTCCGGGCCGGGTTCCTCCGCTACGCCACCTACCGTCAGGCCACCCTCGCCGGCCTGACCACGAACGTCGTCTTCGGGCTGCTCCGCACGTCCGTGCTGGTAGCAGTGCTGGCCGAGCGCGGCACCATCGCGGGCTACGACGTCGCCACCGCCGTCACCTATGTCTGGCTCGGCCAGGGACTGCTCACGGTGGTGCTGCTCTGGGGCGACTCCGAGCTGTCGCGGCGCATCCGGACCGGCGACGTCGTCGTCGACCTCGGCCGCCCGTGGGACCTCCAGCTCGCGATGCTCGCCAACGACCTCGGCCGGGCCGGGTTCGGGGTGTGCACCCGGCTCGTGCCGCCTGCGGCGTTCGGCGCGCTCGTGTTCGGCTTCCGCTGGCCCGAGCACGTCGGCACGTACGCGCTCTTCGCGGTGTCCACGTTGCTGGCGGTCGCCGCCAGCTTCGGGGTGCGGTTCCTGCTCAACGCCGGCGCCTTCTGGCTGCTCGACGCGCGCGGCGTGCTCGCGGTGTGGGGGGTGGCCGGGGGTCTGCTCAGCGGGCTGGTGCTGCCGCTGGCCTGGTTCCCGCAGTGGGCGCGCACCGCGCTGTGGTGGACGCCGTTCCCGGCGCTGTTCCAGACCCCGATCGACGTGTTCATCGAGCGTGGCCCCGCGGCGGGCCTGATCGCGCACCAGGTGCTGTGGGTGGTGGTGCTGCTGGTCGCCGGCCGGGTGGCGCTGACCCGCGGGGCGCGGCGGCTGGTGGTGCAGGGTGGGTGAGGTCGCCGCTGCGAGCGGGGTGTCGGGCGGGGTGTACGGCCGGATCGTCGCCTCCCGGGTCCGCAGCCAGCTCGCCTACCCGGCATCGTTCGCGCTTGACGTCGTCGCCCAGCTGCTCACCCAGGGCGTCGAGCTGGTCGCGATCCTGGTGGTGTTCACGCAGGTCAGCGCCCTCGGCGGGTTCTCCGTCGGCGAGGTCCTGCTGATGTACGGCATCGCCGCCACCGCGTTCGGGCTCGCCGACCTCACCGTCGGGGAGATCGAGGAGCTGCCCGAGCTGATCCGTGCCGGCGAGTTCGACGTGCTGCTGCTGCGCCCGCTGAGCACGCTCGCCCAGGTGCTCACGGTGGACATCGCGCTGCGCCGGATCGGGCGGGTCGTCACCGGGGCCGGGGTGTACGCCTACGCGCTGGTGACCCTGGACCTGACCTGGTCGGCGCCGCAGGTGCTGGTCGGGCTCACCGCCCCGGTCGTCGGGGCGGTGCTCATCGGGGCGATCTTCGTCGGCACGAACGCGGTGTCGTTCTGGCTCGTCGACGGCCGCGAGGTGGCCAACTCGTTCACCTACGGCTCGAACTTCGCCACCTCCTACCCGCTCACGATCTTCGGCCCGGGTCTGCGGCGGGTGCTGTGTTTCGTGGTGCCGGCGGCGTTCGTGGCGTACTTCCCCGCGCTCGCGCTGCTCGGCCGCCCCGACCCGCTGGGGCTGCCCGATGCGCTGCGCTGGTGCGCGCCGGCCGTCGCGCTGCTGGTGGTGGCGGTGGCGGCGACGGTATGGAGGTTCGGGGTGCGGCACTACCAGGGGACGGGATCATGAGCTTCTTCCGAACGGACCCGCGGAGCGAAAATGATCATTAGTGCGGACGGTCTGAGCCGCGACTTCCTGGTCGGCGCCCGGTTGTGCCGCCGCCGGGTCACGGCCGTGGCGGGCGTGACGTTGCGGGTCGAGGCCGGCGAGGCGGTCGGCTTCCTCGGGCCCAACGGCGCGGGCAAGTCGACGACGATCAAGATGCTCACCGGCGTGCTCGTGCCCACCGCCGGGAGCGCCCGGGTCTGCGGCCTGGACCCGGTGCGCGAGCGCCGCGAACTGGCCCGGCGGATCGGGGTGGTGTTCGGCCAGCGCAGCCAGCTGTGGTGGGACCTGCCGCTGGCCGAGAGCTTCCACCTGCACGCCGCCATCCACCGGGTGCCGGCCGCGACGTTCCGGGTCCGCCTGGCCGAGTGCGTCGAGCTGCTCGACATGGGCGAGTTCCTCACCACCCCGGTCCGGCAGCTGTCGCTGGGTCAGCGGATGCGCGGCGAGGTCACCGCGGCACTGCTGCACGCCCCGGAGCTGCTCGTCCTCGACGAGCCGACGATCGGGCTCGACCTGACGAGCAAGGAGCGGCTGCGCGGGTTCCTGTCCCGGGTCAACGCCCGCGGCGACACGACCCTGCTGCTCACCACGCACGACCTGCCCGACGTCGAGCGGCTGTGCCGCCGCGTCGTCGTGATCGACCGCGGCCGCGTGCTCGTCGACGACGACCTCACGGCGCTGCGGCGCCGCTCCGCCGGGTTGCGCGAGCTGGTGGTCGAGCTGGTCGAGCCGGCGCCCGCGCTCACCGGCCTGCCCGGGGTGGACAGCGTCGTCGTCGAGGCGGGCGGGTTGCGCCAGCGGCTGCGGTTCCGGCCCCGCGACACCACGGCCGCGCAGCTGATCGGGGCCGTCACCGCGCGGGTCGAGGTGCGCGACCTCACCGTCGCCGAACCGTCGATCGAGGACCTCGTCCGGGCGCTGTACGCCGGGGTCGCCGGTTGAACCCGCCGGTCAGGACGCGCCGAGCCCGCGCGTGACCGTCACCGCCAGGGCGAGCGTGACCAGCCCGAACCCGACGTAGAGCGCCACGTCGATCACCCGGCTGCGCACGGCCAGCAGCCCGGCGCGGTCGTCGGGCAGCACCACCCGCAGCACCGCCGCCAGCAGCAGCGACCCGGCCAGCAGCGCCGCGCCCTCGCGCCAGTGCTCGGTGAGCACGCGCAGCATCCCGATCGCCGCGACGCCGAACACCAGCGCGGCGGGCACCCAGCCCGGGG
>JBQTJE010000053.1:0-9998 GCA_052387455.1 Pseudonocardia sp.
GCCGCGTCGCCTGTGTGGGGTTGGGCGCCGGCGGGGGGGGGGGCGGGCGCCGGGGCGCGGGCCCCGGCCCCCCCCCCCCCCTCCTGGTGGTGGTGTTGGGGGGGCCCGCCCCCCCCGCCCCACCCGACGGCTCCCAGGACGGCGTACCCGGCGGCCCGGCCGACCCGGGGCAGACGGTGCGGGTGGCCACGCTCGCGCGGCGCTTCGGCGCCTACGCCGTGTTCTGCGCGGGCCTGGCGGTGTCCCGCGGGAACGCCGTGCTGGTGCTCGACCCGGCGCGGCCCGGCGCGGTCGCCACGGCGTCGCAGCAGCTCGCCGCGTGGCGGGGGACCGGCGGCTCGGGGTCCGGCGGCTCGGGGTCCGGCGGGCACGACGTGGTGTGGGCCGCCCCGCCGCCGGCCCGCGGACTGCGGGGGTTGCTGCGGCGCGTGCCCGGGCTGCCCGTCACCCCGGGCGAGCGGCGCCCGTCGATGCTGGTGGACCGGGCGGTGCTCGACGCCGCGCAGGCGGCCCCCGCCCGCCCGCGCGACGTCGTCGCCGCGATCGCCCGGGCGGGCCAGCGGCAGGCGACGGTGACAGTCGAGCCGCCTGAGCCGCCTGAGCCGCGCACCGCCGCGACCGCGACGCTGCCGCACCGGGCGTGGCGGGCCGTGGGCTGGCTCGCCGGCCTCTACTCCGCGCCGTTCCTGCTGCTGCTGGTCGTCGGCCTGGCCGTCGCCGTGGTGGGCGCGCTCGCGGGGTTCGCGCTGGTCGCGCTGGCGCTGGTGGGGCCGGCGAAGGACTGGGCGCTCGTGGTGGCCGCGGTGCTGTTCGTCGGCGGGCTCAACGTCGCGGCGCTCGGCGGGTTCGGCGAGTACCTGTGGCGGGCGAGCGGCCAGCGCGAGCGCCCCGGCTACGTGCTCGCCGGGGTGCGCGACCACGGCCCGCCCCCGGGTGTCTGAGCCGCGGCCCGCCCGCTACAGGTAGATCGCCGCGGCGAGCGTGCCGAGCCACGCCACCGCGAGCACCTGGAGCACCCGGTCGCCCAGGGCGATGTCCTCGGGCTCGCCGCCGTTGCCGCCGTCGACGTCCACGGCGTAGCGGAGCACCGCCACCACGAACGGGACGATGGAGATCATCGTCCAGACGGTGTTGTGCGGGGACGCCTCCCGGATCTGGAACGCCCACAGGCAGTACGTCATGATCAGCACGGTGGCCGAGAGCGCCCACACGAACCGCAGGTAGGACGCCGAGTACCGCTCCAGCGACCGGCGGATCTTCGCCCCGGTGCGCTCGGCGAGCATCATCTCGGCGTAGCGCTTGCCGGCCACCATGAACAGCGACCCGAAGCCGGCGGCGAGCAGGAACCACTGCGACAGCGCGATGCCGGTGGCGGCGCCCCCGGCCACCGCGCGCAGCAGGAACCCGGAGGCGACCAC
This sequence comes from Pseudonocardia sp., assembly GCA_052387455.1. Taxonomy (GTDB): domain Bacteria; phylum Actinomycetota; class Actinomycetes; order Mycobacteriales; family Pseudonocardiaceae; genus Pseudonocardia. The sequence continues at coordinate 1,419 of JBQTJE010000053.1, forward strand.
GCAGATGTCGAGCACCGGCTGGTGCTTGAGCCAGAAGCAGTAGGCGAGCTGCACGGCCACGTAGACGCCGATGACGACGGTCAGCGCGGGCCCGGCCAGGATGCTCACGGCCAGCGCCCCGGCCAGCAGCGCGACCGCGACGCCCAGTGCCACCGGCACCGGCACCACGCCCGCCGCGACCGGCCGGTGGCGCTTGGTGGGATGTGCGCGGTCGGCGGCGACGTCCTTGGCGTCGTTGACCAGGTAGATGCCCGACGCAGCCAGGGAGAACGCCACGAACGCGACGGCGAGGTCGGTGGCGATCGCGGTGGAGAACAGGATCCCCGCGGCGAACGGCGCCGCCAGCACGAGCACGTTCTTCACCCACTGCCGCGGGCGCATCGTGCGCACCACGCCCCAGGCGACGCTCATCGGGGTGCGGGCCACGACCTGCTGCTCGACGGTGTTCACCGGCTCCACCGCCGCGCGACCGCGGCCACCGCGGCGCCGAGCGCGGAACCCGCGACGACGTCGGTGGGGTAGTGCACGCCCAGGACCAACCGCGACAGCGCCATCGACAGCGCCATCGGCGGCACCAGCAGCACCGCGTACCGCCCGCCCGTCCCGCGCACGAGCGCGCCGAACAGGATCGCCGCGGCGGTCGTGGACGTGGCGTGTGCGGACGGGAAGCTCAGCCGGCTGGGCGTGCCGCAGTGCACGACGACGTCGGGGTGGTCGGGCCGCGGCCGGCGCACCACCCGCTTGACGGCCACCGAGGCGCCGTGCGCGGCGGCGACCCCGGCGGTGGCGGCGAGCCACTGTCGGCGGCGGCGACGGTCGGCGAGCGCGCCCACGGCGCCGAGCAGGAGCCAGCCGGCGGCGTGGTCGCCGAAGCGCCCCATGCCGCGCGCGACGTCCACGAGCGGGGTGTCGTTGGTGGCCCGCTGCACGGCGGCCAGCGCCCTTACCTCGGCAGGGGGAGCGGGGATCACGGCCGAAACTGTACGCCCGTCCCCGCGACCCGGCCCGACCAGCGCCGGTGGCGGGGTTGCGGGCACGGGCGTCAGAACCAACGCTCCAGCACGAGCGCGAGCCCGTCCTCGCCGTGGTGGGCGGTGATCTCGTCGGCCATGTCCAGCAGCGCCGGGTGCGCGTTGCCCATCGCGACGCCGTGCCCGGCCCAGCGCAGCATCTCCAGGTCGTTGGGCATGTCGCCGAACGCGACGGTGTCGGCGGCGGTGACGCCGAGCCGCGCGGCCACCTCGGCGAGCCCCGACCCCTTCGTCACCCCCGGCGGTGACGCCTCGACGAGCCCGCGCGGGGTGGAGAAGGTGAGGTCCGCGACGCCGCCGACCGCCGGTGCGAGCGCGGCCATCATCGCGTCGCTGGACAGGCGCGGGCCGCGGACGAGCAGCTTCACGGCCGGTTCGGCGAGGATCTCCGCCCGCGTCGCGACGTGGTGGCGGCCCGGCCAGGCGTGCAGGTACTCGGGCTCGGCGAGGAACGTCTCGGCCGGCTCGAACGCGGCGGTGGGTACCCGCTCCACCGCGATGCCGCAGCCCGGCAGCGCCTCGTCGACGGCGGCGGCGAGGGTGGCGAGGGTGTCCACGGTGAGCGCGCGTGACCACACGACGGCGTCGGTCGTGGCGTCGTAGAGCACCGCACCGTTGGCGCACACCGCCAGGCAGGTGCGTCCGAGCTGCTCGGTGACCGGCGGGATCCACCGCGGCGGGCGGCCGGTGACCAGGACGAACGCCGTGCCCGCGGCGACCAGCCGGGCCACCACCGCGACCGCGCGCGGCGGCACCTGCTCGTCGGGATCGAGCAGCGTGCCGTCCACGTCGGTGGCGACGAGCCGGGGAGCCTGCACACCCGGCAGCGTAGGCGCATCGCCACTAGCGTGACGGCCGTGGCCGATCCCCGCACCGCCGCCGAGCTGCTCGTCGAGTGCCTGGAGGCCGAGGGCGTCGAGTACGTGTTCGGCATCCCGGGCGAGGAGAACATCCACCTCGTCGACGCCCTGCACCGCTCCCGCATCCGTTACGTGCTCACCCGCCACGAGCAGGCGGCGGCGTTCATGGCCGAGATCGTGGGGCGCCTGACGGGCCGGGCGGGGGTGTGCTCGGCGACGCTGGGCCCGGGCGCGATCAACCTCCAGCTCGGGGTGGCCGACGCGCAGACCAACTCCACACCGCTGGTGGCGCTCTCGGCGCAGGTCGGGCTCTCACGGATCTACAAGGAGTCCCACCAGGTGGTGGACCTGGTCGCGATGTTCCGGCCGATCACCAAGTGGGCCGACCTCGTCCCGGGCCCGGCGGCGGTGCCGGAGATGGTGCGCCGCGCGTTCAAGATCGCCGAGACGGAACGGCCGGGGGCGACGTACCTGGCCGTGCCGCAGGACGTGGAGGGCGCGGCCGCGGACGGCGTCGCGCTGAAGGTCAGCCGGGTGCGGCCGGAGGACCCGTCGGCGAACCAGGTCGCGCGGGCCGCCGAGGTGCTCGGACGGGCGCGGCGCCCGATCCTGCTCGCCGGCCACGGCGCCGCGCGCCACGATGCGGGGGACGCCCTGCGGGCGCTCGTCGAGGCCTGGAACGTGCCGGTCGCGACGACCTTCCACGGCAAGGGCGTGTTCCCCGACGACCACCCGCTCGCGCTGGGCGCGGTCGGGTTCATGCGCCACGACTACACCAACTTCGGCTTCGACTCCGCCGACGTGATCGTCGCCGTCGGCTACGAGCTCCAGGAGTTCGACCCGGCGAAGATCAACCCGGACGGCGACAAGGAGATCGTGCACGTGCACGCGTTCCCCGCCGAGGTGGACGCGCACTACCCCGTGGCCGTGGGGATCGAGGGCGACATCGCCCGCTCGCTGGCGGCCCTCGCGCAGGCCGTCCCGCAGAAGTTCGACGCGGGCGGCGAGGTCGCGGCCGTCCGCGCGCTGCTGTCCGACGAGCTCGCCGCCGGCGCCGCCGACGACCGCTTCCCGCTCACCCCGCAGCGGATCGTCGCCGACACCCGCGCCGCCCTGGGCCGCGACGACGTGCTTCTCGCCGACACCGGCGCGGTCAAGATGTGGACCGCGCGGCTGCACCCGACGTACGCCGCGAACACCTGCCTGCTGTCCAACGGCCTGTCGACGATGGGGTTCGCGCTGCCCGGGGCGCTCGCGTCGGCGCTCGTGCGCCCCGGGGTCCGCACGCTCGCCGCCGTCGGCGACGGCGCGTTCCTCATGCACAGCCAGGAGATCGAGACGGCCGTGCGCGAGGGCATCGCGCTGACCGTGCTGATCTGGTGTGACGACGCGTACGGGCTGATCGGGTGGAAGATGGACATGGAGCTGGGACGCACGCCGCACGTGCGGTTCGCCAACCCCGACTTCGTGCGCTACGCGGAGAGCTTCGGCGCCCGCGGCCACCGGATCACCGCGGCCGCCGAGCTGGCGCCGGTCCTGCGCGCGGCGCTGGACCACGACGGCGTCGACGTCATCGCCTGCCCGGTCGACTACCGCGAGAACCTGCGCCTCACCGACCGCCTCGACGACCTGCCCGCCCCCGCCCCTTCCTGACGGGTCAGAGCACCGCGACCGCCACCACGAGCCCCAGCGCGACGTGCGCGGCGGACACCACGAACACCTGCGGGCGCACGTCCCCGGCCCCCAGCACCGCGCCGAGGTCGATCCCGGTGATCCACTCCAGCAGCCGGACGCCGCCGACCTGCGCGAGGATCCCGACCAGGCCGAAGATCAGGGTCTGCAGCAGCCCCTCCAGCAGCGAGCCGCTGGAGGTGTAGATCGCGACCACCACGATGAACGCCATGCTCACCATGCCCGCGGCCGTGACGATCACCGCGTTGGGCAGACCCTCCTGCACCATCCGGTAGAGCTTGCCGGGCGTGGTGAGGTCCACGGCGTAGAAGCCGAGCAGCATCAGCAGCACACCGAGCACGGCGTAGAGCAGGATCGCGCCCACGCCTCGTCCGACGAACGGGAAGAAATCCGGCGCGATCGCCTGTGCCAACACGTCAACCTCCGGGGGAGCGAGTTCGGGATCAGTTGGGGATGCGGTGCGGGACGAACGCGGCACCGTTGTCGGTGACCAGGCCCACGGTCTCGCGGATGCCCAGCCCGGCCGCGGTGTCGCCGACCACCCACGCGCCCAGCGCGGGACGGTAGCCGTCGAACTCGGGCAGCGGGTCGAAGAGCTGGTACACGTACCCCTCCTCGCCGTAGACGCCACCCGTCTGATGCTCGGTGCCGGGCGCGACGATCGAGATGTTGGCGCCCTCGCGGCCCAGCCGGGGCTTGCGGACGTACTCGGTGAGCAGGCCGGGGTCGTCGAGGAAGGCGGGCAGCAGGTTGGGGTGGCCGGGGTAGAGCTCCCACAGGACGGCCAGCAGCGCCTTGTTGGACAGCAGCGTCTTCCACAGCGGCTCCACCCACAGCGTCTGCGGCAGGCTGCGCAGCACGTGCTTGCCGAAGTCGTCCGACAGCACCCACTCCCAGGGGTACAGCTTGAAGACCCCGTTCATCGGGGCCTCCTCCAGGTCGACGAACCGGTCCAGGGCGGCGTCCCAGCCGATGTCCTCGATGGTGAGCCCCACGGTGTCCAGCCCCGCCTCGGCGGCGGTCTCCTGGAGGTAGCCGACGGTGACGTGGTCCTCGCCGCTGGCCTCCGCGCCCGACCAGGTGAAGTGCACCTCCGCCGACGGGAGCTGCTCGCGGATGCCCCGCCAGCGCTCCACGAGCGTCTCGTGCAGGGAGTTCCACTGGTCGTCGTCGGGGTGCACGTCCTTGAGCCAGTACCACTGCAGGATCGACGCCTCCAGCAGCGTGGTGGGGGTGTCGGCGTTGTACTCCAGCAGCTTCGCCGGCCCCGAGCCGTCGTAGCGCAGGTCGAAGCGGCCGTAGATGTGCGGGTCGTGGCGGCGCCACGAGGCGCCGACCGCCTCCCAGGACCAGTCGGGCAGGGCGAAGTCGTGGTAGCGCTCGGTGGTGACGACGTGGTCGACCGCCGCGAGGCACATCGAGTGCAGCAGCTCGACGTCGGCCTCCAGCCCGAGGATCTCGTCCATGGAGAAGACGTAGTGCACCGACTCGTCCCAGTACGGCCGCGCCACCCCGCCGAGACCGCGACCGGGCGTGCCGAAGCACATGCCCTGGTCGGCGACCGTCTTCTCCCAACCCGGCCGGGGCGCGCCCGTGAACCGCTGCATCAGCTGCCGCTGCCGGAGTTGCCGCCGCTGACGCCGAGCCCGCCGCGGGACACCGAGTCGCTGCTCGACGAGCTGCGGCTGCCCGACGCGCTGGTGCCGCCCGAGATCGACCGGCCGGACGTGCCGCTGCGCACCCGGGTGCTGGAGTCCGGGACGCTGGTCGTGCCGCCGGTGACCGGCTGGCCGACCGTGCCGCTGCCGCCGTAGTTGTAGTGGTACTGCCGCCCGCCGCCGCCGATGAAGATCGGGTAGAAGCCACCGCCGCCGTAGTAGCCGCTGTTGCTCGCGACCGGCGTGGCGCAGTTGCTGTCGTCGACGACCTCGTTGGTGAGCTCGTCGACGCAGCGGGCCTCCACTTCCTCGTCGGCGCCCGCCACGGAGTAGGACATCGCGATCAGCGCGACGACACCCACCGTGACGCCCGTGCCCACCAGGATCCGTTTGCGCTTCTTGCGGGCGGCCTCCGCCGCCTGCTCCGCCTCGGCCGCCGCGGCCTGCGCCTCGATCTCGCGCCTGCGGGCCTGCTCGCGGGCGCGGCGCTCGCCGACCGAGGGCTCGCGCGGCCGGGTGGTCTCGTCCTGGTAGCGCATCCGGCCGGTGGGCGGGCGCTCCACGGGCATCCCGGGGACGGTGGGCTGGTCGTCGCCGACCGGCCCGCCGCCCGGCCCGCCGCCCGGCCGGCTGCCCGGCCCGTTGCCGCCCGGACCGTTGCCGGGTCCGCCCGGCCGCTGGTCGTCGTCGTTCATCGGCTCCCACCCCCGCGCGCACGGTACCGGCCGGGTCCGGCCCGCGGAACGCGACGCTCGCAGCACGGAAGTGACCGATGGTCGCGCGGCGGGCCGGGGCCGACGGTAGGAGCGGAAGGTCACGGCATGATGACGGTCGCCATGGACCGAACGCTCATCGCGCCCGCTCCCCCCGTGCGCCCCCCCGGTACCGTGCCCGGCTCCCCCGAGCCCGGCACGCCTCCCGCCGGCACGTCCCGCCGCGCGGGGCCCCTGTCGATCCGCGCCGTGCCTCTGACGACGCCGCTGTCGACGCTGGGGGGTCCCGCCCGGCGGGTTGCCCTCGGCGTGCTCGTCGGCGCCGTGGCGATGCTCGGCGCCGCCACGCTCGACCGGTTCGCCGACACCACGGTGCCGGTCCTCGGCTCGTTCGCGGCGCTGCCCGAGGGCGCCGGGGCCCGCGAGATCGTGGAGGTGCCCGCCCCGCCCGCCGACCCCGGCACGTGCCTGAACTGGACGCGTGGCGACGCCGCCGACGCCGCGGTGGTCGACTGCGCGCAGCCGCACCTGTTCGAGCAAGCCGGCAGCGTCTCGCTCGCCGACCAGACCGCCCTGCCCGACGACCGCGGCTTCCGCCAGCTCGTCGCCGAGCGGTGCCAGCCCGTCGCGGTCGCCTACCTCGGTGGCAAGTTCGACCCGGACGGCCGCTTCCGCGTCGGCGCGCTCAAGCCCTCGCCCGCCAAATGGGCCGCGGGCGACCGGGACCTGCGGTGCGGGCTGCAGAGCTCGTCGCGTTCCGGGGCGATGTTCGCCACCACCGGCACCGTCGCGGCCAGCGACCAGGCCGCCGTGCAGGAACCCGGCAGCTGCCTCGGCATCGACGGGCGCACCATCGGCGACCCGGTGTCCTGTGCCCAGCCGCACGCCGTGGAGACCGTCGGCATCGTCGACCTCGCCGCGAAGTTCCCCGACGCGTTCCCCGCCGTCGCCGAGCAGGACGCCTACCTCCAGCCCGAGTGCACCCGCATCGCCGGTGAGTTCGCGGGCGATCCGGCCGCGATCAGCGCCAAGAAGCTCACCGTCTACTGGGACAACCTCGGCGAGGAGTCGTGGAACGTCGGCACCCGCCGGGTCAACTGCAACCTCGCCGCGCTGCTGCCCGACCGCAGCGGCTTCGCCCCGGTCACCGGCTCGGTGCGGGACGCCACCGTCGTGGTGAGCGACCAGCCCGCCCCGCCCGCGCCGGAGAGCACCGACCCCGCGCCGGCGGTACCGCCGCCCGCGCCGCCAGCGGAAGGCGAGTCCGAGGGCGAGCCCGCCCCGCCGGCAGGCGAGCTGCCCCCGCCGGCCCCGCCGGGCGAGCCGGCCGTCCCGCTGCCGCCCGCCGAGGAACTGCCCCTGCCGCCCGCGCCGCCCGCCGAGGGCACGTGACAATCGGGGCCATGCAGATGACCCGCCGCCGGTTCGAGGAACTGGTGGCCGACGCCCTCGACACGATCCCCCCGGAGCTCACCGCGGCGATGGACAACGTCGTCGTGCTCGTGGCGGCCCGCAACGACGACGAGCCCGACCTGCTCGGCCTCTACGAGGGCATCGCGCTCACCGAACGCACCACCCAGTACGGCGGCGTGCTGCCCGACCGGATCACCGTCTACCAGGACGCGCTGCTCGACCACTGCGCCGACGAGGACGAGATCGTCCGGGAGGTCGCGATCACCGTGGTGCACGAGGTGGCCCACCACTTCGGCATCGACGAGGACACCCTCCACCGCCTCGGCTGGGGCTGATCCCCCGGCGAGTCCGCTTGTTCGACACGGCGAGTCCGCTTGTTCGGTACGGCGAACGGTCAGTGCGCCGGGCCGCCCGCGGTGACGTCCCCGCGGCGCCGCGGCGCCGGGTCCCAGTGCTCCAGCGCCCCGCCCGTGCTCGCGTGCGGATCGGGCCGCAGCACCACCAGCGCGGTGTTCGCCACGTAGAACGTCTCGGCCGTGTCGCCGAGCAGCGCCGCCGCCCCGAGCCGGACCGCCGCCCCGTGGCTGACGACCACGACGTCGCCCTCGGCCCCGTCGACGATCTTCTCGACGGCCGGTACGAAGCGCGCCCGCAGGTCGGCAGCGGATTCCCCGCCGGGCAGGCGCGCGTCGAGCTCGCCGGTCCAGAACCGGGCGTAGACGCGCTCGAACGCCGCGCGCGCCTCGACGTCCTCGCGGCCCTCCAGGTCGCCGACGAACACCTCCTGGACGCCGTCGATCGCCACGACGTCCAGCCCGAGGGTCGCGGCGAGCGGCGCCGCGGTCTGCTGCGCGCGGGTGGCGTGCGAGGCGTAGACGGCCGTGATCGGCGTGCCGGACAGCCGCCGGGCCAGCGCGTGCGCCTGGGCGTGGCCGCGCTCGTTGAGGGGTTCGCCGGGCGGGCGGGAGTCGAGGGCGCCGCGCACGTTCGCGTCGGTCTGACCGTGCCGGACGAGGATCAGGCGCTCAAGAGTCACGTTCGACTACTCAATCACGCCGTGCGCCCCGCGCGCAGCCCCACCAGCCACTCGTGCGCGGCTGCGAACTCTGCGGCGCCGGCCCCGCGGAGCGGGGCGGGGGTGCTCCCGGCGTGCCCCGAGCCGTGGCGGGCTCCGGTCGCGCGCGGGTAGGAGCCGAGGAAGCGGACGCGGTCG
>JBQTJE010000054.1:0-53119 GCA_052387455.1 Pseudonocardia sp.
CTCGACATGGTCGCGGTCGAACTGAACAACCGACCACGCCGTATCCTCGGCTACCGAACCCCAGCAGAAGTCTTCACCGACCTCCTGGCCAGCACGATTGCTTCCACCGCCTGAGACCGCCGGCTGCTTTATCAGCCGTTGCGCTCCGGCGGAAGCTCGGAAGGCCTTCGAGGACCTCCTCTATTACATGCAGCAGATTCCCGAAGGAATCCTGCGGCAGGGTGACGGAGCGACCAATCAGTGGGTTCGCGACCATCCTCGCAACGGGAACTACCGTCGGGTCTCCGGCTCCGTCGCGGCCGCGCTCGCGGGAGTGCTCGTGCCAGCAGCGAAGATCCTCAAGATTCGTCAGCTCATCAAGGATCTCGGCGGCGTCATCGACGCCTCTAGACTGCTGATCGGGGCTGGCACAGCGGCCGAGAAGACGGAGGCGATCGCCACGGCCGTTGGGTTCCTCGCCGCCGAACTCCTCGGCATCGCGGGCATCCGCCAGTACTGCTTTAGTTGACCACTCGAGGGAGGTGCAGGGTGAACAAGCAGGCAACCACCAGGCTCCGCATGATCGCCGTCGCACTGTTTGTTGCGGCGGGGCTGCTCGGGCTTGTCACCGGCGTGGCTGACGGGTTACTGGTACTCGCCCTCGGCATCGTAACGCTGGGCATCGCTGAACTCTTCAAGCACAGGCCGCGCGGGCAGCAACAATCAGTCGCGGCCGACGACGTCATCCTCCTGCGAGAACAGCGCGACCAGGACGGCGAGATCGCCGCGATCCGAGCACTCCGGTCGCGACGGCCCGACCTCACATTGGTCGAAGCCGTGAAGCTCGTTCGCGGGTTGTAGGCACGGCAGCGTCGCCACCGGGAGTCGGGCCGGGCGCGTTTCTCAGGTTCAGGCGGCGGGCATGATCCGAACACGGTGACCGACCGGTAGCTTCCCCGTCGTGACCAGGGACCTGAAGATCGTCATCGTCGGCGCCGGGTTCGGCGGGATCGCCGCGGCCATCGAGCTGCGCCGCCACGGCCTGCGCGACGTCACGATCCTCGACGCCGCCCCCGAGCTGGGCGGTACCTGGTTCCACAACACCTACCCGGGCGCGGCGTGCGACGTGCCCAGCCACCTGTACTCGTTCTCCTACGCGCAGCGCCGCGACTGGTCGCGGCTGTGCTCGCCGCAGCCGGAGATCCTCGACTACCTGCGCGGCGTCGCCCGCGAGCACGGCGTCGACGCCCTGGTGCGGCCCGACACCACGGTCACCTCGTGCAGTTGGGACGACGCGACGCTGCGGTGGAGCGTCACCACCGCGGCCGGCGACACCATCGAGGCCGACGCCGTGGTGCTCGCCACCGGCCAGCTGCACAAGCCGAGCGTCCCGGCGATCCCGGGCCGGGAGTCGTTCACCGGCCACACGTTCCACTCCGCGCGCTGGGACCACGACCACGACCTGCGCGGGAAGCGGGTGGCCGTGGTCGGCACCGGGGCGAGCGCGGTGCAGTTCGTGCCGGAGATCGCGCCGGGGGTGGCGCGGCTCGTGGTGTTCCAGCGCACCGCCAACTGGTTCCTACAGCGCAAGAACCGCGCCTACCCCCGCTGGGTCCGCGCGGCGATCCGGTACGTCCCGGGGTTGCAGGCCTACCGGCGCCGTTACATGTTCGGCTACTGCGAGTCGCTCACCGCCATGATCCGCTTCCCGCGCACGCTGGGCAGGCTGGGCTGGCTGCGGGCTGCCTCGTTCATGCGGTTGCAGCTGCGCGACCCCGAGCTGCGCCGCAAGCTGTGGCCGGACTACACCTTCGGCTGCAAGCGGGTGCTGTTCAGCTCGTACTTCCTGCCCGCCCTGCAACGGCCCAACGTCGACGTGGTCACTGACCGGATCACCCGGATGACCCCCACCGGGATCGTCACCGCCGACGGCACCGAGCACGCCGTCGACACCGTCATCTGGGGCACCGGGTTCACGACCAACGAGTTCATGTTCCCCATGAAGGTGATCGGCACCGCCGGTGCATCCCTCGCCGACGCGTGGGCCGGCGGGCCGCACGCCCACCTCGGCATGACGGTGCCCGGGTTCCCGTCGCTGTTCGTGATGTACGGGCCCAACACCAACACCTCCGGCGGCTCGATCATCGGCTACCTGGAGGCCCAGGCCGGCTACCTGCGCCAGGCGCTCCAGCAGGTCCGGGCGCGCGGGGCGGCGGCGATCGAGGTCCGCGCCGACGTGGAGGCGCGCAGCGACCGCGCGGTGCAGGCGAACTTCGCCGGCACCGCCTGGACCCGCTGCGACTCGTGGTACCGCGACTCCACCGGGCGGATCGTCGCCAACTGGCCGGGTTTCATGCGCCAGTACCTCGCCGCGACGAAGCACCTCGACCCGGCGGAGTACGAGTTCCTCGCCTGACTCCGTCGGGGTCGGCTGCCACACTGGGCGCGGACCGAAGGAGTCACCATGGCCGCCCTTCCGCTGCAGGATCGTCTGCTGTCGGTCGACGAGTACGCCGCCCTGCCGGAGGACTCGGACGCCCGCTACGAGCTGCACGAGGGAGCCGTCGTGATGTCACCGAAGCCGGTGCCGCGCCACCAGCGGTGCCAGTGGCGGTTCGGTCGCCGGCTGGAGTCCCTGCTGCCCGCCGGCTACGAGCTGCTCCCGGACGTCGACGTCGACCTCCAGCTCGCCCCACGGCATGCCCCGGGGTTCGCGCGCGCGCCGGATCTCGTCGTCGTGGACGCCGGCGCCGCCGACCGGGTGCACGCCGAGGGTGGCTTCATCCTGGCGCGGGAGGTGCTCGTCGTCGTCGAGATCCTCTCCCCGACCACGAAGCGCACCGACACCGTCGTGAAGCACGCCGAGTACGCCGACGCCGGCATCCCGCACTACTGGATGATCGATATCGAGAAGCCGGTCAGCCTGGTCGCCTGCCACCTCGGTGGCGAGCTCGGCTACGTCGATGCGCCCGCCGTCACCGGCACGTTCCGCACGACCGTCCCCTTCACGGTCGCGATCGAGCTCGACGCGCTGATCTGACCATCGTTCCGGCATCCGGGAAGCAGCACTCGTTCGAGTGATCGCAGCGACGTAGCGTCGTCGGTGTGACGGGTTACGAGGTCGTCCTACTGCGCCACGGCGAGACCCACGGCTACGACGGCGACCACGGCCTCACCCCGCGCGGCGTGCAGCAGGCCCGCGACCGGGGCGCGGCGCTGGCCGTGGAGCTGAAGCCGGGCACGACGGTCCGGATGCCGCACGCCCGCACGGCCCGCGGGATCGCCACGGCCGTCGAGCTGCGGGCGGCGGTGCTGACGGCGCTGGGCCGCGAGCACGGGCCGGACCACGCCGTCGACGTCGGCCCGCTCCACCCCGAGCCCTGGTTCGACAACCTCCGCTTCGCCCTGGGTGGGGAGGTCGTCGACGTGCAGGCGGCGGTCGCGGCGCGGCTTCGGCTGACCGGGGAGCTGCCGGACTGGGCGCGTGAGCTGGACCGGTTCGACACCGACTACCGCGCGGTCGCCGCGGCCGGCGGGCCGATCGACTACTGGGTCGGTCGGCCGACGCTGTGGTTCGAGCCGCCGCACCTGGGCGCGCACCGGATGTGGCGCGGCGTCGTCGAGGCCGGGCTGGACGCACCCGAGCGGCTGGTGGTGGTCGCGTCGACGCACTCGGCGCCGATGCGCGCCTTCGCGGCCGCCGCGATCGGCCACGATCCCGGCGAGCCGGAGAACCTGGAGGACATCCGGGTCCGGGTACGCGCCGACGGGTCGGCGAACGTGCGGTTCCGCGAGCACGTGGTCGAGTTCGCCGGCCCGCCCCCGCTCCCCCCGTGGATCGACCGGGCCTGGCTCGAGGCCTACGGCCGCTGACGGCCCGCTGCGCGAGCGGCCGGAACGAGCCGCTCGCGCGGACCGGCCGGTCAGCCCTCAAGATCGCGGCGGCGGGCCCGGTCGCGCAGCGCGCGCTGGCGGGCGTCGTGGTCACGCATGCGCTGCGGGTAGCCCACGAGCTGCACGTCGTAGATCGGCATCTTCAGCGACCGGGCGATCTTGCGGGCAGCCGCCGGGTCGGCCACCCGGCGGCGCGTCCACTCACCGTCCTTCGCGACGAGCACGACCGTCGTGTCGGTGACGGTGGTGCGCGGCTCGACGAACGCCTCCACCCCCTCGTGCGCCGCCGCCCACGCGCGCAGGTGGGCCTCGTCGCCGGACCCGGCGCGGCGCAACGTGCCGGGCCGGCGCCTGCGCAACCTGCCGAACAACCCCATCCGAGCCTCCCCGCGTGCCGCCCGCCACCCCGGTCAACGTGGCGCGGGCTCGATTGTCTCCCGAACGGCCCAGCCCCTGCACGCGCCGCCGGGAGTGCCAAGATGGGCGGCGACACCGATCGGCGACAGGGAGAACTCTCGTGCCCGAGCACAGCGCGGACCTGGTCATCCTCGGCGGCGGGTCGGGCGGCTACGCCTGCGCGCTGCGCGCGGCCGAGCTGGGCATGTCCGTGGTGCTCGTCGAGCGCGACAAGCTCGGCGGCACCTGCCTGCACTGGGGGTGCATTCCCACCAAGGCGCTGCTGCACGCCGCGGAGGTCGCCGACGCCGCGCGCGAGGGCGACAAGATCGGGGTGAAGAGCTCGCTGGCCGGCATCGACATGGCCGGGGTCAACGCGTACAAGGACGGGGTCGTCGGGCGGCTCTACAAGGGGCTGCAGGGGCTGGTGAAGTCCCGCAAGATCGAGCTCGTGGCCGGCACCGGCCGGTTCGTCGCGCCCGACGCCGTCGACGTCACGGCCGCGGACGGCACGACCGAGCGCTACACCGGGGCCAGCGTCGTTCTCGCCACCGGCAGCTACGCCAAGACCCTGCCCGGCCTCGAGATCGGCGGGCGGGTCATCACCAGCAACGAGGCGCTGCGCCTGGACGCCGTGCCCGACCGGATCGTGATCCTCGGCGGCGGCGTGATCGGGGTCGAGTTCGCGTCGGTGTTCACCAGCTTCGGGTCGCAGGTGACGATCGTCGAGGCGCTGCCCCGGCTCGTCCCCGCCGAGGACGAGTTCTGCTCCAAGCAGCTGGAGCGCGCGTTCCGCCGCCGCAAGATCGCGTTCAAGACCGGCGTGCGGTTCACCGGGGCCACCCAGACCGACGACGCCGTCACCGTCACCCTGGAGTCGGGCGAGGAGATCGAGGCCGACTACCTGCTCGTGGCGGTCGGGCGCGGCCCCAACACCGGCGACACCGGTTACGCGGAGGCCGGCGTCGAGATGGAGCGCGGGTTCGTCCGCACCGACGAGCGGCTGCGCACCAACCTGGAGAACGTCTACGCGCTCGGCGACATCGTGCCCGGCCTGCAGCTCGCGCATCGCGGCTTCGCCCAGGGAATCTTCCTGGCCGAGCAGCTCGCGGGGCAGCAGCCGCCGCTGATCGACGAGGCCGGCATCCCGCGGGTCACCTACTGCGAGCCGGAGGTGGCGTCCGTCGGGCTCACCGAGGCGCAGGCCCGCGAGCGCCACGGCGAGGTCACGACCCTCACCTACGACCTCGCCGGCAACGGCAAGTCGCAGATCCTGCAGACCCAGGGCGCGATCAAGCTCGTCAAGTCCGGCGCCGCGGGCACCCCCGGCCCGGTCGTCGGCATCCACATGGTCGGGGCCCGCGTCGGCGAGCTGATCGGCGAGGCCCAGCTCGTCTACAACTGGGACGCCCAGGCCGAGGACGTCGCCGCCCTGATCCATGCCCACCCCACCCAGAACGAGGCCTTCGGCGAGGCCCACCTCGCGCTGGCCGGCAAGCCGCTGCACAGCCACAGCTGAGCCGGCACCCAGAGCGAACAGGAGCCCGAGGAGCCATGGCCTTCTCCGTTCAGATGCCCGCGCTCGGTGAGAGCGTCACCGAGGGCACCGTCACCCGCTGGCTCAAGCAGGAGGGCGACACCGTCGAGGTCGACGAGCCACTCCTGGAGGTGTCGACGGACAAGGTCGACACCGAGATCCCGTCGCCCGCGGCCGGGATCCTGGAGCGGATCGTCGCGGCCGAGGACGAGGTCGTCGAGGTGGGGGCCGAGCTGGCGGTGATCGGCGACGGCGCGTCCGGCGGTTCGGTCGATTCGGCTGGTTCGGACGCTTCGGGTGGGGACACTCCCGCCTCGTCGGCCGTCGAGGCACCCGCCGAGGAGCAGGCCGACGCCGACGCGCCCCCCGCGCCGCCGAACCGGGCCGCGGAGCCGGCTGCCGAGATGGCACCGGAGCCCGAGGTGGAGCAGGCGCCGCCCGCGCCGTCCGGGGGCGGTGGCTCGGGCGGCGGCTCGGCAGGCGGGGACGCCACGCCGGTGGTGATGCCGGCGCTCGGCGAGAGCGTCACCGAGGGCACCGTCACGCGCTGGCTCAAGCAGGTCGGGGACACGGTCGCGGTGGACGAGCCGCTGCTGGAGGTCTCCACCGACAAGGTCGACACCGAGATCCCCTCCCCCGTGGCCGGCACGCTGCTGGAGATCACCGCGGGAGAGGACGAGACCGTCGACGTCGGCGGGCAGCTCGCGGTCATCGGCTCGGCCGACGCCGCACCTGCCCGGTCCGAACCGGAGCCCGAGCCCGCCCGCGCCGAGCAGCCCGCCGCAGGCCCCGCGCACTCCGCGCCCGAGCCCGCCGCAGCCGCGCCCGAGGAACCCGCCGCGCCCGAGGCGGTGGCCGTGCAGGACCAGGAACAGGCCCGCCGCGAGGACGTCGCGGCCGCGCAGCCCGCTCCCGACCAGGCGGCTCCCGACCAGGCGGCTCCCGGGCAGGCGGGCGACGCCGACGGCGAGGCCCGCACCGGCGCCCCGTACGTCACCCCGCTGGTCCGCAAGCTCGCCGGCGAGCACGACGTGGACCTCTCGACGATCACCGGCTCCGGGGTCGGCGGGCGCATCCGCAAGCAGGACGTGCTCGCCGCCGCGGAAGCGGCACGCACCCCCGAGCCCGCCCCGCAACCCGCCCCGGAACCGTCCGTCCCCGCGTCGGCCCCAGCCCGCACCCCCGCCGCCGCACCCGCGGGCGGCCCCCAGCCCGGCACCACCGCGAAGCTGCCGCGCCTGCGCCAGGTGATCGCCGAGCGGATGACGGAGTCGCTGCGGGTCTCCGCGCAGCTCACCACCGTGCAGGAGGTCGACGTCACCCGCATCGCCCGGCTGCGCGCCCGGGCGAAGGGCGAGTTCGAGCGCCGCGAAGGCGTCAAGCTCACGTTCCTGCCGTTCTTCGCCAAGGCCACCGTCGAGGCGCTCAAACAGTTCCCCGCGCTCAACGCCTCCATCGACGCCGACGGCAAGCAGGTCACCTACCACGCCTCGGTGCACCTCGCGATTGCCGTCGACACCCCCCGCGGCCTGCTCGTCCCGGTCGTCAAGGGCGCCGAGGACCTCAACATCGCCGGCCTCGCGAAGCGGATCGCCGACGTCGCGGCGCGCACCCGGGAGTCGAAGATCGGCCCGGACGAGCTGTCCGGAGGCACGTTCACGATCACCAATATCGGCAGCGCCGGAGCGCTGTTCGACACCCCGATCATCAACCAGCCGCAGGTCGCCATCCTGGGCACCGGGAAGATCACCAAGCAGCCCGCGGTGATCACCGGCCCGGATGGCGACGACGTCATCGCCATCCGTTCGGTGTGCTACCTCCCGCTGACCTACGACCACCGGCTCGTCGACGGCGCGGACGCCGGCCGGTTCGTCACGGCGATCAGGGAGCGGCTGGAGGAGGGCGCGTTCGAGTCGGACCTGGGCCTGTAACCCGCGAGTCGGGCTGGACGGCAGCGCGAGTCGGGCTGGACGGCGGGCCCGGGTCGCGTGATCCGGTGGGCTGGGCCAGGATCATCGGGTGCGCGTCCTCGTCGCCGGCTCGTCCGGCCTCATCGGTACCGCCCTCGTCGCCCACCTCCGCTCCGCGGACCACGACGTGCTGCGGCTGGTCCGGCGCGCGCCCGCCGCGCCGGACGAGCGCGGCTGGGATCCACCCGCGGGCACCTGCGATCCCGGCACCTTCGACGGCGTCGACGCCGTCATCGGGCTCAACGGCGTCGGAATCGGCGACCGGCCGTGGAGCGGCGCGCGCAAGCAGGCCATCCGCGACAGCCGCAACGTCGCCACCGAGGTGCTGGCCACGGCCGTGGCCACGCACGGGGTGCCGGCGTTGCTGTCCGGCTCGGCCGTCGGCTACTACGGCCACACCGGCGACACGGTCGTCGACGAGACCGCGCCGCCCGGGGACGGCTTCCTCGCCGAGGTCGTGCGCGACTGGGAGGCCGCCGCGAAGCCCGCTGCCGACGGTGGCGCGCGAGTCGTGCTGCTGCGCAGCGGGCTGGTGCTCGCGCCGTCCGGCGGGCTGCTGGGCCGATTGCGGCCGCTGTTCCGGCTCGCCCTCGGCGGGCGGCTGGGCGACGGGCGCCAGTACATGCCGTGGATCTCCCTCGACGACGAGGTCGGCGCGATGGCGTTCCTGCTCGCCGCCGACGTCGAGGGACCCGTCAATCTCACCGGCCCGACGCCGGTCACCAACGCGGAGTTCACCGTGGCGCTGGCCGAGGCGGTCGGGCGGCCGGCACCGTTCGCCGTGCCGGCGGTCGTGATCCGCACCGCGCTCGGCTCGATGGGCGAGGAACTTGCGCTGTACGGGCAGCGGGCGGTGCCCGCGAAGCTCGCGGCGGCGGGCTACCCGTACCGGCACACCTCGGTGCGCGACGCCCTGGCGGCCGCGGTCGGGTCGTGACGCTCGCGCCCGCGTTGCGCCGTGCCGGCCCGGCGTAGCGTGTCGGTCATGCGCGCCCCGGGGAGCACCTGCCGCACCAGCCCCGCCCTGGTGCGGGTCGACCGGCTCGGCGCCGTCGACTACCGCACCGCCTGGGACATCCAGCGTGCCCACCACGCCGCCCGTCGCACCGGCGAGGGCCCGGACGTGCTGATGCTGCTGGAGCACCCGTCGGTCTACACGGCGGGGCGGCGCACGCAGCCCGGGGACCGGCCTGCCGACGGCACCCCGGTCGTGGACGTCGACCGCGGCGGCCGCATCACCTGGCACGGCCCCGGCCAGCTCGTCGGCTACCCGATCGTGGCGCTCACCCGCCCGCTCGACGTCGTCGACTTCGTCCGGCGACTGGAGGAGGCGCTCATCGCCGTGGTCAGCGGCGTGGGGCTGCGCGGGGCGGGGCGGGTGCGCGGCCGCAGCGGGGTGTGGCTGCCCGCGGACGGCACCCGTCCCGAGCGCAAGGTCGCCGCGCTCGGCGTGCGCGTTCAGGGAGGTGTGACGCTGCACGGTTTCGCGCTCAACTGCGAGCCCGACCTCGCCGCGTTCGACCGGATCGTGCCCTGCGGCATCGCCGACGCAGGGGTGAGCTCGCTGTCGGTGGAGCTGGGCCGTCGGGTCGCCGTCGCGGACGTCCTCGACGCCACCGCGGCCGCCGTCACCGCCGCGCTCGACGGGACGCTGCCGGTGGCCGAGCACCCGGTCCCCGAGCGGCCGGTCCCCGAGCAGCCGGCGGCTGCGCACCGCACAGCCACGCACCCCACAGCCGCGCCCACCGGGCTCGACCTGCGCCTGGACCCTTCGCTGCGCTGAGCCGGCGTCAACCCGTGATCGCCTCGCCATGATCACCGGTTGGGGACGGTCGACCGCGCCCACCACCGTCACCGGTCCCCGACCGACGATCACCCACCCCGACGTCCCCCAACCGACGATCACCCACCGCAGCGCCCCCGACCGACGATCACCGCTCGCCGCCGCGGCCCGCCGCCGCACGCCCTCCCACCGACCATCACCCACCACCGCCACCACGACCACCGCCGCCGCGTCCCCACCCTCCACGGCCACGCCGACCGGAGCGACCCCCTCGGGTGCCCTAGGGTCGCGCGGGTGCCCCTGTCCCGCCGTGCGCTGCTGGGCGCCGCGGGGGTGGCGCTGGTGACCGCGGGATGCGCCGGGCCCGCCCCGCGCCTGCCCGGTCCGCCGCCCGCGTCCGCCGGCCGACCCGCCACCGCTGCCCCGCCCGCCCCGCAACCCGATTCGGCCGAGGCGCTGCTCGGCTGGATCCGCGACCACCCCGCGCGTGCGTCACTGCTGGTCGACGACGGTCGCGGCGGCGCGCTGGACCGGCTCGCCGACACTCCCCGTCCGGTGGCCTCGGCCGCGAAGGTCGTGCACCTGGCCGCCTACGCGCGAGCGGTCGCCGCGGGCAGGCTCGACCCGGCCGCGACGGTGCCGGTGGCCGAGTGGGAGCGCTGGTACCTGCCCTACACCGACGGCGGCGCGCACCCCCGGGCGCTGGACCGGCTCGGCCTCACCCCGGCCGGTGTCGCGAGCTGGGACCGGGTCGTCGACGCGATGGTCGTCGACAGTGACAACGCCGCTCCCGACCTGCTGCGGGCCGAGCTGGGCGATGCCGCGCTGGTCGAGGCGGCGGCCGCAGCCGGCTGGGCGCCGCTGGACCTGCCGAGCTATCTCGGCGAGACGTTGCTGGTCACGGTGCCCGACCGGGCGG
Source organism: Pseudonocardia sp. (assembly GCA_052387455.1). Lineage (GTDB taxonomy): Bacteria > Actinomycetota > Actinomycetes > Mycobacteriales > Pseudonocardiaceae > Pseudonocardia. The sequence goes on from JBQTJE010000054.1 coordinate 10,479, forward strand.
GCGAGCCGCGGCGCGCGGTCGCCGTGGCGCTGGCCAGTGAGTTCGCCGACGGCGGGCCGATCCGGGAGGTCGCGCTGGAACAGACCGCACGGGCGCTGGCCGACGACGACGCCGTGCTGCGCTGGGCCGCGGGCACTCCCGGCGCCACCGCCCGCCAGCTCGCGGGGCTGCACCTGGCCGCCGCCACCGACCGGTTCGGCTCCCCCGCGGTGGCCGGGATCATGCGCGAGCACCTGGAGCGGCCGCTCGCCGGCCGGCTGCCGCCGGGCGCGCTCGGCGCCGGAACGAAGGGCGGCTCGCTGCCCGGCGTCCTCAGCGAGGCGCTGACGCTGCGCCGCGGAGACGGCACCGTCGGGGTGGCCGTGATCAGCCTCGACGGGCTCGCCCGGGACGAGTACGACACCCTGGCCGGCGGCGCGCTGGGCACCCTCGCGGGGCGGTTGCTGACCGAGCCGCTGCTGCTCGCGCACGCCGCCCGCACCCTGCCCTGAACCTGGGACCGATCGCGGCCCGGGCCGCGGCACCACCGACCGGCCCTGCCATGACCCGCGGCGGGTGGTAGACCTTCGATCATGCGCTGGACCCTCGCCGACATGCCCGACCAGACCGGCCGCACCGTCCTCGTCACGGGCGCGACCAGCGGGCTGGGGCTGCACTCGGCGACCGCGCTGGCCGCCGCCGGGGCCCGGGTGCTGCTCACCGCCCGCCAGCCCGAGCGCGGCAAGGCGGCACTGGAGCACGTGCAACGCGACGGTGGGCCGGCGGCCGAGCTGGTGGAGCTCGACCTCGCCGACCTGGACTCGGTCCGCCGCGCCGCCGCCGACGTCCGGGTACGCACCGGCGACGCGCTGCACGTGCTGATGAACAACGCCGGCGTGATGGGCACCCCGCCCATGACCACGGTCGACGGGTTCGAGCTCCAGATCGCCACGAACCATCTCGGCCACGCGGCGCTGACCTGGCTCCTGATGCCGGCGTTGCGCGCGGCCGGCGCCGCCCGGGTGGTGACGCTGTCGAGCCTGGCCCATCAGGGCGGCGGCCTCGACGTCGACGACCTGCACTTCCGGCGCCGCAACTACTTCGCGGGGCGGGCGTACAGCCAGTCGAAGCTCGCCAACCTGCTCTTCACGGCCGAGCTCGACCGCCGGTTGCGCGCCCGCGGCGACGACGTGCGCAGCGTCGCGGCGCATCCCGGCGTCACCGGTACCGAGCTGCTGGCCAACTCGATGCGCAGGCGCAACCCGCTGCTGGCCATGCTCAGCATCCCGCTCAACTCGGTGTTCACCCAGGACGTGCGCACCGGGATGCTGCCCCAGCTCTACGCGGCCACCGCACCCGAGGTGCAGGGCGGTGACTACTACGGCCCGCGGGGTCTCGCCGAGCTGGTCGGCCACCCCGGACCGGCCCGGCGCAGCGCCGCGGCCCGCGACGAAGCCCTCGCCAGGCGGCTCTGGGACGTCACGGCGGAGGCCACCGGGATCGATCCGGACCCGGCGTAGCCTGGGCGGCGTGACGACAGCCCGGGAGGCCCACGCCCCGAACGGCCGCAAGCTGCTGCGCCTGGAGGTCCGCAACACCGAGACGCCCATCGAGCGCAAGCCGCCGTGGATCCGCACGCGGGTCCGCACCGGCCCGCACTACACCGAGCTGAAGTCGCTGGTCCGCGCCGGCGGCCTGCACACCGTGTGCGAGGAGGCCGGCTGCCCGAACATCTACGAGTGCTGGGAGGACCGGGAGGCGACGTTCCTCATCGGCGGCGAGCAGTGCACCCGCCGCTGCGACTTCTGCCAGATCGACACCGGCCGTCCCGCCCCGCTGGACCGCGACGAGCCGCGGCGCGTCGCGGAGTCCGTCGCGGCGATGGGCCTGCGCTACTCGACGGTCACCGGCGTGGCCCGCGACGACCTGCCCGACGGTGGGGCCTGGCTCTACGCCGAGACGGTCCGCCAGATCCACTCGCTCAACCCCGGCACCGGCGTGGAGCTGCTGATCCCCGACTTCAACTCGGTGGACGACCAGCTCGACGAGGTCTTCGCGGCCGCACCCGAGGTGCTCGCGCACACCCTGGAGACGGTGCCGCGGCTGTTTCGCCGCATCCGGCCCGCGTTCTCCTACGAGCGCTCGCTGGAGGTCCTCGGCAAGGCCCGTTCGGCCGGCCTGGTCACCAAGTCCAACCTCATCCTCGGCATGGGCGAGCAGGCCACGGAGGTGGCCGGGGCGCTGCGCGGGCTGCATGGCGCGGGCTGCGAGATCGTCACGATCACCCAGTACCTGCGCCCCTCGCCGCGGCACCTGCCGGTGGCGCGGTGGGTGCAGCCCGAGGAGTTCGTGGAGCACGCCGACGATGCGTACGCGATGGGCTTCGCCGGGGTGATGGCGGGGCCGCTGGTCCGGTCGTCCTACCGGGCCGGCCGGCTGTACGCGCAGGCGTTGCGCCACCGGGGCGAGGAGCTGCCCGCGTCGCTGTCGCACCTCGGCGAGGAGGGTCTTCCCGCCGGCCCGGCCGCGCAGGAGGCGCGCGCGCTGCTCGCCCGGTAGCCCTGGCCGTATCCTTCGGCCATGGCCGTGAAGCCCAAGCTCGACAAGGCAGCCAAGAAGGAACTGGCGCGTCTCAAGCGCGAGGCGTCGCGCGCGCGTCGCAAGCAGATCTTCGAGGCGTTCCGGATGCAGCGCCGCGAGGACAAGAAGCTGATCCCGATCATGATCGGGGTGCTGCTGCTGTCCGTCGCGGTCGTGTTCGGCATCGGCTACCTGTTCAACCTGCACCTGATCCTGCTGCCGCTGGGCATCGCGATCGGCGTCCTCGCCGCGATCAGCGTGTTCGGCAGGCGGGTGCAGAGATCGGTGTACGCCAAGGCGGAGGGCCAGCCGGGCGCCGCAGGGTGGGCGCTGGACACGATGCGCGGCCGGTGGCGGGTGGCGCAGGGGATCGCCGGCACCACCCACCTCGACGCGGTGCACCGGGTGATCGGCCGCCCCGGCGTGATCCTGGTCGCCGAGGGTGCTCCGCACCGGGTGAAGAGCCTGCTCGCGCAGGAGAAGAAGCGGATGGCGCGGGTGATCGGCTCGGTCCCGATCTACGACGTGATCGTCGGCAACGACGAGAACCAGGTGCCGCTCAAGAAGCTCCAGCGCCACCTGCAGAAGCTGCCGTCCAACATCTCGACCAAGCAGATGGACGTCATCGAGACCCGGCTCGCCGCGCTCGGCTCGCGGGCGGCCGCGCTGCCGAAGGGCCCCCTGCCGCCCGGGGCGAAGATGCGCAGCCTGCAGCGCACCGTCCGCCGCCGCTAACCCCCACCCCACCCCCACCCCGCCCCCCCGCACAACGCTGCACTCGGGCGGCGCAGGGGCCGCCGTTCGGGCGTTGCGCCGCCCGAGTGGCGGCGGGCGGCCGGTTGTCCACGTGGACGGGGGTTGTCCACAGGTGAGACGTTGGGGGTGTGCGGGCGTGGGGGGCGCGGTGAGGGTGGACGGGTGCGAGTGTCCGCTGCCGAGATCCGCTGCATCAACGAGCTCTTTCCCGATGCCGTCGCGGCGCGCCGCAACCTGCTCGCCCTCGGGCTCTCCTCGTCGACGATCAGCCGTCGCTGTCGGCTGGACGGTCCCTGGCGATCCCCGCTCCCCGGAGTCGTGCTTCTCAACTCAGGCGAGCCGACCCGGCGTCAGCGCATCCGCGCCGCCCTGATCTACGCAGGCGTCCCCGCGATGCTGACCGCCACGACCGCGCTACGCCGGCACGGCGTGCAACGCCTTGGTGACGAGCGGCATGTCGAGCTGCTGGTTCCGCACGAGCGCCAGCTCCGCGGTCGCGGCTTCGTCGTCGTCACGCGGACCCGGCGGATGCCCGAGCCGGTCTGGCGGGACGGGCTGCCGCTCGCGCCGGTGGCGCGGGCGCTCGTCGACGCCGCGGCCACCGCCGATCGGCTCGATGCCATCCGGGCGATGTTCGCCGACGCTATCCAGCGCGGCGTCTGCCGGCCGGAAGCGCTGGCCACCGAGCTGGCCGAGCTGCGCCGCCCACATACCGGGTGCGCGCGGGCCGTGCTGGCCGAGATCGATGCCGGGGTCCGCTCGGCGGCCGAGTCATGGGCCCGTCACCTGGTCGTTCGTAGCGACCTCCCGCCGCCCCGGTGGAACGTCGCCCTTCGGCGAGCCGACGGATCGCTGCTCGGAGTGGCCGACGCCTGGTGGGACGTCGGCCTCGTCTGGGAGATCGATTCGCGCGAGTGGCACCTCAGCCCGGCCGACCACGACCGCGACACCCGACGCCAGTCCCGGTTCGCCGCGCACGGTCTGCCCGTGGTGCACACGCGGCCGAGCAGGCTGCGCCACGACGGCGCCACCGTGCTCGACGAGCTCACCGGCGCCTACCGGAACGCAGCGCTGACCCCGCCACCGCAACTCGTCGCCGTCCCGTGGCGCCCGTGATCAACGTCGCCACTCGGGCGGCGCAGATGCGGCTCCGCGGGTCGCGCGCCGCCCAGGTGGCCGCCCGAGCGGTGGTGTCAGGAGCAGCGGGGGGGCGGACTGGACGAGCCCGTTAACGTCTGTGAAACGTGTGAGTGATGGCCGGGCAACACGGCCGCCTTAGCGTCGCGCCGATATCCCGCCGACATCGACGTCGTCCACAGTCGTTCGAAGGAGCCAGCGAGCGTGTTCAGCAACTCGGAAGAGGTTCTCAAGTACATCTCGGACGAGGGGGTGGCGTACGTCGACATCCGGTTCTGCGACCTGCCCGGTGTGATGCAGCACCTCACGGTGCCGGCGTCCACCGCCGGGGACATCCTGGAGAACGGCGCGGCGTTCGACGGCTCGTCGGTCCGGGGGTTCCAGGCCATCAACGAGTCGGACATGGCGCTGCTGCCCGACGCCGCCACCGCCCGGCTCGACCCGTTCCGCAAGCACAAGACACTCAACATCAACTTCTTCGTGCACGACCCGATCACCGGGGAGCCCTACAGCCGCGACCCGCGCAACGTCGCGCGCAAGGCCGAGCAGTACCTCGCGGCGTCCGGCATCGCCGACACCGCCTACATGGCGCCCGAGGCGGAGTTCTACGTCTTCGACTCGATCCGGTTCGGCTCCGACCCGCACCAGACCTACCACCACATCGACTCCGCCGAGGGCTGGTGGAACACCGGCCGCGAGGAGCCGGGCGGCAACCTCGGCTACAAGGTCAACTACAAGAGCGGCTACTTCCCGGTGCCGCCGGTGGACCACTACGCCGACCTGCGCGGCGACATCGTCGCCCACATGATCGCCAGCGGCTTCACCGTGGAGCGCGAGCACCACGAGGTGGGCACCGCGGGCCAGGCTGAGATCAACTACCGGTTCAACACCCTGCTGCACGCGGCCGACGACATCATGCTGTTCAAGTACCTGGTGAAGAACACCGCGTACGCCGCGGGCAAGACCGCCACCTTCATGCCGAAGCCGCTGTTCGGTGACAACGGCTCGGGCATGCACGTGCACCAGTCGCTGTGGAAGGACGGCTCGCCGCTGTTCCACGACGAGGCCGGTTACGGCGGTCTGTCCGACACCGCACGCTTCTACATCGGCGGCCTGCTGCACCATGCCCCGAGCCTGCTGGCCTTCACCAACCCGACGGTGAACTCCTACCACCGCCTCGTCCCGGGCTTCGAGGCTCCGGTGAACCTGGTCTACTCGGCCCGCAACCGCTCGGCGTGCATCCGCATCCCGCTGTCGGGTGACAACCCGAAGGCCAAGCGCATCGAGTTCCGCTGCCCCGACTCGTCGGGCAACCCGTACCTCGCCTTCTCGGCGATGATGATGGCCGGGCTCGACGGGATCAAGAACAAGATCGAGCCGGCGGCGCCGATCGACAAGGACCTCTACGAGCTGCCGCCCGAGGAGGCCAAGGACATCGCGCAGGTCCCGGGCAGCCTCGGCGCCGTCATCGACCGGCTCGAGGAGGACCACGACTACCTGCTCGAAGGTGGCGTGTTCACCCCCGACCTGATCGAGACGTGGATCTCCTACAAGCGGGAGAACGAGATCGACCCGCTGCGCCTGCGGCCGCACCCGTTCGAGTTCGCGCTCTACTACGACGTGTGATCGACCGCTGACGATCACTGCGGCCCGGCACCCTCAGGTGCCGGGCCGCAGTCATCAGCGCGGCCGGATGCGCGCCCCGGTGCGGTGCCGGCTCCGGGCGACTGCGTGCCGATCGTCCCGCTCAGCCACGCGATCCGGTGCCGCCGAGAGCCGGACTTGCCCCGACCGCGCCCTCGGCGAGGCCGTCGAGCAGTTCCTGCGCCCCCTCCGTCGACGTGCGCGACGGCGCCCAGTCCAGCTCCGCGCGGGCCCGACCGGTGTCCATCAGCGGTGTGTTGAGCGCGACGTCGAACCACCCGGGTGACACGGGCACGGCGCGGGCGGTGAACAGGGCCGACACCAGCCCCCGGACGGCGCGGTGCCCGACCTGCACCGGCCGGGCCCCCAGCAGGCCGGCGAGCCGCTCGGGGCCCAGCGTGTCGGCCGCGAGGTTGAACGACCCGGTCGCCCGCCGCTGCAGGATCCGCACGACGGCGTCCCCGACGTCGTCGGCGTGCACGAACTGCAGCGCGAGACTGGCCGGCAGCGGCTGACGGGCAGCACGCGCCTGCGCAGCAGGGCCAACACCGGGCGCGGCACGAGCGGCCCGAGGAACAGGCCGCGGATCTCGGTCGCCGCGACGCGCTGCACCACCAGCGTCGGCCGGATCCGGGCCACCGCGACGCCGGGGTGCTCCCGCTCGAACCGGTCGAGCACCCGCTCGACCTCCACCTTGTGCCGGCTGTAGACCGAGGTCCGCTGCCCGGAGTCGGGCCACCGCTCGTCGACGGGCTTGGTGGCACCCGGCGCGCAGACCCCGAGCGAGGACGCGTAGACGATCCGGTCGACGCCCGCGGCCGCGGCCGCCCGCAGCACCGCACGGGTGCCGCCGACGTTCGTGCGGTGCAGCTGCTCGCCGGCGCGCACCGGCTGGATGGCCCAGGCGAGGTGCACGAGCGCGTCCGCGTCGCGCAGCGCAAGCTGAAGCGTGGTCGCGGCGTCCGCCGCCGCGAGGTCGACGCGGTGCCAGGTCACCCGGTCGTACGGCGGCACGCCGCGGGGCGGGCGGCGACACACCCCGGCGATCTCCGCGTCGGGCATGTCGGTGGCGAGCGCGCGTAGCACCCCGGTCCCGACGTTGCCCGACGCCCCGGTCACGACGATCTTCATGGGCGGGCTGCCCTGTCGCTGCTCGCCGTTCGCCGGCGGTGTCACGCGGCACCCGGCTTCAGCAGCGTCTTGACCATCCCGTCCTGCTTCTTCTGGAACGTCGCGTACGCCTGCGGCGCCGACTCCAGCGGCAGCCGGTGCGTGGCGAACCCGTCGACGCCGAGCGGGTCGTCGTCGGTGAGCAGCGGCAGGATGTCGGGCACCCAGCGGCGGACGTTGGCCTGCCCCATCCGCAGCTGGAGCTGCTTGTCGAACATCGTGAGCAGCGGCATCGGGTCGGCGGTGCCGCCGTAGACGCCCGAGAGCGAGATGGTCCCACCCCGGCGTACGACGTCGATCGCCGAGTACAACGCGCCGAGCCGGTCCAGGCCCGCGGTCTTCATCAGCGGGGCGGCGACCGCGTCGGGCAGCAGACCGACCAGCTGCTGGGCGACCTTTCCGCCGGGCGAGCCGTGCGCCTCCATGCCGACGGCGTCGATCACCGCGTCGGCACCGCGGCCGCCGGTCAGCCCGCGCACGACGTCACCGAGCTCCTTACCGTGCTCGCGCAGGTCGACGGTGGTCGTGCCGCGCGCCCGGGCTCGCTCCAGCCGCTCGGGCACCAGGTCGATGCCGATGATGTTCTCGACGCCGCGGTGCCTGGCAACCCGGGTGCACATGTCCCCCACCGGGCCGAGCCCGAGCACGGCGAGGCTCCCGCCGGGCGGGACGTCGGCCTAGGCGACGGCCTGCCACGCCGTCGGGAGCACGTCGGACAGGTACACGAAGCGGTCATCGGGAGGTCCGTGCGGGACCTTGATCGGCAGCGTGTCACCGAACGGCACCCGCAGGAACTCGGCCTGCCCGCCAGGCACCTGCCCGTAGAGCTTCGTGTAGCCGAACAGCGCCGCGCCGCTGCCCTGGTCCCGGACCTGGGTGGTCTCGCACTGCGACTGCAGGTCGTTCGAGCACATGAATCACGTGCCGCAGGAGACGTTGAACGGCACGACGACCCGGTCGCCCGGGCGCAGCTCGGTGACGCCGGGCCCCACCTCCTCGACCACGCCCATCGGCTCGTGGCCGAGGATGTCGCCCGCGTCGAGGAACGGCCCCAGCAGCTCGTAGAGATGCAGGTCGGACCCGCACAGCCCGGTGGAGGTGATCCGGACGATCACGTCGGTGGAGTCCTGGATGGCTGGATCGGGGACGGTGTCGACGCGCACGTCGCGCTTGCCGTGCCAGGTGACTGCTCGCATGGTCGGCAGGTACCCGGTGTCCGCGGGCCCACACGCCGAACGCCTCGTCATGGCCGGAGCACGGTCCGCAGGAGCGTGTCGACGAGCCATTCCCGGTACTGCTCGACGGTCCAGCCCTGGCGGCGGCGCAGCAGGTGATGCACGTGCGCCCCGCACAGGGTGTAGAGCACGCCGGCGACGCGATGGGGGTCCTGCCCCGCGCGGAGCAACCCGTTGCGACTCCAGGCCGCCGCGAGCGCGTGCATGTTGGCCGTCATCGCCGCGGATCCCTCCTCGACGATCTCCCGCATCGCCGGGTCGGCCCCCGACGACTCCGAGACGGTGACGAGCAGGTCGCCGGCGCGTTCGAGCAGCTCGATGCCGAGGTCGACGAACTGCTGCGCCGCCCGGGCGGGGTCGCGTTCGGACAGCACGGCCTCGAAGTTGGCCCGCTGCGCCACCGCGACCGGTTCCTCGTCGCCGACCGTCGCGACGTCCAGCGTGGCTCGGAGCAGCGCGATCTTGGACGGATACGCCGTGTACACCGTGCGTTCGGCGACCCCGGCCGCGTCGGCGACCTGGCGCATCGTGGTGGCTGCGATGCCCTGCTCGACGAACAGGCGCGCGGCGGCACCACGGATGAGCTGGCGGGTACGCCGCGCACCGTCCGCGCGGATCCGGGACGCATACGGCTTAACGGTGTCCGGCACGGGTTGCATGCTAGCAGCACTCATTGCAGTATCACTGCACCGAAGGGAGGGCCCCGTGTCCGACGAAGCGGTGCTCGCCGGCATCCACCACGTCAAGATCCCGGTCACGGATCTCGCCCGCAGCCGCGAGTGGTACGAGCAGGTGTTCGGATTCACCGTCGAGATCGAGTTCCCGGACGCCGAGGACGGCGTCGTCCGCGGCGTGGCCGGGACGGTCCCCGGGCTTGGCCGCACCACTCTCGCCCTGCGCGAGAACCCCGCCGTCGCGCGCGGCATCACCGGCTACGACCCGGTCGGCTTCGGCATCGAGGACCGGGCGGCCGCCGACGCGTGGGCCGTCCGGCTCGACCGGCTCGGCGTCGCCCACTCGCCGGTCATCGAGGCCAGCATCGGGTGGATCGTGTCGTTCCACGACCCGGACGGCACCGAGATCCGCCTGTACAGCTGGGCACGGCTGCCCGACGAGCACGTCGGCGAGGACGGCTTCGCCCATGAGGAGGGCCCGGCGCACGTTCCCGCCGTCACGCCGCAGCGATGACGCCCCGGCGTGGCGGTCAGCCTGCCAGGATGGCGCGATGAGCACGTCAGCCGCACCGCAGTGGACGCTCGTCGATGAGGGCTGGGGGCGCCGCGCGGCCGACTTCGCTGCGCTGGTGGAGCCGACCGCGGTGCGCGAGTACCTCATCGTGCACGACCGGCTGGGCATCGGGCCGGGCGTCGCAGTGCTGGACATGGCGTGCGGGTCGGGCCTTGCGATGGAGCTGGCCCGGCTGCGTGGAGCCACGGTCGCTGGCGTGGACGCCTCCGCACGGCTGGTCGCGGTGGCGCGGCTGCGCAATCCCGGCAGCCGTGTCCTCGTCGGCGACATGGCAGACCCGCATTTCGACGCGGCGACGTTCGACATCGTGACCAGCTTCCGCGGGATCTGGGCCACCACCCCGCAGGCGGTGGCGCAGGCCCGACGGGTGCTGCGGCCCGGCGGGCGGGTCGGGATCACGTTCTGGGGCGAGATGGCCGAGTCCGAGGGCGGCGCGTTGCTCGCACCGTTCCGGCTGGCCACCGAGTCCCAGGTCGACCACCAGTCCGAGATGGTGGCGCTCAAGCGCCCGGGGGTCGCGGCTGCGTTTCTCGCCGAAGCAGGCCTGGAACCGGGTGAGGTGTTCGACGTACCGTTCGTCCTGGAGTTCGCCGACGCCGAGCACTACGCCCGGGGCCTGGCCGCGACCGGCCCCGGCTACGAGGCGATCCAGACCGCGGGCGCGGCCGCCTTCCACGCCGAGTGCCTGCGGATAGCCGCCCGGTACCTGCGCGAGGGACTGCCGATCCGGGCCTCGCTGCAGCTGCGCGGCATCGTCGGCACGGCGCCGTAACCTGATGCCCGCAGCCTCGTGACCTGCTGTAATCACGGGGTGACGGCAACGGTGCGGGTGCTGCTCGCCGACGACCAGCCGCTGATCCGCTCCGGGATCGCGATGCTGCTCGCCGCCGAGCCGGGGCTGGAGGTCGTCGGCGAGGCGGGCGACGGCGCCGCCGCGGTGGCGCTGGCCGAGGAGCTGCGCCCCGACGTCGTCGTCATGGACATCCGGATGCCCGACGGGGACGGGGTGTGGGCCACCGGCCGGATCTGCGCGGACGGCTTCGCCGAGCCGCCCGTGCGGGTGCTGGTGCTCACGGCGTTCCACGTCGAGGAGGCCGTGTACGGGGCGTTGCGGGCAGGCGCGTCGGGGATCGTGCTGAAGGACGCCGCGCCGCGCGAGCTGGTGGCGGCGGTGCAGGCCGTCGCGGGCGGGGGGGCGTGGCTCGACCCGGCCGTGGCCCGGTCGCTGATCGGCGAGTTCGCCGCCCGCCCGGCCCCCGACCTGCCCACCCCCGACGAGCTGCGCAGCCTCACCCCCCGCGAGCGCGAGGTGCTCACCCTGCTGGCCGCCGGGCTCACCAACGGCGAGATCGGCTCCCGGCTGCTCGTCGGCATCGCGACGGTGAAGACGCACGTGAGCCGGGTGCTGCTGAAGCTGGGCCTGCGCGACCGCGCCCAGGCGGTCAGCGTCGCGTACGAGACCGGGTTCGTGCGCCCGCGCGGCGGGCTGGCCCAGTCCTGAGACGGGGGCGGGCGTCGCACGTCCGCCTCGGGACGGACCCGACGGGTCGGCGCCGCGCCCGACGCGCCCGGGGAGCCGGGCGGGGACCATCGACACCGTGTCGCACATCGAGGCGCGGTTGCTCGGCCCGTTCACCCTGCACGTCGACGGCGTCGCGGTCACCGGCTGGCGCGGCAGGCGCGGGGTGAGCGTGCTGCGCTACCTGCTGGCCCGCCGCGGCCACCGCTGCCGGCGCGACGAGCTGCTCGAGGAGTTCTGGCCGGGCGTCCCGGCGGTGGTCGCGCGCAACCGGCTCCAGGTGGCGCTCAGCGGTGCGCGCCGCGCGCTGGCCCCGTACACGCGGGCGAACGTCGTCGAGTACGCGGGCGAGGCCTACGGGATCGACCCGGCGCTGGACGTGCACGTCGACGTCGAGCGCTTCGACGCCCTCCTGCGCGACGCCGCGCTCGCCGAGCGCAACGCCGATCCCGGTGCCGCACTGGCCGCGCTCACCGAGGCCGTGGCCACCTACCGCGGCGACTTCGCCGTCGACGCCCCGGACGAGGACTGGGCGGTGCTGCCGCGGGAGAGCCTGCGCCTGGCCCTGCTGGACGTGCTCGACCGCACGGCGCGCCTGCAGCGCGAGCGCGGCGACCTCGCCGGGTGCATCGGCACCGCCCGCCGGATGCTGGAGGCCGATCCCGGCCACGAGGACGCCCACCGGTTGCTCATGCGCTGCTTCGCCGAGCAGGGCCGCCCGCACCTGGCGGTGCGGCAGTTCGAGTTCTGCCGCCGCGTGCTGCGCGCCTCGCTCGGCGTCGAGCCGGCCACGGAGACCGTGCGGCTGCTGCACGCGGTGCGGGAGCCGGCCGGCGCGGGAGGCGGGCCGGCCCCCGCGGTCGCGGGGCGGCAGGGCTGATCGCCCCACCGCCCCGCGGTCGGTCACTGCGGGTTCTCGGCCTGCACCAGTGGGCCCTCGGCGAAGCCGATCAGGTCGTAGCCCGGGATGCCGGCGACACCGCTGTTGAGGAACACGGCGACGGCCAGCTTGTAGATGCCGCTGTTGTCGGTCCCCGGCGTGTGCTCGACCAGCGTGTTCGGCGCCACGACCAGCTCGGCGCGGAACTTCGAGCAGTTGACCTGCGCCTGGTTCACCGTGCAGGGCAGCGTCGCGGTGGTCGCCACCGAGGCGCTGGCCAGCCGGATCTCCGGGCCGGCACCGAGCGACTCGGCGTACACCGAGACGTCCCAGTTGCCGTTCAGCGCCGTGAGCCACAGCGGCGCGAGCTGGCCGTGGAGCTCCCACTCGACGGCCACCGTGAAGGACTTCGTGGGGTCGATCACCCGGTTGCCCACGCCGCCGACGAACGGCTGCGGGTCGATCACGGCGACGCCGGTGAGCGTGCCCTCGATCAGGCCGGGGATCTTCGGGTCGAACTGTTCCATGTCTCTCCACCCTCTTCGTGTTCTCCGCCGGCCCCTAACGGGCCCGCCGGGTGGAACAAGGGTGGCGCCGGGGTCTGAGCGGGCACCCGCATCGGCGCTGAGCGCGGGCGCTCAGACCTCGTTCAGCGTCAGGACGCCAGCGGGGCGCCGACATCGAGCCCGTCGGAGCCGCCGGCGTGGCGGGCGTGGAAGTCGCCGCGGTGCAGCACGACGAGACCCCCGGTCCGCCGCACGACAAGGCGCCGCCCGCAGCCCGGCTCCGGGCAGCCGAACAGCACCTCGTCGCCGTTGTCGGCCTCGATCGTCAGGCGGTGGACGGCGTCCATGGGCTCAGCTCCCGTCAGCGGCGGAACTCCATCCAAGCGCGCCCGGCACCCGGCGTACACCCGCGGGCGCCCGCCTCAGCTCGGCGCGGCCCCGCCGGCGGGTGCCTGGTCCCGGCTGCCGACCGCGGTGGGCCCGGCCGCGGTGGGCCCGAGCGCGGTGGGCCCGAGCGCGGTGGGCAGCGTCGCCCGTACCCGGAAACCGTCGCCGGCCGGGCCGGCGTCCAGCGTGCCGCCGGCCAGCGTCACCCGTTCCGCGAGGCCCGCGAGACCGTGACCCGTGGAGAGCTCCGGACGCCGTGGGCCGGCCCCGGTGCTGTCGACCGCCACCTCGACGCCGCCGCCGGACCAGGCCAGTCGCACCGTGGCGCGCGCCCCGTCGCCCGCCTGCTTGGCCGCGTTCGTCAGCGCCTCCTGCACCACGCGGTACGCCGCGAGATCGACGCTGGGGTCGAGCGCGGCCCGCTCGCCCTGCTCGACCAGCTCGACCTCGACGCCGGTGGCCCGCGTGGTCGCCAGCAGCGCGGCGAGGTCGGCGAGCGCGGGCGCGCGACCACCGGGTCCGGCGTCGTCGGCCGCGCCCGGGCGCAACACCATGAGCAACCGGCGCAGCTCCCCCACCGCCTGCCCGCCGGTCTCCTCGATCACCCGCAGCGCCCCGTCCGTCCGGGCCGGGTCGGTATCCAGGACCCGCCTGGCCCCCGCCGCCTGGATGACCATCACCCCGACCGCGTGCGAGACGATGTCGTGCAGCTCGTGGGCGATCCGCCGCCGTTCCCGCTCGACCGCGACCCGCGCTTCCTCCACCCGGCGCCGCTCCAGCTCCCGGCGCTGCACCGTCCCCGCCCGCGCCCACCGCCCGATGGCCGCCGCGGCCAGCGGGATGACCAGGTAGAGCGCCCAGAGGGCCACGACCTCCGCGTCGGTGACCGGGTCGGCGCTGGTCCGGACCTCGCTCGCCACCCAGGCGCCACTGGTGACGACCGCGAGCAGCCCGGCGGTGACCAGGTCGCGGGTGGCGCACCGGGCCGCCACCGTCGCGAGCGCCACGCAGAGCAGGACGGTCGGCCGGTAGGACAGCAGCAGGCTCGCCGCGGCCGCGTGCACCGCGAGCACTCCGGTGACGATCAGCGGCCACCGGGTGCGCCACACCAGCGCGGCCGCGCCGAGCAGCGCCCAGCCGACGACCAGCCATGGAGGCGACGTCAGCCCGGGTGGCAGCGGGCCGGGGATGTCCGAGAAGGCGAGCACGTCGACGGTCGCCGCGGCGATCGCCACCAGGACGTCGGACCTCGACGGCCCCCGTACGTCGTCGGCGTCGTCTAGCACCACACGACGAACTTGCAGATGCTGATCGACACGAGGTCCGGGTCGGCCGGCACGCCGTCGAGCGCGACCCTCGGGTCGGGGATCAGGGCCTGCGCCTGCGCGAGCGCGTCGGCCAGCTCGCCCGGGCTGCTGGTGCGCAAGCGGATCGTCTCCAGCCACGGCTCGTCGCCGACGACGACGACGTCGGCGGACGCCGGCCGGGCGAGCACCAGCACCGCCACTCCGCCGCGCAGCTCCCCGGTGACGATCGCGATCCGGGTCGGCCGCTCGCCCGGCGGCTGGGGCACGACGAGAACGTGCGCGGCCAGGCGCGCCGGGCCGACGCCCTCGGGGCTGGTGGGCAGGATCGGGGTGAAGAAGTCCGCGGTCAGTGCCGAGGCGTCCGGGACGAGGACCCGGTCGGGCCCGACGAGCAGGCCGGACACGACGTGCGAGTCGATCAACTGCCCGTCCCCGCCGGGTGCCTGCACGGACACGAAGAACCCCGGCTGCTCCCCCATGACGCCCCCCACGGACCTCGTCCCGGCCGTCCATTGTGCCGCTCGTGGCAGGTCGCGACGACCGCCGAACGGCGTCAGTGCCCCGCCGGTGGACCGACGGCGGCGGGTCGCGCGGCCCGGGTCATGGCCACCCCGGTGAGGATCAGCAACCCGCCCGCGCCCTGCACCACCGTGGGCACCTGGCCGAGCAGCAGCCACGACGCCAGCGCCGCCACCACCACCTCCAGCAGCGCCACGAGCGACCCGCGCGCGGCGCCGATCCGGGCCACCGCCAGCACCCCCGTCACGTACGCGAGCACCGTCGAGACGAGCACCAGCGCCGCGGCCGTCACCGGCCAGCCGACGTCGGTGCCGGCCAGGACGACACCGGTCGCGCCCGGGTCGATCACGATCGGCAGCAGCCCGACCAGGCCGAGGAGCGCGACCACCACCGCGCCGATCCCCATCCCGACCCCGGCGAGCACCAGCGGCGGGGTCTGCGCGCCCGCCCGGTCGGCGAGCAGGAAGTACGACGCCTGGCAGACCGCGGCGAGCATCGCCCAGGCCAGGCCCTGCCACGCGACCGCACCGCCGTCCCACACCTGCACGACCAGCGCGAGCCCGACCAGCGCGATCGCCCCGCCGGCGAGGGTGCGCGCCCCCGGGGGCTGGTGACGCACCAGCCACACCCACGCGACCACCAGGATCGGCCCTGTGTACTCCAGCAGCAGCGCGATCGGCACCGGCAGGAAGCGCACCGCGTTGAAGAACGCCACCTGCACGCCCGCGGTGGCGAGCAGGCCGAAGAGCAGCAGCGCAGGCCCGTCCCGGCGCACCGCGGCGAGCACCCCGGGCCGGACCGCGGCCAGGACGACCGCCAGCACCACCGCCGCGCCCCCGAGCCGGACGAGCACGGCCCCGTTGGCCGACCAGCCCGCATCGATGAGCGCCTTCGCGAACGGTCCCGACAGGCCGAACGCCATCGCCGAGACCACTGCGAGGGCCCAGCCCGTCGCCGACACGTGGCGTTGCAGGCCGACGGTCACGTCCCCATCCTCCGCGACGGCCCCCTACCCGGATCAACGGGTTTGCGCGGTCAGTCCTCGGCGCCGGTCTGGGCGACCAGCCCGGCCGCCTCGATGCCGGCCACCGCGGCGGCCTCGTCGTGCAGCGACAGGTCGCCGGTGACGCCCACCGCACCCAGCAGCCGCCCGTCGCCGTCGCGCACGAACACGCCGCCGGGCACCGACAGGATCCGGCCGCCCGCGAGCGCGGCGACCGAGGTGAAGAACTCCGGGGAGTCGGCCGCGCGCGCGGCGATCGCCCGGTTGGTCATGCCCAGGGCGAGCACGCCCGAGGCCTTCGCCGCCGCCAGTTCCGGGCGCAGGTTCCCCGAGCCGTCCTGGCGGGCCAGCGCGACGAGCGCGCCGCCGGGGTCGAGCACGGCGACGGTCAGCGGGTTGTAGCCGTGCGCGGCGCCGTGCTCGATTGCGGCGCGGACGACGGTCTGGGCCTGTTCCAGGGAGATGCTCACGAGATCGAATCCTACGGAGCGGCGATCCACCGGCCGACCGTGCCCGCCGGGGCGCCTCAGCCGCGGCGGCCGTCCAGCGCGAGGCCCACGCCGACCCCGATGAGCGTGCACCCGCCGATCCCACCCAGCCGGGACAATCGCCGCGGGGACGTCGCGAACCAGTCCCGGGCGGCGCCGGCCGCGAGCCCCCACGCGCTGTCGAGCACGCTCGCGACCAGCGCGAACAGGAGCCCCAGGACCAGCATCTGCGCGACGGCGTTCCCGCCCGCCGGATCGACGAACTGCGGCAGGAACGCTGTGAAGAACACCAGCACCTTCGGGTTCGTCACGCCGACGACCACGCCCTGGCCGAACATCCTGCGGTCCCCCGCCGGAGCCTCCAGCGACGCGTGCAGCGCGCCGCGGTGCCGCACGGTCTGCACGCCGAGGTAGACCAGGTACACCGCGCCGCCCAGCTTCACTGCGGTGAACACCGCCGCCGACCCCGCCGCCACCGCGCCCAACCCGAGCGCCACCGCCACCACGACCAGCGACGCCCCGACCGTGTTGCCCGCGACACTGGTCAGCGCGGCCCGCCTGCCGTGGGCCAGCGCCCGGCCGACGATGAACAGCACGCTCGGCCCGGGGATCACCACGAGCACGATCCCGACGAGGGTGAACGTCAGAAGGGTCTCCGCACTCGGCACCCGTCGACGCTAGTCACGCGCGCACGTGGCAGCAAAGCCCGCGCACGTGGCAGCAAGGCCCGCGCACGTGGCAGCAAAGCCACTTTCACGCCATCTGCTGGCGTGAAAGTGGCTTTGCTGCCACGGCGACGGTGTATCACCGGGTCACGCCCGCTCGTAGCCGGCGACCCGCCAGCCGTCCTCGGTGTCCACCACCAGCACGAGCAGCGTGAGCGCGTCGGTGGGCACCTCGACCTGCACCGACCGCGGCGCCACCCGCACCGGGCGCGGCTCGCCGGTCAACCGCGTGGCCGGGATGTTGGCCGGGTCGACGGCGGCGAGCACGCCCAGGTACTCCTCGGAGGTGTAGGGCCGCATGCCGTCGAGCCATTCCTCGGTGCCGACGCCCGCCCGTGGGCGCAGCCACGCCGCCGACCAGCGCCGCGCCACCTGCATCGCCGCCTCGGGGGCGCGCGAGAGCGGCAGCGACGACGGCGTGAGCTCGGCGACGGGCGGCAGCGCCGTCGGGCTCGGCGCGGCGGGCGCGGGCCGCACGGGGGTGGGGGTCGCGCCGACGCGGGTCGCCGGGGCGTCACCGCCGCCGCCGAGCGCCCCCACGCCCACGCTCAGCCCGACGGCCAGCGCCACGACCAGCACCGACGTGACCGCGAGGCGCGCCGGGGACCGCAACGGCCACTGCCACAACGCCCGGTACGCCGCGGCCCGCCCGCGCGGGCTCCTAATCGGCACCGGGACCACCGCCCCGCGGCGCGCGCCTACTCAGCACGCCCGGCCCCGGCGTCGTACACCGGAACGGACGCGGGCGGCCGGTAGATCCGGTAGACGGGCACGCCGTCCACCAGCTCGGCCTGCACGGGCCGGGCCGCGCCGGGGCGCAGTGGCACCGCGTCCGCCCGCCGGTAGATCATCCGGTCGTCCGCCTCGCCGGCGTCGCCCCTACCGGGGACGCCCCCACCGCCGCCCCACCCGTCGGGTGCGCGCGGCAGCGAGCGCCTTGCCGGGGCCGCGATCTCGACCACCGGTTCGGGATCGCGCGCACCGACCACCGTGGCCGTGGCGAAGACCGTCTCCGCCTCCGGCCGGACGTTCTCGCCGGGCGGCGAGTCGGAGCCCGCGCCACGCCGCTCGTCCCACCACCGGACCTGCCGGTCGTCGGGCTCCGCGCCGCGCAACCGCGTCCACATCCGCGTCATCGGGCCGCTGCCCGCGCCCGGCACGATGCCGCCGAACTGCTCGCGGGTGAGCGAGACCATCGACACCAGCCGCCGGAACGGCCGCGCCACCGCCCACAGCACGACCGTGACCACGCCGGTTACCAGCAGCGCGAGCCACAGGTCCACCGGCGCACCCGGCCGGAACAGCGACACCACCAGCAGCGCGTGCAGCCCCGCCAGCGCCCCGACCACCAGGGTGTTGACGATCGCCGCGCCCGCGACCCGCAGCAGCGCGGGCAGCACCTCCGGCTTGAGCACCGCCACGACCGCGATCGCCGGAGCCGTCATCACCATCAGCCGCAGCAGCAGCATCGCGACCAGCACCAGGATCTTCGACAGCAGCTGGAACAGCGCGATGCACACCGCCTGCACCACGGCCAGCAGCCCGACGCCGATCCGGCTGCCCGCCTCACCCTTGAAGTAGGGGTAGCGGTCGCCCATCTGCCCGGCGAGCACGGCGAAGTCGGCCTTCTTCTGCTCGGCCAGCTCCAGGGTGTCGCGACCCTCGGCGACCTCCTGCTTGGTGAACGTCTGCGCGCGCAGCACGTCGCGGCCGAACTGCTCGGCCTGCGGGGTGTCGGGCGAGCCGAACAGGCCGCGCTCCCAGTTGGCGTAGACGACCTGGTCCACCAGCAGCGTCGGCAGCGTGTCCCGGTTGCCGAGCCCGATCTGGCCGAGGAACCCCTCCTGCATCTGGGTGACGCCATCGAGCAGCAACGTGTCCGCGGCCCGGGACCAGTCGACCGGCGCGAGGTAGGCGGCCGACCCGATCAGCAGCGCCAGCGCCGCGAACGCCCCCCGCTGGGCCTGGCGCGCGAGGTCCCCGCGCAGCGCCAGCCAGAGCAGGATCACCGCGAGCACCACCAGCGCGGGCCCGATGAACGTGGTGAACACCGCGTCGTACATGGCCCGGGTGGCCGTGGAGATGAGGTCGTCGAGCGGGGCGAGCAGCTCGCCGCCGTCCGCGATCAGGTAGTGCGCCCAGTTCACCGCGCCGACGATGAACTTGGCGATGTTGAACGTCTGGTTGCCCAGCCACGTGTCGGTGCTGGTGGCGGGGTTGAACGCGGCCCCGCTGCAGCCGAGGTCGTAGTTGTGCCACACCAGGCCCGCGTAGCCCACCTCGTGGTAGACGCTGCCCGGCTCGCCCGCGCCGTACGTCGGCGGGTCGAGGGAGCCGACCAGACCGGTGCCGGGACGGTCGGGCTCGGGCGAGGTCTTGCAGTCGAGCGAGGGCAGCGACGGCCCCGGTGCGCCGGGCAGCGGCACGGAGGGCAGCGGCACGGCGGGCGAGGGAACGCCCGGCGATCCGGACGGCGGCGAAGACGGGATGGCCGACGGGGCCGACCGGGCTGATGGGGACGGGGACCCGGGCGGGGTGGGCACGGGCGGCGTCGGCGACGGCTGGGCGGGCGCGAGCTGGGCGGCGGACCCGGCATCCGCCAGCGCCACGGCGGGCGCGCCGAGCAGCATCGCGACCGCCGCCGACCCGGCCAGCACCCACCCGCGCAGCCGCGTTCGCCGTGGCCGCAGCGCCGACGCCCTGGTCACCGCCCGGCCCCACCGGCGGGGTGGGCCGGGTCGGGAGCCGCGGCGCGCGCAGGGGCGCCGTCGTCGAGCAGGTCGAGCTCCTCGTCGTCGAGCAGGTCGGTGTCGCCCCGCAGCGTGGCACCGTCGACGGCGCCGTTGCCGTTGCGGACGGGCTCCAGCGGGCTGCCGTCGGGGTGGGTCGAAGGGGCCGGGCCGCCCGGGATCGGCTGGTACTCCAGCGCCGGCCGGGGCTCGGCCGCGACCGCGGGAACGGCCGGCGCGGCGCGGTCGACCACGTCGAGCCGCACCGGCGCCCCGCGCGCGGACACCCGGCTCGCGTCCGGGTTGGTGTCGAGCGCCTCGCGGACGTGCTCCAGGTGCGGCGCCTCCAGGTCGACGCGGATCTTCTCCACGCCGCCGTGGCCGTCGGCGAAGACGAACTGGCGCGGGCTGTCGTCGACCCGGTCGTCGTGGCCCCCGTGCGCGGCCGGGCGCGGCGACAGCGTGCCGAGCATCGCCTCGTAGCCGACGCCGGTGGGCACCTTGAGCAGCCGCAACGCCTCCGACTGCGCCTCGGCGTCGTCGGTGCGCCCGACGAACACGGCGTTGACCAGCGACGCGAACCCGGACACCCGCAGCAGGTCGCCCGCGAGCTGGGAGGCGAACAGCGCGCGGACGTTGAACTTGCGCGAGTCCCGCGCGAGCCGGTCGATCAGCACCTTGCCGGTGGGCACCTGCGACAGGAAGTGCGTCTCGTCGAGCGCGACGCCCTTGCGGATGTTGCGGTCGGCGTCGTAGATCGTGCGCTGGGTGAGCCAGCTCGCCAGGTTGAGCAGCTCGACGGCCAGCGACTCGCCGTCGGTCCACTCCTCGCGCGGGCTGCCCGGGCGCGGCAGCGTCATCCCCTGCATGGTGAGCACGGTGAGCCGGTAGTCGCGGTCGGCCTGCCACGGGTCGTGCCGGGAGGTGTCGGGAAACAGCAGCGCGGCCTGGGGCAGTTCGCGGCGCTCCTCCAGGAAGTCGGCGACGACACCGGAGTGCTCCTCGCCGTCGCGGGCGTGCCGGCGCAGCGCGTCGATCACCAGGCCGGGGTGCCGGTCGGGGGCGCCGCCGACCTCGCGCACCGCGCGCAGCACCACGATCCGGGTGTGCGGCAGCTTCGCCACCTCGAACGGCAGCAGCCCGGTGAGCACGTCGAGCACCAGCCGGCGCCGGGTCGCCGCGGCCAGGGACCGCTCGCGCCGCCACGCCCGCTCCGGGTCCTCCTCGTCGGCGAAGTGCTCGGGCCGGGGCTCGGCCACCACCCGGTACGGGTTGAGGATGCCGGGATCGGCGCGCAGCAGGTTGATGTGCCGGGAGAACGGTTGGAGCTCGGGCAGCTCGGTGAGCCTGGCCAGCGGCCCGGACGGGTCGAGCACGGTCCAGCGGGCGCCCATCCGCAGCGTCTTGTAGACGACCGAACCGGTCAGGAAGCTCTTCCCCGAGCCCAGCCCACCCACGATCGCCGTCAACCCCGACGCCCGGCGCACCTCCTGCGCCAGCCACGGGTCCCACGCCACCGGCCGGCGGGTGGCCGTGCACGTCTCACCGATCATGATCCCGCGCCGGTCACCGACACTGGCCGTGGCCGCCGGGACGGCCGCCGCCGCCCACGTCACCGATCCCCGGCGCCGGTACGCGGTGGACGCCAGCGGCTCACCGGGGATGAACTCGCGCGCGTAGCGGTACTGCGCCTCCGGGTGCTCGATCTGCACCTTCGGCCGGTAGACGTCGAGCACCTGCTGGGCGCGGGTGACGGCCTCGGCCTCGTCCTTGCCGGCCACGGCGATGCGCCACCAGCCGTACAGCCGGGTGTTGAGCTGGGTGAGGCCGCTGGTCAGCTCGTCCTCGACGGCGAGCACCCGGTCGGCCTGGCGGGCCAGCGACATCGGCGGGTCGAGGTCGTGGTCGTGGGTGTAGTGGCGGATCTGGCTGCGCACCTTGCCCATCTGGCGTTGCAGCTCACCTGCCACCTCCTCCGGGCGCCGCACGTAGATCCGGGCCGACCACTCCACCGGGAACGGCAGCCGGTCCGAGTGCTGCATCCACGGGTCGTCGACCTCCGGGATGCGCAGGCCCTCCATCAGCCCGATGGTCAGCACGGCGACGTCGCGCTCCACCTTCTTCGACCGCAGCTTCCCCACCACCCGCACCGTGGGGGCGTAGGGCTCCTGGTACATCTCGACGCCGTCGGTGAACGCCGCGAGATCCTCCGCCGCCCAGGAGGTGTGCCCGCCCGGAAGCCCGCCGACGGTGCGCGGCGCGGGCAGACCCAGCGCGCACGAGCGGTGCATCAACCAGGCGACGTCACCCGCCGTGGCGGGCACCGCGTCCAGCCCCGCGCCCGCGACCAGCGCGTCGAGGAACCCGACCTCCGACGAGAGCGCGGCGAGCTCGGCCCGCACCGTGCCGGGCACGACCCGGCCCAGCACCGGCGACGCCTTCTCCACCCACCGGTCGAGCATGCTGCGCCCGGACACCTCGATGCCGAGGAAGACCTCCTTGTCCGACATCGACAGGCCCATGAGGTGGCGCTGCTCACCCTCCAGGAAGGAGTCCCACCCCATCGACCCGGCGACGTCGGGCATCCGGCCGAGCGCGTTGTGGTCGAACGCCTCGGCCCACAGGTGCACCGGATACGGGCGCGTCGTGACCCGCAGGTGCAGCCAGCGGCCGTGCAGCTCCCCGAGCTGCGCGGCGATCTGGCGGATGAGCACCTCGCGCTGGGCGTCGCTGCGGAAGCTCCAGGCCTGCGCGGCGAGCCGGTACCAGGCCATCACCTGGGTGCCGGTGCGCGTCAGGTGCCCGTCGATGGAGCGCAGCGCGATGTCGGGGACGTGGCGGGGCAGGTTCGCCTCGCCCGCCAGCGCCCGGCCCCGGCGCCGGCCCCCCTCGCCGTCACGCCGTGGCACGCCGTCCACGTCCCTTCGCCGTGCGGGCGGCCTCGCGCCGCGGCCCCGCGGACGCCCACGGATCGGACTGCGACCGGGCCCACGGATCGACGGTGGCCGCGACGGGCTTCGGTGCCTTCGGCGGCCTGGGCGCCTTCGAGACGGTCGACCGCTTCACCTTCCCGACCCCCCGGTCCGCCGTCGCAGCGCTCTTCCCAGCCCCGCTCTTCCCAGCCCCGCTCCTTGCAACCCCACGCGGCGCAGGCGCCGCACCCGGCGTGCCGGAGCGCACCCGCACGTGCCGCGACCGCACCGCGCCTCCGAGCACGCCCGTGCGCCGCCGCGGCCCGGTGACCTCGTGGCGGAACATTCCGAGGACCTGGCCGAGCGGGCGCTCGTCGTTGATCCGGGTGCCGACGAAGCGGGTGACCACGACGGTGACCACCAGCGCCCACGCGACGGAGAAGAAGTCCAGCCCGATGCCGACGCGGCGCTGCACGAACATCACGGCGATCATCACGAGCAGGCCGACCCCGTAGCCGACGTAGCGCACGCGCCACGGGAACGTGGCGCGTGGCGGGCCGAGCCAGACGGAGTCGACGCGGTAGATGTCGTCGTCAGTGCGGACGTGCATGCCTCACCCGACGACGAGGCCGGCCAGGAACGATCCGACCTCGTCCGCCTGGCCCGATACGGCGATACCCAGGACCAGCAGGCCGATGACGAGAGCGGCGCCGCGCCGGGCGACACCGGCATTGTCACCCCGGCCGCCGATCCACAGCATGATGATCGCGATGGCGAGCAGCAGCAGCGGGATGACATTGTCCCGGATCCAGCCCTGGAGTGGGGCCGTCCCCACTGCCTGCGCGATGAGAAGTTCGAATGGTGCGGTTGTCACGGCGAGTCCTCCTCGTGATCTCCCCGCCCGATCCGCCGTAGCCACGACCGGCCCGCACCCGGGCAGGCAGGCACGGCCGTCCGGCCGAACCTCGGGTCGAGTAGAGCACGAGTCACCGGCGGAATCCTAGGCCTGCTCCCGGCCGAACCGGGGAGCCCGGCACCCGACTCGCCGCAGGCACACACGCATTTCACTGGTCAGGGGCCGGCCGTCCACCGAACGGCCTATCGACGCCCGCCGGGCGACGGTTTGCGACTGCGAACGGTCCGCCCCGGTTACTGTGCGGTAGGGCACCCCGGGCGCACCCGCGCGCGGCGCGTTGTCGCAGATTAGAGTGCCCGCAGCGCCCGTGCCCACCACCGCGGGCCGTCGCTCCGGGAGGTCCGCGAAGTGGAGACTGGCGTCGTCGTCCGGCTCGTCATCGGTGTGGCCATGACGGTGGTCGCCGTCGCGGTGTCCGGCAGGCGCGCGCTGTGGCTCTACCGGCTGATCTCGTCGGGACAGCCGGCGAACGACCGGCTCGACGGCCTCGGGCCGCGGGTGCGCGCACAGTTCGTCGAGGTGTTCGGGCAACGCAAGCTGCTGAAGTGGTCGGTGCCGGGCCTGGCGCACTTCTTCACGTTCTGGGCGTTCGTCATCCTGCTCACGGTCTACATCGAGGCCTACGGCGCGCTCGCCGATCCCGACTTCCACATCCCGCTCGTCGGGCGGTGGGAGGTGCTGGGCTTCCTCCAGGACTTCATCGCCGCGGCCGCGATGATCTCCCTCGGCGTGTTCGCCGTCATCCGGCTGCGCAACGCTCCGGAGAAGCTGGCGCGGGCCTCGCGGTTCTACGGGTCGCACACCGGCGGCGCCTGGCTCATCCTGTTCATGATCTTCAACGTGCTGTGGACGATGTTCTTCTACCGCGGCGCGGCGTCCGCCCTGGGCGTGCTCCCCTACGAGTCCGGGGCGTTCGTCTCGGTCGCCGTCGGGCGCCTGCTGGTCGGCATCGACCCCGTCGTGCTGGGCGTGCTGGAGAGCGTCGGCCTGCTGCTGCACATCGGCGTGATGCTGGTCTTCACCGTGATCATCGCCTACAGCAAGCACCTGCACATCTTCACCGCGCCGATCAACGTCTCGGCCAAGCGGTTCCCGAAGGCGCTGGGCCCGCTGCAGGTGATGGAGTCCGGCGGCGTGCCCATCGACTTCGAGGACCCGGGCGAGGACGACGTCTTCGGCCGCGGCAAGGTCGAGGACTTCACCTGGAAGGGCATGCTCGACTTCGCGACCTGCACCGAGTGCGGCCGCTGCCAGAGCCAGTGCCCCGCGTGGAACACCGGCAAGCCGCTCTCGCCCAAGCTCGTGATCATGGATCTGCGCGACCACCTGCTGGCCAAGGCGCCCTACATCATCGGTGACCAGGAGACGCCGGACGAGGGTGCGATCGACTTCGCGGCCGCCACGGCGAACGGGCACGGCTCGCACGGCGTACCCGAGTCGGGCTACGAGCGGGTCCGCGGATCCGGTCCAGAACAGGCGGCGAGGCCGCTGGTGGGCACGCTGGAGGCCGGCGGCGTCATCGACCCGGACGTGCTGTGGTCCTGCACCACCTGCGGCGCCTGCGTCGAGCAGTGTCCGGTGGACATCGAGCACGTCGACCACATCGTCGACATGCGCCGCCACCAGGTGCTCATCGAGTCGGAGTTCCCATCGGAGCTGGGGGTGCTGTTCCGCAACCTGGA
This sequence comes from Pseudonocardia sp., assembly GCA_052387455.1. GTDB lineage: Bacteria > Actinomycetota > Actinomycetes > Mycobacteriales > Pseudonocardiaceae > Pseudonocardia. The sequence goes on from JBQTJE010000054.1 coordinate 35,801, forward strand.
GAACAAGGGCAACCCCTGGGGACAGAACGCCAAGGACCGCCTCGACTGGACCAAGGGCCTGGACTTCGAGGTGCCCGTCTTCGACGGTTCGCTCGCCGAGGACACCGAGTACCTGTTCTGGATCGGCTGCGCCGGCGCCTACGACGACAACGCCAAGAAGACCGTCCGGGCCACCGCCGAGCTGCTGCACCGCGCCGGCGTCGGCTACGTCGTGCTCGGCCCGGAGGAGACCTGCACCGGCGACCCGGCGCGCCGCTCGGGCAACGAGTTCCTGTTCCAGATGCTCGCCCAGCAGAACGTCGAGGTGCTCGACGCGGTGTTCGACGGGCGCCCCGCGGGGGCACGGAAGATCGTCACCACCTGCCCGCACTGCCTCAACACCCTCGGCCGCGAGTACCCGCAGCTCGACGGGCACTACGAGGTCGTCCACCACACGCAGCTGCTCAACAAGCTGGTCCGCGACGGCCGGTTGGTCCCGGTCTCGGCGCCCGACGGCCCGGTCGACGTCACCTACCACGACCCCTGCTACCTGGGCCGGCACAACGAGATCTACGCCGAGCCCCGCGAGCTGGTCGGTGCGGCGGGGGTCAAGCTGGCCGAGATGCCGCGCCACGCCGACCGGTCCTTCTGCTGCGGCGCGGGCGGCGCGCGCATGTGGATGGAGGAGAAGATCGGCAAGCGGGTCAACCTGGAGCGCGTCGACGAGGCGCTCGGCACCGGTGCCGAGAAGATCGCGACCGGCTGCCCCTTCTGCCGCGTGATGTTCTCCGACGGCCTCACCCAGCGCCAGAGCGAGGGCGCGGGCGAGCGCGTGGAGATCCTGGACGTCTCGCAGATGCTGCTCGCGTCGGTGCGGCGCGGTGACTCGCCCGCCCAGCCGTCGGTGGACGCCGTCGGCGCCGGCGGCAGCGGCGCGGGCGGCGCGGGCGGCACCGGCGGCGCGGGCGGCGCGGGCGGCGCGGGCGGCGCCAGCAGCACAAGCGGCGCCAGCGGCGGGTCGGCCAACGGTGCCGCCCCGCACGCCCCGTCGCCCGACACCCCGGCGGACGCCGAGACGAAGAACGACTGAACCGTTCGGCCACCGGCGCGCGCATCGCCGTTCGGTTCGCCGACACCCACCGAGGGTGGCCGCCGGCCCGTGCCCGGGTGGCCGGTCGCGGGTCGCGGGTCGCCGGTCGCCGGTCGCCGGTCGCGGGTCGCCGGTCGCGGGTCGCGGGTCGCCGGTCGCGCTGCTCACGCCGCGCCTGTCCGGTCCATGATCACCGTTTCGGGAGCGGTGACCGTCGCGCACACGGTCGCCCGTCCCCGAACGACGATCATGGGGTGGCGAGCGCGTCGAACGGGCGGCGTCACCTCCGGGCGGACGGTGGCTGACCTCGACGGTCGCCGTCACGCCCCCTCTCGCCGTCGCCGTCCCATGATCACCGGTTCGGGACGGGGGACCGTGCGTGCGGCAGCCCCACGTCCCAAGACGGTGATCATGGGACGGCGGGCAGCGGCCGCGTCCCGTGGCGGCGTCTCCGGTCAGGGTTCCCAGACGACGATCATGGGGTCGGCGTCGGCGTCGGCGTCCGGTTCCGGGACGGCGGGGGCCGCGCCCGCGCGCACCGCACCGTCGGGCCCGATACCGAGCACCTGGTCGGCGAAGCCGTCCCCGTCGAGGTCGGTGTGCAGCAGCAACGAACCGTCGCCCCAGGTCAGCACGGTGTCGGGCCGGCCGTCGCCGTCGGAGTCGAGGCCGGCGCGGACATCGAGCCCTCCGTGCTCGTCCGGAACCATCGCCGGGTCGCGCTCAGGCATCGACGACCACCTCCACGCGCGGGACAGCGACGTCCGAGCCGGGGGTGAGCCGGGCGAGCTCGGCCTCGATCGCGATCCGGCGACGGCCGACCCTTGCGTCCAGCTCCGCGCCGCCGGCCTGCTCGGCCCGCAGGAGCGACCGGGCCAGCAGGGCGTCGGCGTCGGTGCGCACCGCGGCGAGCACGGCCTCGCACCAGCGTCGCAGGCGAACGCGGTCGGCAGCGGCGTGGTGCCGGCCCGCGACGAGCACCGCGGCGGCGGTGCCGAGGCAGGTCGCGCCGAGCACGGCATTCGGGGTCACGACCGGCAGGCCCAGTAACGGCAGCGCGGCCGCCGGCAGCAGCGCCGTGCGCCACCCGCCCGCGATGCCCGTCCACGCCGGGGGGCGCGCGGCCGCGTCGGGGGCGGCGAACGGCGCGGACACCGCGGGGCGGACCGGCGTGACCGCGATCCCCCGCCGGGCCGCGACCCGGGCGACCGCCGAGCCGACGGCGGCGTGGCGGCGTTCGGCCGCCCAGCCCCGCAGATCCTCGACCGCGCCCAGCAGCATCGAGGGGAACCGGACCCGCTCGCGGTGGCCGCCGCGGTCGAGGTGGGCGCCGGCCTCGCGACCGAGCCGATCCAGCGCGGCCGCGAGCTCGTCGGTGGTGCCCAGCCGGGCGAGCGCGAGTGCGGTGCGCAGCTCGGCGCGGAGGCCGGCGAGGACGTCGCGCGCGGCGCGCAGCTCGGCGCGGCGGGCACACACGGCGTCGGCGTAGCGATCGGGTGGGGGCGCGGGTGCTGCGGGCATCGGATCAGGGTGTGACGCGGGGCCCGTCCGGAATGCGGATCCCGCGCGGTTCGTGTGCGATCGCAAACGGTCGAGCGGGCATCCCGTCCGGTGGCGACCGGACGGGATGCACCTTCGCCGGACGCCGGACGCCGCACGCCGGACGCGGGGCTGCGGCATGCGCGGGCAGCGGGGCGGGGCCGGGGGCGCCGGGGGCGCAAGCTGCCGACCGCTCAGGCGGCGAGCCGATCAGGCCGGGTCGGCTGCGCCCTCCGGGTCGCCTCCCGCAGCCGCGGCCGCGTGCTCGGCCTCAGCCACGAGCCGCGCGTACCGCGTGCCAGCGGCGAGGATGAGCAGCCCCGCGCCGAGGAAGGCGACGACCTGCGCGATGCCGTCGAGCGCGGCGAGGTCGAACAGCACCAACTTCGCCACCGACGCCGCCACCAGCGCGAGCCCGGTGATCCGCAGCGCCTGGCGGCTGATCCCCCTGGCGAGCAGGACGAGTGCGGCGACCGTCCAGGACACCGTCACGACCGCGTGCCCTGCGGTGAACCCGACGACGTCGCGGGTCACGAGCAACGCGGCGGTGATCACCACGCCGGCCGCACCGTAGAGCCCGACCAACCCGGCCGGCACCCACAGCCACGCGGTCGTCGAGTCCGGCCGCACCAGGCCGAGCCGCCCCGCCGCGACCACCGCCGCGACCGCCGCGGCCAGCACCAGCACCGACACCACGAGCCCGCCGACCAGCGCCGCCACCACCGGCTGCCCGTCGACGACGTAGGGCCAGCGCGGTTCCACAAGGGCGGCCAGCGGCGCGTCGACCACCAGCGCCGCGATCACCCCCACCAGGCCGTACGCGGCGGCGACCACCAGCGGCAGTCGCCGGCGCAGCGCCGCGGCCGCGACGGCGAGCACCGTGGCCTGGCCGAGGAACACCGCGGTGCGGGTGGCACCGTCGAAGGTCAGCGCGGTGGCCTGGAACAGCGCGACCGCGGCGGCGGTGAGCGCGACCGTCCGCACCACCTGCGGCATCCGCGGCAGCACGGCCACGACCAGCAGCGCCACCGCGGCCGCGGCGGCCAGTGCCGGACCCGCCCAGCCGCTCCACCCGGCGAGCTCGGGCGCCGCGGCGACGACGGGCAGCGGGGTGGCCGCCACGAGCGCCGCCACCGGCCCGGGCGGCAGGCGACGCGCGCCCAGCGCGGCCGTCACGAGCCCGGCGAGCAGCACCGCCGACGCGGTGAGGGCGGCGACGAGCGGGCGCTGGGCCGCGTCGTCCAGCGCCACGACCGCGCCGTAGAGCACCGGCCCGGCCGCGGCGAGCAGCACGAGCACCGGCCAGGTCCGGCGCAGCACCACCGGCACCGCCGCGACCTGGAGCACCAGCACCAGCGCGACGAGCAACGGCCCCTCGACGAGCACCGGCGCGAGCACCACCGCCCCGACGACGACGCCGCCCGCGAGCAGCTGCGAGCGCCACCGGTCGGCCAGCCCGAGGCCCGCGCCCGCCACGACCAGGGCCAGCACGACCGCCGGCACCTCCGGCAGCCCGACGACGAACGTCGCGCCTGCGATGACGAGGTAGAGCGTCGCGAACCCGGTGGCGGCCAGCGCCAGCGCACCGGTCCGCGCGACCTCGTTGCGGTGCAGCCGCATGCCGAGCGCGACGAGCACGACGCCGAGCACCCCGCCCGCCACGATCCGCGCCTCCGGGGAGAACCAGCCCCGCTGCACGGCGAGCACGATCAGCGAGACGACCCCGACCAGCGTGACCGCCGCCCCGGTCCAGGGCAGCAGCGTCGCCACCGACACCCGGGGGCGCCGCCTGGGGGCCGGCCATCCCGGCACCGGGGCGTCCGCGGGTCCCCCGGGAGGTGGCGGGCTTGCCGGGCCCTGCGCCCAACCGGGCCCGGCCGGCGGGCTCGCGGGGACCTGCTCCCAACCCGGCCCGGCCGGCAGACCAGCGGGCACCTGCTCCCAGCCCGGCCCGGCCGGCAGACCAGCGGGGGCATGGGCCCAGGCCGGCCCGGCCGGCGGTTGCGGCGCAACCCAGGGCCCGCCCTGCGGCCCGGCGGCACCACCCGAACCCACCCCGGCCGGCGCCGGTCGCGATCCCGCCGAGGGGGCGGGCGAGCGCGGGTCGAGCGTGCCGGCGCGCAGGCTCAGCAGTTCGGCGCCGATGCGGTCGAGTCGCCTGCCGAGCGCGCCGACCTCGGAGGCGAGCGCGACCAGCGGGTCGGTGGGGTCGGGGCGTGGGTCCATGCAGGCAGGATCGTCCATCGCGGTCGGCGGGGGATCGGTACGGCTACCGCAGTTCGGTCACGGAACGGTCACAGCACGGGGCGCCGTACCGTGGCGGCGACCGCCGGCGCCGCCGGCGCCCGAACCGTGGAGCGGCAGTGATCCCGACCGACCCGGCGACCGCCCCCCGCCGCGCGGTCACCAGCTACGTCCACCAGCGCAACCGCCTCACCGACGGCCAGCGCCACGCGTGGGAGCGGCTCTGGCCGGCGCACGGCCGCGACGTCGACGCGCTGGTCGCCGACCCGGCGACGTTCGACCCGCCCGCCTGGTTCGGCCGCACCGCGCCACTGGTGCTGGAGATCGGCTCGGGCATGGGCGAGTCGACGGCAGCGCTCGCCGCGGCCGCGCCGGACGTCGACCACCTCGCGGTCGAGGTCTTCGAGCCGGGCCTGGCGCAGCTCCTCATGCGCATCGACGCCGCCGGCCTGCGCAACCTGCGGCTGTTGCGCGGCGACGCAGTCGCGCTGCTGCGGGAGGTCCTCGCGCCCGCCTCGCTCGCCGGCATCCGGATCTTCTTCCCGGACCCGTGGCCCAAGCGCCGCCACCGCAAGCGCCGGCTGGTCGCGCCCGGCCTGGTCGCGCTCGCGACCACCCGCCTCGCCCCCGGCGCCACCCTGCACCTGGCCACCGACTGGGCCGACTACGCCGTCCAGATGCAGCAGGTCTGCGCCGCGCATCCGGGGCTGGCCGGCGGCCCGGTGGAGCGGCCCGGCTGGCGGCCGGTCACGAAGTTCGAGCAGCGGGCCCGTGTCGAGGGCCGCGTCGTGCGGGACCTGATCTACCAGCGCGTCCGAACGGGCTAAGATCTGCGCACTCAGCGTGATCCGATAGGAAGTGGAGGGCCCCGATCCGGGGTCGTCCGGAACGACAGATCGGATTCCTCGGTGGTGGCAGTGCCGGCGTCGTCACGCAGCGCGCAGCGATCCATCCCCCGTCCCCGCTCCCCGGAGCCGATCGTCGACCCGCCGCCGGTCGACCCGGCGGCGGCGCGCGAGTTCCTCCTGCGCTTCCACGGCGAATCCCGGCCGGCCGCGCCGCTGAACCGGCGGGTGCGCCAGGTGCTGCGGGAGATCGACGACACCGGCACCTACGTGCACACCACCGCCGAGCTGGAGTTCGGCGCCCGGGTGGCCTGGCGCAACGCCGCGCGCTGCATCGGGCGGCTCTACTGGCGCAGCCTGAAGGTGCGCGACCTGCGCCACGTGCGCGAGCCCGCCGACGTCGCCGCCGGGTGCGTCGAGCACCTGCGCGAGGCCACCCGGGACGGTGACATCCGCTCCACCCTCACCGTCTTCGCCCCGGACCGGCCAGGCTGGCCGGGCCCGCGCATCCACAACGAGCAGCTCGTCCGCTACGCGGGGCACCGCCTGCCCGACGGCCGGGTCCGCGGCGACGGCCGGTACGCCGCGTTCACCGACCGGGTCGCGGCGCTGGGCTGGACGGCACCGCAGCCCCCGGGGCGGTTCGACGTGCTGCCGCTGCTGGTGTCGGACGAGGGCCCGCCGCGGTTGGTCGACGTGCCGGCCGACGCGGTGCTGGAGGTGCCGCTGCACCATCCCGACCTGGCCTGGTTCGCCGAGCTGCGGCTGCGCTGGCACGCCGTGCCCGCGATCGCGAACATGCCGCTGGAGATCGGCGGCGTGCGCTACCCGGCCGCGCCGTTCAACGGCTGGTACCAGAACACCGAGATCGCCGCCCGCAACCTCGCCGACGCCGACCGCTACGACCTGCTGCCGGTGATCGCCGCCCGGATGGGGCTCGACACGAGCTCGCCGCGCACGATGTGGCGCGACCGCGCGCTGGTCGAGCTGATGGCAGCGGTCACCCACTCCTTCGACGCCGCGGGCGTCACCATGGCCGACCACCACACCGAGTCCGACCGATTCCTCACCCACCTGCGGCGCGAGGAGACCGCCGGGCGCCGCTGCCGGGCGGACTGGAGCTGGATCGTGCCACCGGTCTCCGGCGGGCTCACCGGCGTCTACCACCGCTACTACGACGAGCCCGATCCCGACGCGCGCCCCGCATTCCTCGCCCCGGGCGGTCCGGCCGCGGGCTGCCCGCTGGCGTCACACCCCGCGCAGGAGGCTGGATAGGGTCAGCGCATGACCCCGGACCCCCGCCCGTGACCTCCCCGCCCGAGGCGCCCACCGGGCCCCCGCCGCGCGTGCTGCTCGTCTGGGACGCGCCCAACATGGACATGAGCCTGGGCACGCTGCTCGGCGCGCGGCCCACGTCGGCGTTCCGCCCGCGCTTCGACGCCGTGGGGCGCTGGCTGCTGGAGCTGGCGGGTCCGGTCGCGGTCGCCGAGGCCACCGTGTTCACCAACGTCGTCCCGGGCAGCACCGAGGTCGTGCGGCCGTGGGTGGAGGCGCTGCGCAACGTCGGGTTCGCGGTGTTCGCGAAGCCGAAGATCGCCGACGACTCCGACGTCGACGACGACATGCTCGCGCACATCGCGCTGCGCGAGGACGAGGGCGCGCTGCGCCACGTCGTGGTGGCCTCGGGCGACGGGCGGGCGTTCCGGGAACCGCTGGAGAACCTCGTCGCGCACGGCACGTCGGTCACCGTGATCGGGTTCCGCGAGCACGCCACGTTCGCGCTCAGCTCCGAGGTGATCGAGTTCATCGACCTGGAGGACATCGACGGCGTGTTCCGCGAGCCGCTGCCGCGCATCACGCTGGACTCGCTGCCCGACACGGGCGCGTGGCTGCCGCCGTTCCGGTCGCTGCGCTCGCTGCTGGAGCCGCGCCGGTGAGCACGGCCAGGCGGTTCGCGGCGCCGGTGGTGCTGCCGTGCGACCCGGCCTGCTCGGTGCTGCGCGACGCGGTCGTCGACGTCGACGACGGGGGACGGATCGCCTGGGTCGGCCCGCGGACGGACGCGCCCGGCACCGACCTGCCCGTCGAGATCCTGCCGGGGCTGCTCCTTCCCGGCCTGGTCAACACGCACGCGCACACCCCGATGATCGTGCTGCGCGGCGCGGGCGGGGACCTGCCGCTGATGCGGTGGCTGCATGAGGTGATGTGGCCGATGGAGGGGCGCCTGTCCGCCAGCGACATCGGTGACGGCATGGCCGCGGGCTGCGTCGAGCTGCTGCGCACCGGCGCCACCACGACCGTCGAGATGTACCTCTCGACGGACGCGCTGGTCGAGGGCGTGCTGCGGGTCGGCTCGCGGGTGCTGCTGACACCGGGGATCATCGACGGCGCGCCGGCGTGGGCGCACCTGGGCACGTGGCAGCAGATGCGCGACGACATCTCCGCGCGCATCGACGCCGACGGCCTGCGCTTCGGCCCGGGTGAGCGCGTCGAGCTGGGCTACGGCCCGCACGCGGCGTACACGCTGCCCGACGAGGCGCTGCCGACCGTCGCCGAGGCGGCGCGCGAGCGGGGCGCGCTGCTGCACGTGCACGTGGCCGAGTCGGCGCAGGAGGACCTCGCCCAGCGCGCGCGGTTCGGGTCGGTGCCCGCGATGCTCGACCGGCTCGGTGTGCTCGGCGGGCGGGTACTCGCCGCGCACGCCATCCAGCTCTCCGACGACGACATCGCGCTGCTCGCGGAAGCCGGGGTGGCTGTCGCGCACTGCCCGGGTTCGAACGCCAAGCTGGCGGCCGGGATCGCGCGCGTCACGACGCTGCGCCGAGCGGGCGTGCGGGTGGGCCTGGGCACCGACGGCCCCGCGTCCGGTGACGATCTCGACCTGTGGGCCCAGGCCCGGCTCGCCGGCCTGCTCGCGCGCGTGACCAGCGGCGACGCCGCCGCGCTCACCGCGGCCGAGCTGCTGCTCATGGCGACGCGGGACGGCGCGGCGTCGATCGGGCGCGACGACCTGGGCGCGCTGGAGGTGGGCCGCTGGGCCGACCTGGTGCACGTCGACCTGCACGACGCGGCGTTCGCCGCGCCCGACGACGACGCGCAGCTGCTGTCCAACCTCGTCTGGGCGGGCGGCGCGCGCCTGGTCCGCGACGTCTGGGTGGCCGGCGAGCAGGTGCTGGCCGGCGGCGAACCGACCCGCGTGGACCGCGCCGCCACCACCGCCGACGTCCGCGCCGTCGCAGCCCGCATCCGCAGCTGACGCCCACCCCCTGCCCCCCGCGAGTCCGCGTTTTCGGCACCGCGAGTCCGCGTTTTCGGCACGGCGCGTCCGCGTATTCGGCGCGGCGAGCGGTGCTGCCGCGACGAGATCCGTCGCGACAGCCGGGTCACCACCGCGGCGTCACGCCTCGGATGCGCCGCCGCCGTCGAGGGGGACGAGGCGCCGGTGGTGACGTCCGCCGCGGCGCCCGTCGGTCACGGCGTGCGCGCCTGCCCGCCGTCGCCCGCTCGTGGCCGCGGAGCTCGCCGCGTCCGCGACGGTGCCGGGGAGCGGGGCGAGGAGCGGGTCGCGATGGAACGCGACCACCGGATCGGCCGGCACAGGGTTCGCGGCGGGTGCGGGGGTGGCGGGCGCGGGGGCCGGGGGCGCGGGCGCGGCGGACCGGCCTCGCGCAGGCTCCGCGCGCCGGCCCCACCCGGCTCGGGCGAGCGCGTGGAAGATCGGGGTGAGCGTGGCCTCATCATCCGCGGAATGCCGTCCGACGCGCGGGCCCCACCGGTCCTCGATCTCGTCCACCCTGGTCAGGACACCCTGACCCCACACCGGCTCGGCCACCCGGCGCCTCCTGTCGTCGCATCGTGTCGGGAGCTGCGCGCGCAGGCACCGGTCGATTCGACCGCGCTCGAACAGCGTTGTCCGGGACAACGGGACCGTTCGACGCGGGAAACGGCCCCGGTCGGGCCGTGACGTGCCGCGGCCGAAAGTTCATTCTTTCGAGCCGTTTGACGCGCGTTTCACGTCTTTCGGGTCATGTCCGCCGGTGCGGTTGCGGCACCGTCAGGCCGCGACGTCGAGCTTCTCGACGGCCTCGAGGTCGAGCGCGAGCTCCGCGGCCCGGCAGTTCTCCTCCAGGTGGGCGATGCAGGACGTGCCGGGGATCGGCAGCATCACCGACGAGCGTTGCAGCAGCCAGGCCAGCGCGATCTGCGCCGGGGTCGCGCCGAGCCGGTCGGCCAGCTCCGCGACAGGGCCGCCGGGCTGCGCGAGCTCGCCGGAGGCGATCGGGAACCACGGGAGGAAACCGATGGCCTGCTCGGTGCAGTACCGCAACACGTCGTCGCTGCCGCGGTCGGCGAGGTTGTAGCGGTTCTGGACGGTCGCGACGTCCACGACCCGCTGCGCCTGCTCGATCTCGGCCACGCCTACCTCGGACAGGCCGACGAACCGGACCTTCCCCTCGGCGCGCAGCGCCGCGAGCAGGCCGAACTGCTCGTCGGCGGGCACCGTCGGGTCCACCCGGTGGAGCTGGAACAGGTCGAGGCGCTCCACGCCGAGCCGGCGCAGCGACAGTTCGCACTGCTGGCGCAGGTACTCGGGGCGCCCGCACGGGTGCCACGCGCCGGGACCGGTGCGCAGCAGGCCGGCCTTCGTGGCCAGCGTCAGCCCGTCGTAGGGGTGCAGGGCCTCGCGCAGCAGGTCCTCGGCGACCTCGGGACCGTAGGAGTCTGCGGTGTCGAACAGGTCCACGCCCAGGTCCGCGGCCCGGCGCAGCACCGCGACGGCGTTGGCCCGGTCCCCGGGCGGACCCCAGACGCCGGGTCCGGTGAGCTGCATGGTGCCGAAGCCCAGCCGGTGCACGCCCACACCGGCACCGAGTTCGAAGCGGCCGCTCGCGGCCACGGGTCGAGTCTGCACATCAGAGGCCATCGGTCCACCGTGGCACCGGATCACGACCACTGTCCGGCGATCGTGACGTGACGCACGCAGCGTGACGGGCTCGATCGTCCCGTGGCGCCGGGCGGTCCCGCCGGTTAGCGTCGCCGACGTGGGGGAGATCCGGTCGCTGCCGCAGGCCGTCGCCGAACTGGTGCGCGACGGCGACACCGTCGCCCTCGAAGGGTTCACCCATCTCATCCCGTTCGCCGCCGGTCACGAGATCATCCGCCAGCGCCGGCGGGACCTCACGCTGGTGCGGATGACCCCCGACCTCGTCTACGACCAGATGATCGGCGCGGGCTGTGCGGCGCGGCTGGTGTTCTCGTGGGGTGGCAACCCCGGGATCGGATCGCTGCACCGGATGCGCGACGCCCTCGCGAACGGCTGGCCCGCACCGCTGGAGATCGAGGAGCACAGCCACGCCGGGATGGCCAACCGGTACGTGGCGGGCGCGTCCGGGCTGCCGTTCGCGGTGCTGCGCGGCTACGCGGGCACCGACCTTCCCGCACACACCCCGACGATCTCCTCGGTCACCTGCCCGTTCACCGGTGAGCGGCTCGCCGCGGTGGCCGCGCTCAACCCCGATGTCGCGATCGTGCACGCCCAGCAGGCGGACCGGGGGGGCAACGTGGCGCTGTGGGGGATCACCGGCGTGCAGAAGGAGGCGGTGCTGGCGGCGACCCGGTCGCTGGTCACCGTCGAGGAGGTCGTCGACGAGCTGGAGCCGCGGGCCGGATCGATCGTGCTCCCGCGCTGGGCGGTCACGGCCGTGGCGCACGCTCCGGGCGGAGCGGCGCCGTCCTACGCGCACGGCTACTACGAGCGGGACAACGCCGCATACCGGGCGTGGGACGCGATCAGCCGCGACCGCGACCGTTTCTGCCGCTGGCTCGACGACCTGCGGGCCGAGCCGGCAGCACCCCGTCCGGGTGCCGGTGAGGTGCCCCGGTGAACCCCGGGGCCACCGCCGTGCCCGACGACTACACCCCCGACGAGATGATGACGGTCGCCGCCGCTCGCGTGCTGCGTGACGGTCAGGTGTGCTTCGTCGGCATCGGGCTGCCGTCGCGGGCGGCCAACCTGGCGCGCCGGCTGCACGCCCCGGACCTGGTGCTCGTCTACGAATCCGGGACGCTCGACAGCCGGCCCGGAGAACTGCCGCTGTCGATCGGCGACGGGATCCTCGTGGACACCGCGCTCACGGTCGTCAGCGTCCCGGAGGTCTTCAACTACTGGTTGCAGCCGGGCCGAATAGACGTCGGGTTCCTCTCGGGCGCCCAGATCGACCGCTTCGCCAACATCAACACCACGGTGATCGGCGACTACGACGAGCCCGACGTGCGGCTGCCCGGCTCCGGCGGGGCGCCGGAGATCGCGGCGTCCTGCCGGGAGGTGACGATCGTGATGCGGCACCGGCGGCGGGCCTTCGTCGAGCGGGTCGACTTCGTCACCTCCCTCGGTTTCGGCGCCGGGCCGGGGGAACGCGAACGTCACGGGCTGCGCGGCGCGGGCCCGGTCCGGGTGGTGACCGACCTCGGCGTGCTGGAGCCCGACCCGCAGAGCGCCGAGCTGGTGCTCACCGCTGTGCACCCCGGCGTGGCCGTCGAGCGGGTGCAGGCCGAGACGGGGTGGGAGCTGCAGGTAACCGCGCCACTCGTCGTCACGACCCCGCCGGACGCCCGCGAACTGGCGACATTGCGGGCACTGCGCACCGTGGGCGGCTGATCCCGGCGCGGCGGCGGGATTATGTCACGGGTCGGTAACGAGGCGGTGGGCACACCCTGCATAGTTACCGAGAGTGCGGGAATACCCTCGAAAGAGTTGAGCAGCCGTCCCAGGGTCACTGTCGAGCTCGGGACCTGGTTCCGATGCGACGACGAGGGGTGCGTGCACATGCTGAGCGAGCGTGACCGGCGGGAGCTGGCGGGGATCGAGCAAGGGCTCGTCACGACCGACCCCGACCTGGTGCGGATGTTCCGTGAAGGTCCGCGTCGCGAGCGCGGCGAGGTCCGGCCGACCACGCTGCTCGTGGTGGGGCTGGTATTGGCCGTGGTGGGGAGCATGCTGGCGATGGTGCCGCTGGCCTTGGGCGGTGTGACGCTCGTCGTGGCCGCGTTGTACGTCGCGTCGGTGCAGGCGCACGCCGGGCCGCCGCGCTTCGCCTGACTTCGGCCACCACGCTGCCGATCAGCCATGCGCGAGATCGGCGAACCGGCTGTAGTGCAGCTGGTGCGCGACCGTGACCGTGCTCGTAGGCCCGTTGCGGTGCTTGGCCAGGATGAGGTCGGCCTCGCCCGCCCGTGGGTCGTCGCGCTCGAAGGCGTCCGGCCGGTGCAGCAGGATCACCATGTCGGCGTCCTGCTCGATCGATCCGGACTCGCGAAGGTCGGCCAGCATCGGCCGCTTGTCGGTGCGCTGCTCGGGACCGCGGTTGAGCTGGCTGATCGCCACCACCGGCACCTCCAGCTCCTTGGCCAGCAGCTTGATCTGGCGGGAGAACTCCGACACCTCCTGCTGGCGCGACTCGACCTTGCGACCCGACGTCATCAGCTGCAGGTAGTCGAGAATGATCAGCTTGAGGTCGTTGCGCTGCTTGAGCCGCCGGGCCTTCGCCCGGATCTCCATCAGCGTGAGGTTCGGCGAGTCGTCGATGAACAGCGGCGCCTCGCTGATCTCGCTCATCCGCCGCGCCATGCGCGTCCAGTCGTCGTCGCTCATCCGGCCCGAACGCATGTCCGACAGCCGGATCCGGGCCTCGGCCGAGAGCAGCCGCATGACGATCTCGCTGCGGCTCATCTCCAGCGAGAACACCGCACTGGTGAGCCCGTGACGCACCGAGCAGGACCGGGCGAAGTCCAGGCCGAGGGTCGAGTTGTGGGTGGGGACCATCGTTCGACCCGCGAGATAGAGATGGTCGTGGCTGTCCACCTCGACGCACCGGACCGGGACGCTCGACACCGGGCGCACAGCGGTGACGTAGCGCGGCTGCCGGTGGTGCCCGTGTTCGGCCGACCGCTCCTTGTGCAGCAACCGCAAGCGGTCGAGCCGGAAGACCTCGTCCGCCGCGGCGAAGGTCAGCGTGTGGGCCGGAGATCGACCCCGGACCGGACCGGCGGTCACCGTACAGCGGTAGCCGAGGCCCACGACGAGCTCGCGGACGTCCGTGGCGAGCCGGCTGCTCGGGACGCGGAGCTCGACGTCGCCGGTGCTGGTCACCGTGCCGCCGGTGTCCAGCAGACCGGCGAGGAACTCTCGCCGCTGCCTCTCGGACGCTCGCAAGTAGACGATCGGCACGTGCTCGTCACCGAGCGCGGCGACGCCGAGCGTGTAGGGCTGGACCGGAAGCACCTGCTCGGCGAGCTGCAGCGGAGCGCACGTGTCGATGGAATGGTTGAGCCGTTCACCGGCGGTGTGGCAGTCCTCGACGGTGTGGCAGTCCTCGACGGCGTGGCAGTCCTCGGCGGTATGGCAGTGCAGCGTGGACGCGATCTCCGCCGTCGTGCGCACCGCAGCCCCGACCCGCGGGGAGCCGCCCCGGGCCCGCGCCTCCCGCCGAGCGCGCCGGGCCGCCCGGGTCTCGGTCCGCCACTGGTGCTCGGCATCGGCGACGATCACCGTGCCGTCGGAGAACTCGACGTCGAAGCACGGCCGCCCGACCAGGACCTCCGTGGCGGCGACGACGCGGACCGGCCGGCCGTCGGCGCCGAGCAGCTCGTCGCCGACCGCGACCTCGCCCATGGTGGTCCAGCCGCCCGGCGTGGGCAGCGGGGTGTCGAGCGCGAGCGCCTTCCCCAGCCCAGGGCGGGCCGCCACCACGATCATCTGCCCGGCGTGCAGTCCGTTGGTGACGGCGTCGAGGTCGGCGAACCCGGTGGGTACCCCCAGCGCGACGCCGCCGCGCGAGGCGATGGCGTCGATCTCGTCCATCGTGGGCTGGAGCAGCTCCTCGAGCGGGACGTAGTCCTCGCTGGTGGACCGCTCCGTGACGTCGTAGATGGCGGCCTGGGCCCGATCGACCACCTCGCTCACGTCAGCACCCTGTGCGCCGTGGTAGCCGAGCTGCACGATGCGGGTGCCGGCCTCCACGAGCCGGCGCAGGATCGCCTTCTCCGCGACGATCTCGGCGTAGTAGGCCGCATTGGCCGCGGTGGGCACCGTGGCGATCAGCGTGTGCAGGTAGGGCAGTCCGCCGAGGCGGATCAGGTCGCCACGGCGCTGCAGCTCCGCGGCGACCGTGACGGCGTCGGCCGGCTCGCCGCGCCCGTAGAGATCGAGGATGCAGTCGTAGACCGTCTGGTGGGCGGGACGGTAGAAGTCGTCGGGACGCAGCACCTCGACGACGTCGGCGATCGCGTCCTTGCTCAGCAACATCCCGCCCAGCACGGACTGCTCCGCGGTGAGATCCTGCGGCGGCTGGCGGTCGAACGGCGCCGCGCCATCTCCGGCGCCGGCCTCGTCGGCCGCGCGGATCGGGCGCGGCCTCCCGGCCGGACGATCATCGGTCAATGCCACGCTGCGTCACCCCCCGGCCCAGTGTATCGAACAGATGTTCGAAGCGCATCCCCCGCGGTCGCCGATCCCCCGATCGCCGGCTCCGCCGCCCGCGGTGACGTTAGGGGTCGACGCACGGCCTGCCAAACCGGGCTGTGCACGGTTCTGTGGGTGGCCTGTGGACGCTGTGGGGAGCGGGCAGGTCACCGCCGGGACAGCCATGTGGAGAAAATGTGGACAACTCGCCGATTCCGGCCATATTGCCTGTTCAGAGCATCCGTACGGGGTGTGGGCAACATCGGTCGGGAGTGTCGTCCCGGGCGTGTCGCCGGCGCGATCACTCGGGCTGCACCCGGCGCCGAGCGCCGCCACGGCCGGACGGCGGCACCTCGACAAACCCGGGCGCCGGCCGGCACCGGAACCTCGACGGTCGGTCACCGCACGACAGCGGGGCGGAACCGGGCTTCTCGCCCCGTTCCACCCCGCTTACGTTAGGTAATCGAGATCTACCGATCGGCGGGTCTCAGCTCGCGACGACCGAGACCGCGAGCTCGGTGGTGACATCCGGGTGCAGCCGCACGGTGACCGAGTGGGTGCCGACCGCCTTGATCTGACCGGGCACCTCCACGGCCCGCCGGTCGAGCGCCGGACCACCGGCCGCACGCACCGCGTCGGCGACGTCGGACGCGGTGACCGAACCGAACAACCGGCCCGTGTCACCCGCGGCCTTGGCCTTGACGGTGACCGTGAGTGCCGCGAGCTGGCCCGCGACCTCCTGTGCGTGCCCGAGGTCGCGGATCTGGCGGGCCTTCTGCGCCCGCGCGATCGTGGCGACCTGCTTCTCCGCACCGCGGGTGGCGACGATCGCCATCTTGCGGGGCAGCAGGTAGTTGCGGCCGTAGCCGTCCTTGACCTCGACAACGTCGCCGGGTGCGCCGAGGTTGGGCACGTCGGCGGTGAGGATGAGCTTCATCGCACCTCCTAGCGGGCGGTCGAGGTGTAGGGCAGCAACGCGACCTCGCGGGAGTTCTTGACCGCGACGGCGACGTCCCGCTGGTGCTGACGGCAGTTGCCGGTGACCCGGCGAGCCCGGATCTTGCCGCGGTCGGAGATGAACTTCCGCAGCAGGCCGGTGTCCTTGTAGTCGATGTCCTGTCCCTTGTCCTTGCAGAACGCGCACACCTTCTTCTTCGGCTTGCGCAGGACGGGCTTGGCCATGGGGTTGCTCCTGGGGTGGTTCTGGGTGGTTCGCGGGTGAGGTCGGGTGGTTAGAAGGGGGGCTCGTCGTCGGCCGGGTAACCCCCGCCGCCGGACCCGCTGCCGGACCCGCTGCTCGACGGTGCGCCTGCCGGCGGCGCGGAGCCCCACGGGTCGTCGACCGGGGCGTTGCCGCCCCCTGCGCCCGACCCGCCGAAGCCACCGCCGCCGCTGCCCCGGCTGACCTTGTTGACCTTGGCCGTGGCGTACTTCAGCGACGGGCCGACCTCGTCGACCTCCAGCTCCACGACAGTGCGCTTCTCGCCCTCGCGGGTCTCGAACGAGCGCTGCCGCAGCCGCCCCGACACCATCACTCGCATCCCGCGGGTGAGCGTCTCGGCGACGTTCTCCGCGGCCTGGCGCCAGACGTTGCAGCGCATGAACAGCGCATCGCCGGCGCGCCACTCGCCGGACTGGCGGTCGAAGGTGCGCGGGGTGGAGTCCACCGTGAAGTTGGCCACGGCGGCGCCGGACGGGGTGAACCGCAGCTCCGGGTCGGCGGTGAGGTTGCCGACCACGGTGATCACAGTCTCGCCAGCCATCGCCGCCTCCTCAGCTCGCGGAGGCGGCGACCGCCGCGCGCTTGGGCTCGCGACGCAGCACCTTCGTGCGCAGCACCGACTCGTTGAGCCCGAGCTGGCGGTCCAGCTCGGCGACGGTGGCCGGCTCGCAGGCCACCTCGAGCACCGCGTAGATGCCCTCGGCGTGCTTCGCGATCTCGTAGGCCAGGCGGCGCTTGCCCCACACCTCGATCTTCTCGACGGTGCCACCGTCGGTCCGGATCACGTTGAGGAATGCTTCGAGGGACGGCGTGACAGTGCGCTCGTCCAGGCTCGGGTCGAGAATGACCATGAGCTCGTAATGACGCATGAGAACCACTCACCTCCTATGGACTGGAACGGTCGCGGTCCATCCGCGACAGGAGGTTCTCACCGCACCCC
>JBQTJE010000055.1:0-2455 GCA_052387455.1 Pseudonocardia sp.
CTGGCCGCGACCCCCCGCCGCTGAGCGCACCGGACACGACGAAGGCCCCTGACTCTGCTGGTCAGGGGCCTGTCGCGGGTGGTGGGCGATACAAGGATTGAACTTGTGACCTCTTCCGTGTCAAGGATGCGCTCTCCCACTGAGCTAATCGCCCGAGGCGGAGGCGGGAATCGAACCCGCGTACAGGGCTTTGCAGGCCCTTGCCTAAGCCACTCGGCCACTCCGCCCGAATGTGCGCCGCTCGAACGTCGCAGCACCGGAATTCGGATTGGAGGCCCGGCGAAGTTCCGTACTTCCTCCGAGCGGACGACGGGATTCGAACCCGCGACCCTCACCTTGGCAAGGTGATGCGCTACCAGCTGCGCTACGTCCGCGTGTGCAGCGTGTCCGCTGCGGTGACGTCAGAACTCTACCGTAGCTCCCGGTGGGGTTGCATGCGGCCCCCGGCGAGCCAGGTGCCGCGACGTCCGGCACCCTGGAGCGTTCAGTCGCGTGCGCGGTCGTTGTCGAGCAGCTCGGACAGCGCCATGTCGAAGTCCAGCCAGCTGTACTCGGTGGTCGCCGGCACCGCGCGGTAGGTGCGGTTGAGGAAGTCGCCGAGGGCGTGCTTGCACGTCGTGAACAGCGCGTGCCCGGACGGGGAGGTGAGCTCCAGCTCCACGCGGCCGGGATCGCTGGGCATCGGCTGCACGCGGACGTCGCCGGTCCCGGCCGAGGAGACGAGGCCGTCGGCGAGCAGGTCGCGGGCGAACACCCAGTCGACGGCCGTACCCTGGCCGGTGCGGAAGGTGGCCTGCACGGCGTACGGGTCGCGGCTGTTGTAGGTCAGCTCCACCTTGACGGGGACCACCGGCGCGTCCGGGGCGATCAGTTCGAACACCGCCGGGGAGCAGATGACCGTGTGCTCGTCGCGCATCAGTGAATCCTCTTTCGTGGTGCCGCGTGGTTCGTCATGCGGAAGAACGACGGTGGCGCGCGGATGTGACGGGTCATCGAACACTTCCCGCCCGGATGCCCGGTCGACTCACCCCGACGGCCCAACGGGAGCCACAGCGGGTACACAACGCCCCCGGTAAGCCCCTTCGGGACTAATCTGAACCGGCAACCGCCCCGATGCGAACATCGAGACGTGAGGATCTCCCTGGTGCCCGACGCCGACGCACCCCGCACGCCGGACCGGCGTGGCCGCGGTGCCGGTCGTGCCCAGGCGGCGGTCGTGGACGAGCAGGTCGTGCGCCGCGTGGTCGAGGGCGACCAGGACGCGCTCGGCGCCCTCTACGACCGCTACGGCCGTCCGGCCTACTCGCTCGCCCGGCGGATCTGCGCGGACGACGGCCTGGCCGAGGACGTCGTGCAGGAGGTCTTCCTCGCCTTCTGGCGCGACCCGAACCGCTTCGATCCCGGGCGCGGCTCGTTCGGCACCTGGTTGCTCACGCTCGTCCACCACAAGGCCGTGGACGCGGTGCGCCGGGAGAGCGCCATCCGCCGCCGCACCGTGCCCGCCGCGGACGACGGCGCCGAGTGGTCCGCACCACCGGGGCCGGGTGCCGACCAGGCCGCGCTGGGCAAGGTGGTTGCGGGCCAGGTCCGCGACGCGCTGGGCGAGCTCCCCGCCGAGCAGCGTCAGGCGCTCGCCCTCGCCTACTACGGCGGGTACACGCAGCGTGAGGTCGCCGCCCTGACGGGGGTTCCGCTGGGCACCGTCAAGTCGCGCATGTTCACCGGTGTGCAGCGCCTGCGCACCGCGCTCGGCCCGCTTCTCGCCGACCCCGCCGGGGGTGTGCTGTGAGTGGCCTGTGGCGGCGCAACTGCCTCTACAACGTGCAGGTCGCCGGGCTCGCGCTGCACGCGCTCGAGCCCGACGAGGAGATCGACGTGCTCGAGCACATCCCGGGCTGCCCGTCGTGCCAGGCGGCGCTGACCGACGCCGAGCGTGTCCTCGCGCAGCTCGGCGGAGCCGTCGAGCAGGTCCAGCCGCCGGTCACGCTGCGTGGCTCGATCCTCGCCGAGGCCGCCGAGACCGTGCAGGTGCCCAGCCGGCCGCAGCGGGTCGAGCGGGTACCCGCCGCCGAGCCCGGCGTGACCGTCCCGGCACAGCACCGAGCCACCTCCGGCCGGCGTCGCGCCGCCGACCGGCGCCCGGCGCGCCCCGGGTCGTCGCGCCGCAGCCGGCTCGTCGCCGCCACGCTGGCGCTGGTCGGGATCGTCGCGATCGGCGGCCTCGCCGTGCGCTCGGCCCCGCGCCGCGCCGAGCGCGACGCCGAGACTGCCCAGGCGCAGACGCTCGCCGACATCGTCACCGGCCTCGACGAGCCCGGCACCCGCTTCGCCACCCTGGCCGCACCCGACGGCCGGGTGCTCGCCGCGGTCGTGGTCCGCGACGGCAGGCGCACACTCGTCACCTCCGACGAGCTCGCGCCCAACGCGGCGGGCGACATCTACGTCCTCTGGGGGG